>JALHPN010000278.1 GCA_022842465.1 Polyangiaceae bacterium | reverse complement strand
TCTCGACCCTCGCGCTCGGGGCCGCGGGCGCCGTCCTCGTCGTCCTCGCCCTCGCCATCCGACGTCGACCGGAGCCGCGCGCCCTCCCGCCGCCGCGCGTCCGCGTCGCGCTCCCGCGTTCCGGCGCACCCGGTGACGCGGTCCGGCTCGAAGGCGTCGCGCGTCTCGGCTCCGTCGCGATCCCCGCGCCGGTCTCGGGGGAGACGTGTCTCCTCTTCGGCCTCCGCGCGTCGCTCCCCGAGCACGAGCTCGAGGACGCCGACGGCGGGGACTTCGACCTCGAGCTCGACGGAGGCGAGCGCGTCACGGTCTCGCTCGAGCACGCCGTGCTCGAGGCGGCGGCACGGGCCCGCGCGCGTCACGTCTTCGCCCCCGAGCGTGCCGTCGCCGCTCGCGAGCTCCAGGCCTTCCTCGACGCACGCGGGATCGTCCTCCCGGATCCGGCGACGGCGTTCGAGGTGGACGAGACCCTCGTCCGCGACGGAGACCGTGTCGCCGTGACGGGCGCCGTCCTCGGCGGAAGGCTCGTCGCCGTGACGCGAGGGGCTTCGCGCCGCGTCGTCGCGGGCGACGCGGAGCACCCGCTCGTGGTCACCGTGCTCTGAGGACGGGCAGGAGGCGCGTGGACGCGCCATAGTGGAGGGATGGAGCTCTCCGAGACGGCGCATCTGCTCGTTTCGCCGTTCTCCACGTACGAGCGGCTCCGCGCGGAGGGATCCGTGGCCTCGGTCACGGCGGGGGCAGGAAGGCTCCTCGTCGTCGTCGGGACCCTCGTCGCGGTGACGTCGACGGGGCGCCTGGCTCCCTTCGAGCTCCTCACGGCGATCCCCTCGTTCGCTTACGTCCTCGCGATTCAGGCGGTGGGCGTCGCGGTCGTCGTGCGGCTCTTCGCGGCTCCCGGCGGCGTGCGCTTTCGCGACGCCTATGCGCTCTACCTCGCGGGCCACGGACCGTGGCTCCTCGCCCTCCTCGCGATGTGTGCAGGGTGCATGTTGCTCGATGCGTCGCCGCTCGCGTTCGGGCCCTGGCTCGCGCTCGGTGCGGCGCTGTGGGGCGGGCTCCTCACGTACGCGTGGCTCCGGGCCGGGCTTCGCCTGACACGCGGGCGGGCGTTCGCGGCGATGGGTGCGTTCTACGTCGTGCTCACCGCGTGCGTGCTCGGTTACTTCGTCGTCGCGGGTCAGCTCCTGCCGATCTTGCCCGGAGGCGGATGAGGTCTGCGCGGCGGTCACCCTGGCCGTGGCTCGGCTGCGCCGCGTTGACGATCGCGGGGGTCGTCTCGGGCGCGGTGCACGACGAGGCCCCGGCGCGCCCGGAGATCGTGCGTGCCGGCTATCGCGTCGTCGCGGCGGACTTCCACGTCCACACGAGCTTGAGCGACGGCGGCCTCTCCCCGCTCGTCGTACCGTGGCATGCGAGAAAGCGCGGTCTCGACGTCGTCGCGGTGACGGAGCACAACGGGCTCCTCGCCGCGAAGCTCGCGCGCGCGGCGGCCCGCCTGACCGGGCCAGGCCGCGCGCCGCTCGTCCTCGTGGGCGAGGAGATCACGACGCGTGAGGCGCACATGATCGGCGTCGGGCTCGAGACGAGCATCGCGCCGACGCACGACCCCGCGGATGCCGTCCGCGCTGTCCATGCGCAAGGTGGCGTCGTCTTCGCGGCGCACCCCGTCGAGCGGTTCTGGCCCAAGCTCACCGCCGTCCGCGGGCTCCTCGACGGGAGCGAGGTGGCGCACCCGTTCGCGAATCCGAGCGCTCGCGCCGCGAGCGCAGCCTCACGCGGCGGCGAGTGGCGCGCGTCCGACCTCGAGACGTTCTTCGACGAGGCCGCGGTGACGGATCGCCACCCGCTCGCCGCGATCGCGTCGTCCGACTACCACTGGGGCACGGGGCTGGGCCGGGTGCGGACGTGGCTCTTCGTCGAGGGCGAGCCCACCGAGCAGAAGGTCCTCGACGCCATCCGCGCGCGCCGGACCGTCGTCCGCTCCGCGGGCGGCGACCTCGTCGGAGATCCCGCGCTCGTCCGCGCGCTCGTCGCGGAGCCGCTCCCCGGGAGCCTCGAGGCCAAGGCCGAGGGGTACGCCGCGAGGAGCCGAGGGGACGCCGTCCTTCGCGTGCTCGGCCTCGCCGGCGTGCTCGGTCTCGTCCTGCTCCGACGGAAGTGACCCTTCAGCGCGCGGTGCGCTTGCCCGGCTTCTTCGCGGCCGGCGCGGGCTTCGGCGCCGTCGGGACCTCCAGGGGCGGCTCGTCGGAGCGCTCCGCCGAACGGGAGCGCCCGACGAAGCGGCTCCTCCGCTCTAGCTGCGGCGGGCGTTGCCGCCCGTCGAGATCGCGTCTCACGATGCGAACGTGCGCCGCGCGGCCGCTCCCGACGGACGATTCGTGTCGAGCTGTCCGATGGCTCGGCCGTTGCACGATGCGAAGCCGTGGTCGCGCCGCCCGCAGGTTCCGTGGAGAGAACGCTCGACGACGAGGCGCGTGCCCTGCTCGAGCTGGGACGCGCGCTGCGGCGCGACGGGTACACGTTCGTCACGGTGACGCCGGAGACGCACCGTCGCGTGGACCATCGCGCCCGGGAGGCGGGGCGTGACGTCGCGCGGAGCGTCCGCGACGTCTTCGGCTGGAGCCGGCCCTTTGGTCCGAGGCTGCTGCCGCCCCCTCTCCTCGCGCTCGCGCGCGCCGCGAGCGTGCTCGAGGAGCAGGGCGACTTCTGCCGGTCGCGCGTCCGCTTCTCGACGCTCCACGGTGAGCTCTTCGTCCACTCCGCCTTCCCCACCCTCGCGAAGGACGCCGTCTTCTTCGGGCCGGACACCTATCGGTTCTGCGATCTCGTCGCTCGCGAGCTGAAGGGCGCCGGGACCCTCGTAGACATCGGCTGCGGCTCCGGCGCGGGCGGAATCATCGCCGCCCACGGCGCCGACCGCGTCCTGCTCGCCGACGTGAACGCCTCGACGCTGCGCTTCGCCGCCGTCAACGCGGCGCTCGCCGGCGTGGAGACGAAGGTCTCGCTCGTCGAGAGCGACGTGCTCGGCGGGATCCAGGAGCCCGTGGACTCTGCGATCGCGAACCCGCCGTACATGCTCGACGGCGCGCAGCGCGCCTATCGCGACGGGAGCGGGAGGTACGGCGAGGGGCTCGCGGTCGAGATGACGAAGCAGGCCCTCGCGCGGCTCGCCGTCGGGGGGCGCCTCGTGCTCTACACCGGCGCCGCGGTCGTCGACGGACGCGACACGTTCCTCGAGGCGGTGAAGCCGACGCTCGACGAGGCCCGCGCGACGTGGCGGTATCGCGAGATCGATCCCGACGTCTTCGGCGAGGAGCTCTCTCGCAACGACGCCTACGCCGGGGTCGAACGCATCGCCGCCGTCGCCCTCGTGGCCGACAAGCGTTAGTCGTGACCGCAGAAGCGGACGATGCTCGCCACGAGCGTCCTCACGACCCCGTGGAGCGCGCGTAGCGGGACGTGCTCGTTCGGGGCGTGGGCATGGCGGACGTGGCCGGGCCCGTAGTGGAGCGTCGGGATCCCGCCGAGGCCGACCATGAGGCGAAGATCGCTCCCGTACGGCGCGCCGTGGACGTCCGGCAGCGCGCCGTCGTTCAGCGAGGCATGCGCGTCCGACACGAGACCGACGAGGCTGTGGTCGCGCGGGATGAAGCCGCTCGCGAACTGTCCCCCGAACCACTCGACGTCGACGGGGTGCTCCGAGAGCCAAGGGTCGCGCGCGCGCGCGGCGAGCACGGCCCGCTCGAGCTCGGCGCGGGTCTCCTCCACGCGCTCGCCGAGCGCGACGCCGATCCGTCCTTCGGCGACGAGGTCGTCGGGGACGGAGCTCGGCCAGTTGCCGGCATGGAGCGTCCCGATGCTGAGCGGGTAGGGGAGCGGGAAGCGCTCGAACATCGCGTCCGGCTTCGCGTTGCGTCGCTTCTCGAGCTCGTCGAGGGACCGCCACACGCCCCAGAACTTCTCGAGCGCGCTCACGCCTTCGGTGCGGACGCTGGCGTGGGTGCTCCGGCCTCTCATGCGGAGGCGGAACGTGAGCGCGCCGGCGCAGGCCGGGATGATCGCCTGCTCGGTCGGCTCGGGGATGATCGCCGCGTCGCCGCGGTAGCCGCGCTGGAGCGTCGCGAACGTGCCGAGCCCGCCGTCCTCCTCGCCGACGACGCTCTCGAGGAGCACGCGGCCGCGGAGGCGGATGCCGGCTCGGCGGACGGCGGCGATCGCGGCGAGGTTCGCGACGAGCCCGCCCTTCATGTCGCACGCGCCGCGGCCGTAGACGCCGCCGTGGTGGACGGCGCCGGAGAACGCGTCGCCGCCCGACCACTGCGCGAGATCGCCGGGCGGGACCACGTCGATGTGGCCGTTGAGGACGAGCGTGGGCCCCTCTTCGTCGCCCCACGCGCCGACGAGGCCGAGGGCTCGGTCGCGCGTCACCTCGGAGCCGGGAAAGTCCGGATGCGCGAGGGTCTCGGCCATCGGGATCTCCCAGAGATCGGTCTCGAGGCCGGCGTCGCGCATGCGACCCTCGAACCAGCGCTGCGCCGCCGCCTCCTCGGGTGAGCCGCTGATGCTCGGGATGCGGATCAACTCGGACAGCACACGCTCCGTGGCGTCCTCGTCGATCGCCGCCAGGGCGCGCTGCGTGGTCTCGGACAGCTCGGTCATGAGCGATGACGATACGGAGCGCGCTGGCCCCGACAAAGCGCGAGCGAGGCAGAAATGTCGGCCGTCGCCGTCGAGCTCAGAGGTCCTGCTTGGCGGCGCTCACGGCCTTCGCGATCGCGGCGCTCCACGCGCTCTCCGTCGTCAGCGGTGCTTCGCGGTCGAGCTGCGCGAACGCCTGCGCCTCCTTCAGCTGTGCGGGGAGCATGTCGGCGACGCGACCGACCATGAGCTCGCGCGAGTCGATGCGACAGACGATGCAGCGGCTCTGGAGCACGACGAGCCCGTCCGCGACGCACCCGGCGACCGCCGTCGTGACGGGAAGCCCTTTCGTCATCGTCTGCGGCGCGCACGGGAGCTTCGCGGTCGGGCCGGGGGCCGAGCTCCAGAACGACTGGCGGACGACGGCGAGCTTCTTGCCCCGCCCGCAGCCCGCCGCCGCGCCGTCGCACGCCGTGCCCAGCAGCTCGACGCCGGGGCCTCGCGCGACGGGACGCTCGTCGAGCCCGGGATGCGGGCGCAGCGCCGAAGGCTCCGTCGTCGGCACGCTCGACGCCGTGGCCGGCGGCGGTGGGGAGGGGGCCGGCGCGGGGGCGTCGCTCGTGGCGCTCGCGCTCGCGAGAGGCCCGATCTCCGCGATGGGCACGTCCCCCGGATCGGCGATCGGCGGCGCGGTCGACTTGCACGCCCCCAGAGCCGCGAACGCGGACGCGAGCACGAGACGGACGCTCATCCGACGAGTCGTAGCAGACCCTTCAGCCTCCGCGAGAACTGAGCTAACGCGTGGGAGATGACCTCTTCGAGGACGAAGGACGTCGAGCTCGCCTGTCGCTGCGGGGGCGTGCACGGCGTCCTCCGCCGTGCATCGCCGAGCGCGGTGAACCACTGCATCTGCTACTGCGACGACTGCCAGGCCTTCGCGCATCATCTCGGGCGCGCGGACCTGCTCGACGTGCACGGCGGATCGGACATCGTCCAGGCCGCGCCGGCGGACGTCTCGTTCGATCGCGGGGCCGAGTCCATCCTCGGCGTGCGGCTCTCGGAGAAGGGAATGTTCCGGTGGTTTTCCGGCTGCTGCAACACGCCCGTCGCGAACACGTTGACGCCCGCAGTGCCGTTCGTGGGGCTCTCGGGCGCTCTCTTCCAGGGCGCCTTCGACCAGGTGGGCCCCGTCCGGGCGGCCGTGCAAGCGAAGCTCGCGACATCGCCCGTGACGACCGGGGAGACGGGCGCCGTCGCCCAGGCTCGGATGTTCGCGCACGTCGCCCGCCTGCTCCTCGGATGGAAGCTCCGCGGCAAGGGATGGCCGAACCCGTTCTTCGAGGCGGGAAGCCTCGCGCCGCGCCGCCCGGTGACGGTCCTCACGCCGGCCGAGCGCCAGGCTCTCCGCGCGACGTGCGGCCCGCCGACCGCACGCAGGTGACCTTGCGCGGTGCTCGGTGGGATGGCAGGGTCCGGCCCCCATGCGGAGCTCGACACGCGGCGCGGCGATCGGGGTGATCGTGATGATCACGGTCACCATGCGCTCCTCGCGCGCGGAAGATGCGGCGCCTCCGAGCGCGGGGGCGCGCGTCCTCCTGACGGTCGACGGGGAGCGTTCCCTCGTGAAGTCGTTCGACGATGGCGGACCGCGCGGTCAGGCGACGCTCGGCGTCGACCTCGAGGAGCTCACCGGGGCGCAGCTGAACCTGATCGACCAGCTCGTCGACGGCGTCGTGGCGCCCCACCTCTTCGCGCTCGAGGGGCCGAACGGCAAGCAGAAGGGCAGCGCGAAGCTGCTCTCGATCAAGCTCCCGCCGATCGGTGTCGGAGGGAACGGGATCTCGCACCTCGTCTTCGCGACCGAGAAGGTGACGCGGTCGCCGTTCGTGCTCGCGTCGTCGTCTTCGAATCGCGGGAGCCCCGGCCGGCGCCTCGGCGCGGTGCGGGCGGAGATCGACGGCATCGCCGTGCCCATCGTCGGCGTCGACGCGATCACGCTTCGCGAGAAGGGGAGCGCTCCGGCGACGCGCGTGGACGGCGAGGTCGGCCTCACCGCGCCGACGGCGTCCGTCTCCGCCTTCGCGAAGGGCGGGCGCGCGACGCGGAGCGTCCTCCTCGAGTACCTCGACACGGATCAAACGCGGATGCTCGCGCTCGAGCTGGCGTCTTGCCGTGTGCGCGGCGCGAAGCCGTCGGGCAGCCCCACCACGCGCATCGCGCTGGACTGCCCGTCTGTGAGGAAGGCCTCGCGGCCCTGAACGTCAGGGCACGGGGCCGGTCGAGGCGCCCGACGCGGCCTTGGCCATCGCGATCGGCGCGCTGGGGGGCGAGAGCGGCGAGGAAGGCGGAGACGGGCTCGCCGTCCCCGCCTTCCCCGCGGCCATCGTCACCGGTACCTCCAGCGACGCGCCGGTCCCCCCCGGCCCCGTGAACGTCACGGACATCAGCGCGGCGGCCACGCACGCCACCGTGTCTCGTCCGATCCCCGCCGTCGCGAGCGGAGTGACCCGCTCGACCTCGCCGGTCGGGAGCACCGCGATCTTGAACGTGAGCCTCGCGCCGGTGCGGAGACTCGCGCGGTCCGCGCAGCCCTGCACGGCAGGCGCGGCCGCGGCGAGGGTTCGCTCGACGTTCATCCGCCGGATGACGCGGATCCCGGCGGCCGGGCGCTCGACCGTCGACGTGCCCGCAGCGACGGCGACCTCGCGGGCGGCGCCTGCGTTGGTCGCGCCGGCGCCTTCCGTCGAGCGGATGTCGGCGAGGCGATTCTGGCGGCCGGGCTCGACGGTCCCGGCGTGGGTCGCGACGCTCGGCGCCGTCGCCGCGCCCCCCGTCGCTGCGGGTGCGCGGAGGTCGTTGACGACGAGCGAGCGCAGGAGCGCCGCCTTCACGGCCACGTCGTCCGCAGCCGCGGCCGGAGGCTCGGCCTTCGCGATGCCGGCCGACAGGGCGAGCACGGACACGGTGGCGAGGGCCACGGGGATCGCAGTGAATCGAGACATGGAGTCCTCCTGAGGTGGGGACGAAGAGGGTCAGTCTCCCAAGCTACGCGACGGCGCCCGCCCGGCAAGCGTCGACTGCGACCCCTCCCTCAGATCTGTGGGAGACCGGCAGAGCGGGACGCACGCTCGGCGCAGACCTCGCGCTCGGCCTCGTTCGGCTCGAGGACGCGGGCGGTGTACCCTCGCGTCCGCCATGACAGCCGCAGAGTCGAAGGTCGATGTCCTCGTGATCGGCGCCGGGAACGCCGGACGTGCGGCGGCAGGTGTCGCGCGCGAGGCAGGGTGCAGCGTCGCCGTCGTCGAAGAGGACGTCGTCGGCGGCACCTGTCCGAACCGCGGCTGCGTGCCGAAGAAGGTCCTCGTGGCGGCGTGCGAGCTGGTCGATCACGCGCGCCGGGCCCGTGGTCACGGCGTCCGCGGCGATCTCCGGATCGACTGGGCCGAGCTCCAGGCGCACCGCGCGTCGATCGTCGGGCCGATCCACGGAGAGATGGAGGCGTCGCTCGCGTCGAAGGGGATCGAGCTCGTCCGCGGGCGGGCGCGCTTCGTCGGACGGCACGTCGTCGAGGTCGCGCCAGGCGAACGTCGCATCGAGGCCCGCAAGATCGTCGTCGCGACCGGCTCGGCCCCGTCGAAGCTCCCGTTCCCCGGCGCCGACCTCCTCGCGACGAGCGACGCGATCCTCGAGCTCCCGCGCGTGCCGAAGACCGCCGTCTTCGTCGGCGCGGGTGTCGTCGCGATGGAGCTCGCGCACGTGCTCGTGAGGTCCGGCTGCGAGCGCGTCGTGCTCCTCCAGCGCGGCGACCGCGCTCTCCCTCGTGCGGACGAGGACATCGTCGCGGCCTTCGTCGACTACTCGGAGACGCTCGGGATCGAGGTCCGCACGGGCGTGGCCGTCCGCGCCGTCGAGCGCGAGGGGGAGGCCTTCGCCGTCGCCTTCGAGGTCGCCGGCGAGGCCGAGCGGCTCGTGGTCGACGCGGTCTTCCACGGCGCGGGACGTGCCCCGCGCATCGACGGTCTCGACCTCGCGACGACGGGCATAGCGGTGGACGCGCGCGGCAGGGTCTCGCTCCGTCCCGACCTCCGCGTGGACGGAGATCTCGACATGGTCTTCGTCGGCGACGCCGTGCCGGGGATGCCGCAGCTCTCTCCGCTCGCGTCGTCGCTCGGCGCGCTCGGCGCGACGAACCTCGTCCGAGAGAGGCACGACGAGCCCGACCTCCGGTACGTCCCGCGCTGCGTCTACACGATCCCGGCCCTCGCGCAGGTCGGCCTGACGGAGGAGGAGGCGCGCGCGCAGGGCATCGACGTCGACGTGAAGCGCACGAGCGCGATACCGTCCTGGATCTCGGGGCGCACGCACCACGAGGCCGTGGCGGCGACGAAGGTGCTCGTCTCCCGTGCGGGAGACGTCGTCGGCGCGCATCTCCTCCGCGCCGGGGCGGAGGAGACGATTCACCTCTTCGCGATGGCGATGCGCCACGGCGTGTCCGCGAAGGCGCTCGGCGCGGAGGAGGCGGCCTACCCGACGTTCGCGTCGGACGTCGGCTACCTCGTCTGAGCCGCCGTCACTGTCCGCACTGCTTCGCCGCGTACCTCACGAGCGCGTCGTTCACGAAGGCGTCGATGCGCGACTGCATGTCGGGCGTGATCACGAACATCGGGTGCGTGTGCGCGCGATCCTTCGTCGTAGCGGCCGCCTTCTTCAGGAGCCCGTCCGACTTCATCGGGTTCCCGTCCGGGCCGGCCGTGACGTACTTCTGAAGGTACGCCGGTGTGACCTTCTTCGTCTCCTCGAACGTGATGTTCGCGGGCAGGTTCGGGTTGCCGAGCGCCAGGATGAAGCCGGTCGCGTCGTCGAGCGAGTGACAGGCGCGGCAGGGGGTGTTGTCGCAGCCCGTGCACGTGTTCGCGCCCTCTTCCCAGGGCTGGACGTTGTTCGTGTTGTTCGCGGCCTGACGGCGCGTGGTGACGAGCTTCTCGAGGCCGATCTCCGCGAACTTCGTCGCGTCGAGGCAGCCGCCGAACTTCTCGAGCTTGCTCGGACCCGCCTTCGCGGTGCCGGCGGTCACTTCCATCGCCACCCAGGCGAGGACCGTCGTCTTCTCGCCGTCCGTGAGCGCCGGTCCGCCGCCGCCCGAGTGGACGCCCTTGTCGACGAGGCGCGACCCCGTCGGCGTGACGTAGCCGAGCGCATAGACGAGGTCGTACGACTTGGCCGCGTCGCCCTTGAAGATCCATGCCGGGTTCCCGCTGCCGCCCTGGTCGTGGCAAGCGCCGCACTTCTGCGCGAGCATCGGGTGGACGTTCGCGGCGAAGTAGTCCTTGCCGGAGCCGCCCGCCTGCACGGCCGACTGGTCCGTCCCCTCGGCCTCGACCTGCTCGAGCTGCCCGGTGACGGGGTTCCGGCGCGTGAGCATCTGCTGCTCCGACGATCCGCAGGCTGCCGCGAGCATCGCCGCTGCCGCCGCCACGACGAGCAGCCAGGTCGCTCCGAAGCCGCGCATCACAGCACCCCCTTCGCGTCCGACGACGCACGCCGACGACGCGCGGCGAGCACGAGGGCGAGGCCGAGGCCCGCCAGGGGCGCGAGCGTCGCGGCGTCGCCGAGTCCGCGCGCGTCCGTGACCGCGCACCCGCTGCTGTCCGACGGGGCGAGCCCCGTCAGCGGCCCTGCGGGCTTGCCGGCGCTGTTCGGATCCGGCGTCAGCGCCTCCGCGGCGGCCTGGTTGCCGGCCGTGTCGCTCACGCCGCCGGGCACCGTCGAGA
>JALHPN010000277.1 GCA_022842465.1 Polyangiaceae bacterium | reverse complement strand
TCGCCGCCGGCCTTCGTCGTCGCGGAGCGGGCAGGCAGGGCGGGCACGGCGTCCGTGCTCGCGGGCGTGACGTCCGGAAGAAGCGCAGCGGATGACGGCGCCGCCGTGGACGGGCTCGGCGGCGGGAGCGCGACGGAGACCTCGACCGGCGACGGGATCGTCGCCGTCGGCTGCGACGATCCCGCGCGCGTCGCCGCGATGGCGATCCCGCCCGCGAGCATGCCCGCGACGAGCACGATCGGCGCGAGGTGGCGTCGCGACCCGCGCGGCTCCGGTGTCGCGGACCGCGGTTCGAGGCGGAGGCCGTCCTCGGCGGTCATCGTACCGCCGCCTTCGTCCGTCGTGCGCGAGGGCGCGTGGACCGAGGGTCGGGGAGCGGTTCCGCCGCCGTACGTGCGGAGCAGGCGCTCGGCGCTCGTGCGCCCGAGGTCGGACGCGAACGGCGCGAGCTCGCGCGCCAGCGCCGCCACGTCGGGGATGCGTCGCTCGCGGCGCTTCTCGAGGCACCCGAAGACGACGGCCTCGAGGGCCGCGGGCACGTCTGGACAACGCGCGCGCAGGGGCTCCGGCGGGTCCACGACGATCGACGCGCACATCGCGGCGATCCCCTCACCGCGGAAGGGCTTGCCCCCTCCGAGCAGCATGTAGAGCACGACCCCGAGCGACCAGACGTCGGCGCGCGCGTCGACGTTGCGTGCGTCGCGGATCTGCTCCGGGGCGACGTACGCCGGAGAGCCGATCATCGCGTGGGACACGGTGAGGTCGTCGTGCGCCTCGGCGGCGAGCTTGGAGACGCCGAAATCGAGCACCTTCACGCACGGCGTACCGGTCGCGAGGTGCGTCAAGAAGAGGTTCTGGGGCTTCAGGTCCCGATGGACGATCCCCTTGAGGTGCGCTTCGGCGAGACCCTCGCAGATCTGGAGGAGGTAGTCGACCGCCTCCGCGACCGGCAGCGCCCCGCGCGCGGCGAGGAGCCCACGGAGATCCGTACCCTGGAGCAGCTCGAGGACCATGTACGGGGTGTTCGACGCGAGGACGCCGACGTCGAACACGCGCACGATGTGCGGGCCTTGGAGCGACATCGTCGCGCGCGCCTCGCGCATGAAGCGCGCGCGCGCCGCAGGCTCGTCTGCCGTGTCGTGCAGGAGCTTGATCGCGACGTCCTGGCCGAGGAGGAGGTGCTTGGCCCGGAAGACGCGCCCCATGCCGCCTTCACCGAGCATCTCTTCGAGGCGGTACTTCTCCGCCACCACGTCTCCTTCGCCGGGATGCCCCGCCGTCATTCTCGTCAGTATAGGGCTACTCGCGCCGCCGAGCGTCGGTGTCGCGCCTGGGCACGCGGGGGACACGGCACGGCGTATACTCCTCCGATGTGGCGGCGCGCCGGGTGGACCGTCCTCTTCGTGTCCGGCTGTTCGGAGGTGCTCGGGTTCGGCGCGCCCGTGCAGGTCGACCCCGAGGCCGCCGCGCGCGCGGACGCGAGCGCACGCGACGGTGGCGCGAGCCTCTGCGACCGAGCGCCTGCGCCGACGTTCTGCACGCGCTTCGACGCGCTGGAGTGGACCTCCGAGTGGACGCGCACGGGCGCCCACCGAGGTTGGATGGAGCGGACGACCGATGACCCGTTCTCTGCGCCGGCCTCGCTCCGCGCGAGGGTCGATGGGGCGAGCCCGGCGTGGGCGGCAGCGAACGTCGACTTCCCGGCGTTCGCCCAGCTTCCGCGCGAGGTCGAGGTCACCTTCCGTGTGCGCGTCGACGCCGCCAACGCGGATGACCGCGTCGCGGTCTTGAGCGAGCTGTTCACGGTCGCGCGCGTCGACGGCTCCCCACTCCTCATCCTCCAGCTGACAGCGCGCCTGCGCACGCCGGGACGGCTCTCGCTCTCGATCCTGGAGGTCGACCTTCCTGGCGGCACGTCGAGCGACCACCCGCTCGCCCGCGATCTCCCGCTCGGAGGGTGGGCGGAGCTTGGGTTCAGGCTCTCGCGCGCGAGCTCCTCCTCCGCGCAGGACACCATGACGGCCCATGTCGACGGCGCGATCGCGTTCAGCGGGCCGCTCGCCCTCGGAATCCCCGAGGGGATGCCGCGGTTCGCGATCGGCGTCGTGCACTCGGACAGCGCGGCCCCGTCGTGGGACGCGCGTTACGACGACGTGCTCGTGGATTACCGCTGACGGGGCTGCCGGGAGAGGCGAAGGGCGCCTCACGTCGAAACCGTTTCGAAACGCGTGTCGCTCGGGCCCGGTCGAGAGCTCCGCGCGCCGTCGGAAGCTCCGAGGAATCGCGCGATCCCAGGAGGGCACGCGCCTTGCTGAGCCGAGCCGAGAGGAGGCCGGTCATGAGCGCGTCACTCCACAAGCCGCGTCTGTTGCTCGTCGGGATGCTCGTCGGGATCGCCGGGTGTGTGCCCGCGTCGGAGGAGCAGGCGGACCAAGCCAGCCGAGGCGGCGACCCCTCGAGCCCGGCGGCGTGCGCCGACCGAGGCGGGACGTGCACGACGACGACGTGCGGGAGCGAGCCGTGCGCCTCGTCGGACGAAGCCGTCGCGCCGCCGCCGGAGCCCTCGCCGCCGCCGCCGAGCACGGGCGCCTGCGCGACCTGGCCCTCGGCCGGAGCATCGTCCTCCCTCGTCGCGCGTGTCGTCGCGACCCGGACGAGCGGGACCGCGCCGCTCGCCGTCCTGTTCGACGCGACCACGAGCACGACGAGCGTCGCGGGGCGTGATCCGTTCCGCGAGGTGACCTATGGCTTCGACTTCTGCGACGAGCGCGGGGAGACCTGGGCCATCTCCGGGCTCCCGAAGAGCCGCCAGACGGGCGGCCCCGTCGCCGCGCACGTGTTCGATGTCCCGGGGACGTACACGGTGCGCGTGCGCGCGTCGGACGACTCGGGGCACGCTGACGCGTTCGTGACGATCACCGTGGCCGATCCGAGCACGACCTTCGCCGCTGCCGGCACCGTGTGCGTCTCCACGTCGAGCAACTTCTCGGGATGCCCCGGCGGCGCGGCGCACCTCACGGCGCTGCCGAGCGCCTTCGCCTACAGCGACAAGCGGGTGCTGCTTCGCCGGGGCGAGAGCTTCGGCGCGGTCGGCGTCGGTCACGTTCACCGGAACGTCGTCGTCGGGGCCTTCGGGATCGGCGCGAAGCCGGAGGTCTCGACGGTGGAGATCGGCACCGGGCGCGTGGCGTCGGCTCAGTTCAACGACGACGTCACGATCATGGACCTGGCGGTGATGAACGGCATCGTCCAGCACAACTCCGCGTCGAGGATCCTCCTCTACCGGAACGATCTCACGCAGCCGGGCGCCGGGCGCGAGAACCAGATCGTGATCGGCGCCGCGCTCGAGTACTGGGCGGAGAACGACCCTTGGCGGAACGTGCCGACGAGCGCCTTCTTCTACCCGCGAGAGATCTTCGTCGTCGAGAATCAGCTGCGGGGAGCCAACCCGACGAACCTCGGCCTGTTCTACGGAACGATGTCCCGCCTCGCGCTGCTCGGAAACGACATGGTGTACGCGCAGCAGCACACCGCTCGGATCTTCGGGCTCCACAAGGGCGTCATCGCGCACAACGCCCTCCGCGGTCGCTCCTCCGACGGCATCCGGCACGCTCTCAAGCTCCACTCGGGAGGGCTCGGCACCTACGCCGACGGCTACCAGGCGGCGAGCCCGGGGTGGGCGACCCGGCAGGTCGTCATCGCGAACAACCTCTTCGGCGATCCGGAGGACAACAACGCGTGGACGGTGGCCATCGCGCCGGAGAACGGGACGTCCGCCCAGGGCATCGAGGACGTCGTCGTGGAGAACAACCGCTTCGTCCGCGGCGCGAGCACGGTGACCGACCTCATCCTCACGGGGCGGCGGCTCACGTCCCGCGGCAACGTGCGCGCCGACGGCGGGCCCATCGGCATCGGCCTTGACGGCCACGGCGGCGCGCTGCCCGCTGCGTGGAAGGGACCCTACTCCACGAACTGAGCTCGTCGTCACGCCAGTCGTCCGTCTCTTCCGTCACGTCATGGAGGTCTTAGCGATGTCCGAACCGTCGAACGCCACGTCGACGCTGCTGGGGCTGCTCTGCAGCCTGGTCACGCTCGTCTCGTTCGCCTGCACCGAAGCGTCGTTCGCCTCGAGCGATACGCCCTTCCCGGATTGCCGCCTCGCGGGGTCGGAAGGGGGCGACGGTCCGGGCTCGGGTCGCACCACGGCGCCGGCCGAATGCGCTCCCCGCGACGGCGGCGTCGGAGGCGCCGCGGCAGCGGACGGCGCGGCGATCACGCCGGGGCCGCAGGTCGACGACGCCGAGATCACGCCTGCGCTGACGGTCGAGTACGTGGACACGTCAGGCGTCCGTCAGCGCACGGCCGTCGTCGACGGTGCGACGACGATCTCGGGGACCGCGCCGTTCTTGGTCACCTTCGACGCGACGGCGACGCGGTCCGTGGTGCCCGACGGCGCCGACGGGGACGGGGCGTGGCTCCACATCGGCTATCGAATCCACTACGGCGAGGGCATCGGGGGGACGTGGCCCGTCTCGGCTCAGTCGAGGGACGAGGACACGGGGCCCCCGATCTTCGGCAGGGCGTTCACGCGGGTCGGGAGCCACGTCGTGCGCCTCCGCGCGCGGGACTCCGCCGGGCACGAGGCCACGATCTCGATGACCGTCGCCGTGTCGGCGCCGCCCGCGCCCGTCCACGTCCCGGTCTCCCGCGGCTCGTGGCCGTCGTGGGTGAGCGGCACCCACTACACGCTCGAGAGTGGAGGCAACTACCTCTCGTTCGGCCCCATCGTGACCAGCGAGCGTCACAATATCCTGTTCTCCAAGGCGGGGAACGGCGCCGCCCCGGTCGTGGGAGGGGTGAACGTCGACGCTCGCAACGAGCTCGACGCGCCCGCGAACAGGTCGAAGAACATCCGCTTCCTCGGGGTGGACGTCGCGTCCTTCACGAGCGGAGCCGTCGGGTTCGACTACTGCGGCGTCGTCGACGGACGTCTCCGCCGGTACACGTCGGCCCCGTTCGGGTACGTCTTCGACCAAGCGGTGATCCACGGTCGAGGGGTCACCGTGGCTGACAACGTCCGGTATCCGCGCGGCTTCTTCGCCTGGAGCTCGGGTGAGATGCTCCACGACCCGGCCTCGAGCTACGCGTTCATCGCCGCCGGGCGCGCGTTCCACCTGGTAGGCGTGCGGCTGAACAAGGACGGCGGGGCGGGAGGCGGTCACTGCATGCGAGGGATCTTCGACTCGACGACGGTGCGCCACTCCATCCTCACCAACACGGCCACCTCGACGAGCTACATCAAGATCCAGGGCAGCGACTGCAAGATGAGCCAGACGCCAGACGCCTGGCGCGACGACGATCGCGCCGGCGACTACGCCCAGGGGCTCACGTACGGCTATCCGACGAGGTACATGGCGATTCACCGTGTCCAGTTCGGCGCGGAAGGACAGGTCGTCCCGCTGGCCAACGCCGGCTTCGGACCGGAGAACGCCGATCCCCCGAACTATGGCGTGAGCCCACCTTCGAACCCGCATCAGGGCGTCGAGCTCAGCGTCTACGAGGACTGCGTGTGGTTCGGCGAGACGAGTGGGACCGCGCTCGCCTCGCTCGAGTTCCGTGGCCGCGCCCTCGGCGTCCGGAACCTCCGCTACGCCCTCGGCGCCGGCGGAAGCGTCCCGACCTCCGCGGGCGTTCAAGGGGCTCGAGTGCCGCCGGGCTGGAGCGGACCGTACGTGCAGGAGACCGGCAACTCGCGACCGGTGACGAGCCCCTTCTGACCTCGGCGCGGGGCTCTCGCTCCATGCGCGGCCTGGCGTCTCGCCCGCGAGCTTGACGCTCCCTCGTCCTCGATGAAGACTCCCCACGTGGGCCGTCTTCGACGCGGCGGAGCACGCGCTCGGGTCGAGGTCTCGCCGCTGCTCCGATGAGCTCGATCGAAATCACGACGACGGCTCGGGACGACGAGCGCCGAACGGAGGGCGAAGCGGTCGCCAGGGGGCCCTGCCTCTTTCTCGTCATGCACTGCGACGCCCCGACCCTCGGCGGCGCACGCTTCTGTCTCACCCAGGTCGACGAGGTACGGCTCACGCGTGGCCCCTCCTGCGATTCGTCCCGCGAACGGACCGACGACGGTCGCGTCCTGACGGTCCGCTTCCCCGGATCGCTCGTCTCGCGCAACCACGCGCGCATCGTGCGCGCGCGAGATCGCTTCGTCGTCGTCGACGAGGCGTCGCGCAACGGCACCTTCGTCAACGGCAAGCGGGTGCAGCGGGCTACGCTCGTGGACCGGGACGTCATCGAGTGCGGGCACAAGATCCTCTTGTTCCGCGAGAGCGCCGTCGTCCCCGAGCATCCGGACCAGGACCTCTACTTCGATGCGGGCCGCCCCGGCGACCGCATGAGGACGCTGTCTCCAGAGCTCGAGGCGCGCCTCGCGCTGCTCCGCCGCGTCGCCCGCTCGACACTCCCGGTCCTGCTCCTCGGAGAGTCGGGCACGGGCAAGGAGATCGTCGCGCGGACGCTCGCCGAGCTCTCGGGTCGTGCCACGCCGTTCGTCGCCGTCAACTGCGGGGCGATCCCGGAGGGGCTTCTCGAGAGCCAGCTCTTCGGACACGTCAAGGGCGCGTTCTCCGGCGCCACGCGCGACGAGGTCGGCTTCTTCCGCGCCGCCGATGGCGGCACGCTCTTCCTCGACGAGCTCGCCGAGCTGCCTCCCACGTCGCAGGTCGCGTTCCTGCGTGCGCTCGAGGACGCGGCCGTGACGCCCGTCGGCACGACGCGCCAGGTCCCGGTCGACGTCCGGGTCATCGCGGCGACGAACCGCCCGCTGCACGAGCGCGTCGCGCAGGGCTCCTTCCGCGAGGACCTGCTGGCCCGGGTCTCTTCCTTCACCCACCGACTCGCGCCGCTGCGCGAGCGCATCGAGGACATCGGGCTGCTCGTCTCCGCCCTCCTGGTGGAGCTCTCGCGCTCGCCCGAGTCCGTGGTGCTCAGACCGGAGGTCGGGCTGAGGTTCTTGTCGCACGGCTGGCCGCTGAACGTTCGCGAGCTCCGGTCTTGTCTCGCGACCGCCCTCGTCGTCGCGAACGGCGCCCCCATCGCGCTCCCCCACGTCCTGCCGGCGCTCTCGGAGGCGCTCGTCGTCGCGAGCGCTTCCGACGAGGATCTCCGCGTGCGGCTCACGCGCCTGCTCGAGGAGCACCGGGGGAACGTCGCCGCCGTCGCGCGCGCCTTCGGGAAGGCGCCGTTCCAGATCCACCGCTGGGTGAAGCAGTACGACGTCGACGTCGACGCCTACCGGCGCAAGTAGGCGGCCTTTCGGCATCGACCCCGCGGACGCTCGCGCCGATCGACATGTGCATGGTGATGCACGCTTGACATGTGCATGGCCGTGCACACAATGGGGGGATGGTGAACCCCGTCCTCGTGATCGCCGGCGTCCTCGTGCTCCAGGCGTTCGCGGTCCTCTCGGCGATCGACGGCCTCTACATCCACCTCTGGCGGCTGGGGCTCCACCGACGTGCCGATTCGTACTGCGAGCACCTGTGGCACACGGCGCGTTCGGTGCTCTTCGCGCCGATCGTCGTGATCCTCTTCGCGATGCCGAGCGCCGGCGCGCTGCTCTGGGTCGGCGTCGGCCTCGCGATCGTCGATCAGATCGTCGGCGTCTTCGACGTCCTGTCGGAGAACGACAGTCGACGGTCGCTCGGCGGCCTCGGCCGCGGCGAGTACGCCCTCCACGTCGTCCTCGTCGCCGTACATGTCGCGGCGACGGTCCTCGTCCTCGCCGCACGGCCCGCCAGCGCCTGGTCGCTCTCGGCGCCCACGACGCTCGGCGCGTGGCCCGCGTCGGTGTCGCTGTTGGTCGCCGGACCGATCGTCGGGGGCATCGCCGTCGCCGCGCTCCACGTGGCCCTCGCCTGGCGTCATCGTCCGCGCGGCGCCTTCTGCTGCGCTGCCCTCGTGACCTGAGCCCATGACGCCTCCGACCCCCGAGCAGTGCTCCGCGCGCCTCGTCGAGCTCCTCGACGCGCCGTTCCTCCGCGCGCTCGTCGAGCCCGCGCGCCTCGAGGTCTTCCGCGCCCTCCTCGCGAAGGGCCCGAGCGACGTCGGAGAGATCGCGGAGGCGCTCCCCCAGCATCGCTCGGTCGTCTCGCGCCACCTGCGGACGCTGGAGGAGGCCGGCATCGTGCAGGGCGAGCGCCACGGTCGCCGCCACGTGTACGCGATCGACGGCGCCGCGCTCATCCGTTGTCTCGAGGTCCTCCTCTCCGAAGCGAAGGCCCTCGTCGCCGTCTGCTGTCCGCCCGCCTCGGTCGCTGCCCCGCGGAAGCGCGCGTAGACCCACCGCGGCCTCGCTCTCGCGCGACCTGCGCGAAGAAGCGATACGCTCGCCCTCGTCATGCGCCCTCGAAGCTGGCCCCTTCTCGGCGCCCTCCTCGCGACGGTCTGCTGCAACGGCAGGCGCTGCGGAGGTAGCGACGGCGGCGCGCCCGACGTGGAGGTGGCGGCGGCGACGGTGAGCCCCGACGACCCCGCGGCTGCCCCGGTGCGCGAGGCGCTCGCCCGCATCGGCCCGGCCCGCGTCCTCTCGCGCGACGGGCTCGGGTTCCGGGTCGAGATGACGCTCGATCTGACGCCCGAGCTCACCGTCCGCGACGTGGCCTTCGTCGACGGTGATCTCGAGGTCGGCGGGCGTCGGCTCGACGTGGGCCGTGAGTTTCTCCTCGGCCCGAAGCTGCGGAAGCAGGAGGTGAGCGAGTCGAACGGGAAGACGATGATCGAGTCCTTCCCCTACCTCGGTCCCACGATCGTGCTCGTGACCGGGCGCGCGGCCTCCAGCCATTCCGACTGGTTCTGGCGGTACTCGCACATGGGGCCCGACGCGTCGGTCAGGGTGACCGTGAACGGGGTGCCCCCCGAGCGCCCCGATCCCCTTCGTCTCGTCGGCGTTGCCCTGCCGTACGAGCAGGCGCTCGTCCGCGCGCCTCAGCTCGGGCGTCCCTTGGTGAAGGACTATCTCTGCGTCGGCTACCCGAGCTGCGACGCCGCCCTCGCCACGTTCACGTTCGTCGTCGTCGATGACCGAGCGAGCGACTGACGCGACGTGACGCCTAGGTCGCCGTACCGTACGCCCACACCGAGCGGGGGCCGCGGCGCACGACGAGACCTCGTTCACGAGCGAACGCGTCGACGACCTCGCAGAGGTCGGGGTGCTTCACGTCGTAGTCGTGACCGGCGAGGACCCCGCCCGCACGGACCTTGGGGCTCCAGGCGCGGAGGTCGGCGAGAACGCTCGGTCCGTCGTGGCTGCCGTCGAGGAACACGCGGTCGACGCTCGCGTCCTCGAAGCGCGCGGCTGCGACGAGCGAAGGCTCGGCGAGCACTTCGACGGTGATGCCGAGGGCGCGCATGTTCTCGCGGAAGGTGGCCTCGACGTCTTCGACGGCGAGCGTCGTCTCGTAGTGCTCGCGGAGCTTGTCGTCCGAGCCCTTCCAGTGGTCGACGCAGACGAGCCGCGTGCCGTTCGCGTTGCACACCGGCCCGACGAAGGACGTGCTCCGGCCCTTCCAGCTCCCGACCTCGACGAAGACGCCGCCACGGAGACCCCGCGCGAGCCTCGCGTACCAGCGGCCCTCGTCCTCCGTGAAGAAGCCGTCGATGCCGCGCATGTCCTCAGTCGGTCCCGAAGATCTGGCAGACCCACACCGATCCGTCCTCCGCGCGGACGACGCCGACGCCGATACGCGTGTAATCCGCATCGAGAAGGTTGAGTCGATGCGACGGGCTCGCGTGGAGCGCTCGATGAGCGTGCGCGAGATCGGTCGCGTGCGCCACGTTCTCGCCGACGCGCTTCGCGACGACGTCGGCGGCGCCGGCGCGGGCGCGCAGATCGCCCGCGCCGACGTCGTGGGCGACGAGGCCGGCCTTCGCCATCTGCGCCGCATGCGCTCGTGCGAGGACGTCGAGGCGTCGATCCCGCGCGAGCGGCCTCTGGTCTTCGGTCCGACGGAGCGCGAGGACCATGCGCTCGACGGTGGTCGCGTCGTCGCTCCCGGAGGCCTCTTCGCCCGGCGCCGCGACGTCGTCCTCCCCGAGGAGAACGTCCTCCGAGCCTACCTGCGCCTCGAGGAGAGGGCGCGGGCCGCCCTCCACGTCGCCCACGACCTGGACGAGGTACGCGCCGGGTCGCTCGAGCGCGAAGCGCGCCCGCACGACGCCGCTCTCGGCGTCGAGGGACGCAGGGATCGAGCGAGGCAGCCCACGTGCGCCGGTGAGGAGGACGCGCGCGCTCTTCGCGCCGACGTGGAGCTTCGCCTCGACGGTGAGCCACTCGCCCGCGCGGGCACGGCGGGGGAGGGGGGCCATGTCGGCGAGCGCGTCGACGGCGATCGCGACCCAGACCTCGCCTCCGTGCGGCGTCCGCGCGACCGCGACGCCACAGCGCGCG
>JALHPN010000276.1 GCA_022842465.1 Polyangiaceae bacterium | reverse complement strand
CCTCCGGGCGATCGGCCTCTCGGCCGCCTTCGTCCTGGGCATCGCGACGCTCTTCACGCCGCTCGGTGTCGTCTCCGCGCTGACCGGCAAGCTGCTCGGCTCTGCGCTCGCGAGCACGTGGGTCGTCGTCTCCCTCGCGCTCCTCTTCACCGCGCTCGCCGCGTCGATGTTCGGCGCGTTCGAGCTCGCCCTCCCGACGTCGCTCACGAACCGCCTCTCCGCGGTCGGCGGCGTCGGGTACCGCGGCGCCTTCGCGATGGGCCTCGTCATGGGCCTCATCGCCGCCCCGTGCACGGGGCCCTTCCTCACCGGGGTCGTCACGATGATCGCGACGACGAAGAACGTGGCGCTCGGCTCGAGCGCGCTGTTCGCGTTCTCGCTGGGCCTCGGCGTCGTCTTCTTCGTCGCCGGTGCCTTCGGGGCGAGCCTCCCGAAGAGCGGCGCGTGGATGGTCGGCATCAAGTGGGTCAGCGGGGTCGCACTCGCGTACCTCGCGTTCTCGTACCTCCGCGACCACTTCGCGGCCGTTCGCCATCTCGTCGAACACCCGAGCCGCGGCTTCGGCGTCGCCGCCTTCGTCACGCTCGCGATCGGCGTCGCGCTGGGGCTCGCCCATGTCGTCGCGGAGCGGCGGCGCTCGCCGATCGCGCATCTCTCGCGCCGCTTCCGGCTCGCCTCGATCGTCCCCGCGGTTGCCGGCGCCGCGATGGTCTTCACGTGGATGTCGCTCGACCACGACGTCGACCCGACCGAGGCTCCCATCGCATGGATGACGGACGAGGCGGCCGCCTTTGCCAAGGCGCGCGAGGAGGGCAAGCCGCTCGTCGTCGACATCGGCGCCGAGTGGTGCCCCGGCTGCCGCGATCTCGACCGCCTCACGTTCTCGAACGCCGCCGTTCGCAAGGCGTCTCGCAGCTGGGTCGCCCTCCGCATCTTCGGGGGCCCCGACGACGACATGGCCGAGGCCATGCAGAAGTTCCAGCTCGCCGGCATTCCGACCATCCTCTTCTTCGACGCGTCGGGGAAGGAGACATCGCGCATCAACCGCGAGGTGCACCCCGACGAGATGGTCGCCCTCCTCCGGTGTCACGGAGGCAGGCGCGTCGCGTTCGCCTCGCGCTGACGGAGCCTCCGCGGTCACCCGGCCGGGAAGAGGACGACGGGCGCCCCGCGGTCCCCGGCCGTCTCGTCGAGCCGTCGCGCGACGTCCACGTCGAGCGTGGCCGACACGAGCGTGCCGCCGTGGTCCAGCGACGACGCCGTGACGCGCTCCATGCCGCGACGCCGGATCTCCGACGCCTTGGCCTCCCAGAAGCGCTCGGCCTCCCGCGCGCTCCAACCCTCGAGCGGGAGCGCCGCGAGCGCGTCCGCGAGCGCCCGGGCCGAGGTCGGCCGACCTTCGGCTTTCTTCGCCAGGCATCCGAGGACGAGCGCCTCGAGCGGCTCGGGCACCTCCGGTCCGAGCCTCGGCGGCGCGCTATGGAGGTGGTGTGAGCAGACCTCGACGAGCGTCGGCGCCGAGAACAGCGTCTTGCCCGTGAGGAGGAAGACCGCGACCGCGCCGAGCGAGTAGAGATCGCTCGGCGGTCCCACGCTCTCCGGTGAAGCGATCGCCTCGGGCGACATGAAGAGCGGGGTGCCGAGGATCTCCGTCTGCGCCGTGACGCCGAGGTTCGCGGGGCCGGCCGGGCCGATCGACTCGCGGACGAGACCGAAGTCGAGCACCTTCGCGACGTCGGGCTCGCCGCCCTGACGGCAGAGCATGATGTTCGACGGCTTGATGTCGCGATGCACCATCCCGAGGGAGTGCGCCTCGGCGAGCGCGGAGGCGACCTGGGTGAGGAGGCGCGCGACGCGGGCCGGCGGCATGGGCCCCGTCGTGAGGACGATGTCCTCCAGCGTGGCGCCGTCGAGGAGCTCCATCGTGTAGTAGAAGAGGCCGTCCGGCGTGCGGCCGTAGTCGAAGATGGTGACGGTGTTCGCGTGCGTGAGCTGCGCGGTCAGCTGGACCTCGCGCTCGAACCGCGCGATCGCCCCGGGCGCGTGGCGCGCGGGCGGCAGGATCTTGAGCGCCGTCTCGCGCCGCAGCATGTGGTGGCGCGCGCGGTAGACGAGGCCCATCCCGCCCTCGCCGATCTTCTCGACGAGGTGGTACTGGCCGAACGCCTGCGCCTTCTTCACGTCGCGGCGGAGCCCGTAGATCACGCTCGACGTCGTCGCCGCGAGCGTCACGGTGAGGACCCACCAAAGGGCGGCCGACGCGAGCGGGCCGATCATGGCGCCCGGTCCCGCGGCCACGGCCCGCGACGGGAGGAGCCCGGTCGGGAGGACCGCGACGAAGGCGATGCCCGTGACCGCCATCGTCCATCGCGCCGTGCTCGGCACGAGCGCCGCGCGGGCGAAGACGATGAGCGTCATGATGAGGAGCACCATCAGTGACGTCGCGTGCGGATCGACGGCCGCGTTCTTCGTCGAGATGAAGTACGCCATCAGGCCGTACGCGACCGTCGAGACCATGGTGCCCCCGAGCTCGACGCTGCGGAGCCATGCCTGCGTACCCGGCACCACCTTCGCGAGCTGCCACACGGCCACCATCGCGAGCACCCCGACGAGATGTGAGCCGACACAGGAGCCGACCGGGTCGCCGGAGAGGACGTAGGGCACGTGGAACGAGAGCGCGATGATGCCCATCGTCATCCCCGCGAGCCCGTACTGGCCGAGCCGAGCGCGGAGGAAGGCGAGGTCGTCCTCGGAGGGCGCCGTGGTGGTTCTGCCGAACGTCGCGGTCATCCGGTCCCTCGCGTCAGGATGAGAGAGCCGGTCTCCCGGAGATCGTGGCGGTCGCTCCGCGGCAGCTTCACGACGACCTCGAGCCCGCCGCCGTCGCGGGCGAGGAGGCGGAGCGACCCGCCGTGCGCCTCGGCGATCTCGCGGCAGAGCGCGAGCCCGATCCCGCTCCCTCCCGGCTTCGTCGAGAAGAGGGGGAGGAGCGCGCGCTTCATCACGTCGGGAGGCATGCCCTGTCCGCGATCACGTACCACGACGCGGACGAGGCGCACGTCTCGGGTGTCGACCGAGAGGGTGATCTCGTCGCGAGGGCTGTCGGCCTCGCTCGCGTTCTTCAAGAGGTTCAGGAGGAGCTGTTCGATCTGAGCCGGGTCGAACCACCCCGTCCCGTCGAGCGCGCCCTCGACGCGGATCCCCGGCCAGAGCGTGCTCATCCGGTCGACGAGGGTCCGGAGCGGCACGTCGCGCTGCTCCGGACGCGGGAGCTTCGCGAGCCGAGCGTACCCCTCCAGGAACGACGCGAGGTGCTGGGCACGCTCGGTGACGGTGTCGAACACCTGCGTCAGCATCGGCTCGCCGGCAGATCCGCGCGCGACCACGCGCCCCGTGCTCGCGACCGTCGAGATGGGCGCAAGGCTGTTGTTCACCTCGTGGGCGATGACGCGGATCACCTGCTTCCAGACCTCCACCTCGCGGCGCCCGAGCTCGCGCGTGAGGTCGTGGAGCGCGACGAGGACGACAGGCTCGCCCGCGAGCTCGAGGTGGCGCTTCGCCAGGTGGAAGGTGCGGGGCTCGCCTTCGCTGTCCTCGACGGAGAGGAGCTCGTCTCCGGCGCTCACCATCGCGCGCTTGAGGGCCTCGGGCGCGCGGGTCATGAGCGTGAGGTAGCTCTGCCCGACGAGGTCTTCGCCCTCGAAGAAGAGCTCTCTGGCCTGCGCGTTCGCGAGCAGGATGCGACCGTCCGAGGAGAGGAAGAGCGTCGCGGAGGGCGCCTGCTCGACGACGAGCCGGAGGACGCCTTCACTCTGCTTCCGTTCACGCTCGCGGCGCGTGAGGTCGGAGCCGAGGACGGCCACTTCGGCGCGTAGCGCGGCGACCGTCGCGGCCTCGCGACGGGCGACGAAGAGCCACGCCGCCATCGCAGACGCCGCGGAGAGGGCGAGGGCGAGGGCGAGGTGGACGGTCACGGGCGCACCTTGTCGGTCTTCTCCATCCGCCGGTAGAACGCCTGCCGGCTCAGCCTGAGCTCGGCGGCCGCCTTCGTGACGTTCCCGGCGTGCCGCTCGAGGGCGGCGGCCGCCTCCTCGTGCGACACCGAGCGGGGCGCTTCACGCGAAGGGGCCCCGGACGTCGCGTCGACGTCGGGGAGACCGAGGTCCTCTGCGCCGATGACCTCGCCCGACGCGACGAGGCACGCTCGCTTCACCCGATTCGACAGCTCGCGCACGTTGCCCGGCCAGGGGTGCGCGAGGAGCACGCGCTCGGCCTCCTCGGAGAAGCGCGCGGAGGTCCGCGCCTCCGCGAGGAACGTGCGCGCGAGGAGGAGAACGTCTTCGAGGCGGTCCCGGAGGTCCGGCACGACGAGCTCGATCATGTTGAGTCGGAAGTAGAGGTCCTCGCGGAACGTCCTGTCCTCGATCGCGCGCCGCAGGTCTGCGTTCGTCGCCGACACGACGCGTACGTCCACCTTGCGCGTCGTCGTCGAGCCGAGGCGCGTGAGCTCGCCGGTCTGGAGGACGCGGAGGAGCTTCACCTGGCCGGCGAGCGGGAGATTTCCGATCTCGTCGAGGAAGAGGGTGCCGCCGTCGGCCGCCTCGAAGAGGCCGGCGCGCGAGCGCGTCGCGCCCGTGTACGCGCCGGCCTCCGTCCCGAAGAGCTCGCCCTCGACGAGGGCCTCGGGGAGAGCCCCCGCGTTCACGCGGACGAAGGGCTTGTCCGCGCGCCGCGAGTTCGCCTGCACGATCTCCGCGAGCTTCTCCTTCCCGGCGCCGTTCGGGCCGCGCACGAGGACGGGCGCGTCGGATGGCGCGATCTGGAGGGCGAGAGCGACGACCTTGTGCATGCGCGGACTCGCGTAGACGAGGCCGCGGAGATCGTGCTCGGCCGCGAGCGCGACGCGATCGCGATGCGCCTCGAGACGGAGCCGCACGTTCTCGCGTTCGAGCTCGCGCATGCGGAGGAGCGTCTTCACCGATCCGAGTAGCTTGTCGTCGTTCCAGGGCTTCGCGAAGTAGTCCGCCGCGCCCTCCTTGACGAGGAGCACGGCCGCCTCGAGCGACGTCCACGCCGTCATGAGGAGGACGGGCATCTGCGGGTCGACCGCCCGGAGCGCGCGGAAGAGCGCGATGCCCTCCTCGCCCGACGTCGTGTCGACGGAGAAGTTCATGTCCTGGAGCACGACCCCGACCCCGCCGCGCCTCACCCGCGCGAGCGCCTCCGTCGGCCCGGCGGCGCCCTCGGCGGCGATGCCGTGGACGTGGAGGAACATCTGGAGGCTCCTTCGCACGGCCGCCTGGTCGTCGACGATCAGGACCACCGCCGGCGCGACGTCCTTCGCGTCAGGCACGGACGCGCACTCGGCGCGACGTCCAGCTCACGCCGCCTCGGCTGTCACGGATCACGAACCACATGGTGACGTCCTTGCCCTTGGCCGCCGCGCGGGCGACCCACTTCGTCCCGAGCGGCGCCGTGTCGGCGGTGCGCGCCTCGAACTCGAACGTGCCCTCGGTCGCGTAGGTCTGCACGACGACCTGCTCCTCGAAGGCGACGCCGTACTCGTCGACCCCTTTCTGCACGGCGCCCGGTAGAGGCCTCGCCGCGACGACGTTCTCCTCGCCTCCCACGCACTCGGAGAGCATGTTCACGTCGTTGTCGCATGCGCGGGTCTCCCGCACCTCGGTCTCGGGCCATGGCGCGCCGTTCCACGTGACCTCTCCGATGACCGGGATCTCGTTCCGGTCGCGCGGACGTAGAAAGACGCGCTTCACGCTCACGACCCAGCGCTCGTACGTGAGGATCTGACCGGACCCCGCTTCGATGCACCGGAACGGGATCTGGTCGCTCCCCGGCTGATCGAAAGGCTCGAGCTCGATCCGGCCCGGGCACGCGACGGTGACGATCCCCGCCGTGGCCGCGGGCCGGGCCTCCGGACGGAGCCGGGAGAGCGCGTCGGCGGGGACCCTCCACGTGAACGACGCCTCGGTCCCCGTGACGATCGAGGGGGGCCGCCCGGCGCGCACGTCCGCGGCGATCTTCCCGAGGCAGGCGTTCACGGTCGAGTCGGGCGGGTCCTCGCACGTCGTCCACGCCCACTGGACGGGACGGCCGAAGGGCTCCACGGCGAGGGTGGTCGCCGTCACCTCCTCGCCTGGCGCCGCGTAGGGCTTGTCGACCGCGACGGCGACGAGGCGAAAGTCCGTGACCCGCGCCCCGGGGTCGAAGTCCGATCCGCACGCGAGGGCGAGCAAGGTCGAGAGCGCCACGAGCCTCTGGACAGCGTTCACAGCTCACCTCGCAGTCCCACGATGGGGAGGATGGGCAGCCCGGCGACGACCTCGGAGCGGGCGTAGTTGAAGTTGTACGTCTGGCCCTCGGGGTTTCGACGGAAGTACGTGTTCTGGAGATCGAGGTACCAGCCGAGCTTCCACGCCCCGAAGTCCCAGGTCTTGTCGACGCGGACGTCGAGCCGGTGGAACGAGGCGACGCGCCCCGAGAAGGGCGTCCCGTTGAGCGGCGAGTAGGCGCCGGCGTCGGCGTCGTAGATCGCGGAGACGGGCGGCGTGTACGGGTTCCCGCTCACGAAGCGGAAGCGCGCGCCGAGCTCCCAGCCGCGTCCGAGCTTCACGCTCCCGAGCGCAGTGAGGATGTGTGTCTGGTCGTAGTCGAAGACGCGATAGGCCTCGGAGTCGTCGGCGCGCCGCTCGCTCCGCGAGAGCGTGTACGCGACCCAGCCGAAGAAGCGCGCGTCGGGCTTGTAGCGGAGGAGGAGCTCCGAGCCGTAGGCGCGTCCCGACCCCGAGTTGACGTAGGTGACCCCGGCCTCGGAGCCGGTCGCGTCGGCCCGCTGATCGACGAGGTAGTCGAGCTTCTTGTAGAAGCCCTCGACCGAGATCTCGATCTGCTTCGTGAGCTCGCGCTCGAACCCGGCGCTGTAGTGCGCGGCCTGGTTCTGACGGAGGTTCGGCGTGCCGAAGGGGCGGAGGCTCTCGTAGGGTTGCGGCGGCTGGTTGTAGAGGCCTGCGCCGCCCTTCAGCGTCGTGCGGCCCTCCCCTTGGACCACGTCCCAGCGCGCGGACAGCCGCGGCGCCACACGCCAGTCCGTGATGTCGCTCGAGTAGTCGGCGCGGACGCTCGGGAGGAGCTTCAGCGCGGAGACCGGCGCGATCTCGAGCATGGCGTAAGCGCCGGGCTGGAGCACGGAGGTCTCGAGCTTCTGGCGGCGCCGGGGACGCGCGAAGAACGGGCCGTTCTCTTGCCCGTCCTCCGGGATCGGCGCGGCGTAGACGTCGACGTCCGCCTGGGTCCAGAGGGTGTCGATCCCCGCGATCGCCGTCAGGCCGCGGATCACCTTGTGACGCAGGTCGCTCCGCAGCTGGAGCGGGTTCGTGCGGATGTCGATGTCGAGCTGCCCGAGCGTGGTCTTCGTCCAGTCCTGTCCGTACGAGAGCGTGTTCACGAGCCGCGTCGCGTCCGAGAAACGCGTCTCCGTTCGGGCCTGGACGCGGAAGAAGCGCGTCGCGAGGCTCGCGTTGCCGCTGATCGCCGGATCGCCGCTCGTCGTGTTCAAGGTGAGGGCGAGGCGGTCGTCCGACCCGTGGAAAAGGATGCGTCCCGTCGTCTTCGAGCCGAGATCCTGCTCGAGGACGACCTGGTAGTCGTAGTAGACGGGCGCGACCGAGACACCGACCGAGCCGCTGCTCTCGAGCACCGGTCCGAGCCAGGCGTCGAGGTGCGAGCGCCGGCCGGCGACGAGGAAGCGCGTGCTCTTCCCGAGCGGCGCCTCGACCACGAGCCGGGCGTCGATGAGATCGATCTGCGCCAGGCCGTGCACCCGGTCCTTCGCCGGCGAGCGGATCCCGATGTCGACCGCGCCGCCCATCGCCCGGCCGTACTCCGGGCCGAAGTTGCCGGGGAAGAAGTCGATCCGGGAGAGGAGCTCGGAGGGGACGACCGAGTTCAGGCCGCCGAAGTGGTACGCGATCGGGATGTTCGTCCCGTCGACGAAGACGCCCGTGTCGGCCGGCGCCGAGCCACGCACGATGAGGAGGCCCTGGAAGCCCGGCGGACGGGCGACGCCGGGCATGTTCTCGAGCGCGCGGAGTGCGTCGCCGTTCGTGCCGGGGATCCGCGCGATCTCACGGCGATCGAGCTTTTGCCTCGTCACCTCGCGCGCGGGGCGCTCTCCGACGACCTCGATGTCCTGCACGTCTCCGGGCGCGGGTGGGGCCGCCGTCTTCCGGAGCCGGTAGACGACGGACATGGACTCACCCGCCGAGACGGTCTCCGTCCCGACGCTGTCTTCCCAGCCCGCGGCGCGGATCGCGAGCGACACGCTCCCCGGATCGAGCGGGAGCTCGAAGGCGCCCGCCCTGTCCGCGAGCACCGTCCGCGGCGCCCCGCCGGCCGGTGTCACCGTGACGATCGCGCCGCCGATCAGCTCGCCGCGGAGGCCCTCGACGCGTCCGACGAGGACCGCGCTCGGCTTCGTCGGAAGGACGGGCGGCGGTGCCTCGTACGCGAACGCGAAGGTGAAGGGGATGCGCGCCGCGATGGGCTCTCCGTCGCGCCGCGCGGGCTCGAAGACGAGCCGCTTCGCCGCTTCGAGCGCCGCGGCGTCGAAGGCCTCACCGGCGGACGCCGTCACCTTCGCGTCCGTGACGACACCGCGCGCGTCGATCGACAAGGTCAGCGTGACCGAGGCGCGCTCGGCCGACGCCTTCTTCTCCTCGGGGTAGATCGGCTCTGCGTCGCTCGTCAGCCGCGGCGGCGAGAGCTCGGAGGGCGCGGGCGCCGCCTGCGCGCGTGCCACGGACGTCGGTAGGGCGCCGGCGGTCGCGAAGACGAGCGCCAGAGCGCAGGCCCTCGTGCGCCTCGTAGATGTAACATGCATGGAGCTCCTCGGCTGACCGGAGGGAGGGGCGGGTCAGTCGCGGGGCCCCTGCTGCACGGCTCGGACCATGTGGCCCTGCGCCTCCCGTCGTGGTCGACCGGCGCGCGATTTCGCCGTGGGGCCGCGGCGAGGTGAAGGTCGGTTCACGGAGGCCCGACTGTCCGCGGCTGTCCGCCGGACACCCCGGACACCGTCCGGCCGGACACGGCGAACGGCGCGCACCCGCGCGAAAGGCTGAAATCCAGGGCTCGCGACGATGGCACGCCCGCTGCTCGAGGAGCGGACACCATGAACATCGTCACGCAAGGCAAGTCCCTCATGCTCGCGATGGGGGCCTCTCCCGTCATGTACCTCATGATCCTCCTCAGCATCGTCAGCCTCGGGATCGTCATCGAGCGGGCGATCTACCTCTTCCGGCGCAGCGACGACGTCGAGGCGCTCGCGACGAAGCTCGAGTCCCATCTCGCCGAAGGAGACGTGGAAGGCGCGCGGGTGCGCCTCCGGCAGTCGGCGTCTCCCGAGGCGCAGGTCGTCCTCGCCGGGCTCGCCAAGATCGAGGGCGGCGCCCGCGCGGCGTCCGAGGCCATGACGGCGGCGAGCACGGTCGAGCGCATGAAGCTCGAACGCGGCCTCGCGTTCCTCGGCACGCTGGGGAACAACGCGCCCTTCCTCGGCCTGTTCGGGACGGTCATCGGCATCATCATGGCGTTCGAGCAGCTCGGCCGCGGCGGGATGTCCGGAGGAGCGGGCGCGCCGACGGAGGTCATGGCGAGCATCGCGGAGGCGCTCGTCGCGACCGCGGTGGGCCTCGCCGTCGCGATCCCGTCCGTCGCGACGTACAACTACTTCCAGCGGCGCATCAGGACGTCGCTCTCCAGCGCATCGGCGCTCTCGCACGTCCTCCTCGCGTGGATCGAGGTCAGCGAGAGCGAGCGGGCCCACAGCGGCCGCCACTCGAGCGCGGCCGGGAGCGCGGCATGAGCGCGCACGACCTGGCGGACGACGACATCGTGGCGGGGATCAACGTCACGCCGCTCGTCGACATCACGCTCGTCCTCCTCGTCATCTTCATGGTGACCGCGAAGATCGTGGTCCAGCAGGGCGTCCCGATGGACCTCCCGAAGGCCGCTTCCGCCGGCGCTACCCAGACCGTCTTCACCGTGTCCGTGGACGCGGCCGGGAAGGTGTTCGCGAACGGGGCGCCTGTGAGCGCGCCCGAGCTCCGAGCGGCCGCGACGCGCGCCCTCGCGGAGAACGAGCAGCTCCGGACGGTGGTGCAGGCGGCGGGCGCGGCCCGGCACGACGCCGTCCTGCACGTCGTCGATGATCTCCGCGAGGTCGGCGTCGTGAAGATCGCCTTCGCCGCCGATCGCACGGGGACGCCCGCCGAGGCGCCGTGAGCCCCGCGGTCGTGCGCCGGATCTCGCGCCTCCCGAGCGCGGGCGCGAAAGGCGTCGGCTTCGAGCGTGTCCTCGCGGGGCTGAATCGAGGCGACCGAGGCGCGCGCGCGGTCGCGATCGTCGTCGCCGGTCTCGTCCATCTCGTCGTGTCCGCGTTCGCGTCGAACCTCCCCGCGCGCGCCGTCGCGCCACCCCCGAAGGTCAGCGAGATCGAGCTCGCGCCGCCGCCG
>JALHPN010000275.1 GCA_022842465.1 Polyangiaceae bacterium | reverse complement strand
TCCCGCTGCCTTGACGCGCGGCTCGGCCGGAGCCGCGTGCATCGCGAGGGAGAGGACGAGCGCCGTCGCGTCGGCGATCTCCGCGCAGGTGCGCGCCTCGATCCGCCGCTCGCCGATCGCAGCGCCGCGCGACGTGCGGACGACGACCTCCCATCCCGTGGCCGTGGGCTCGACCTTCGCATCCGCGCGGAGGACGCCGTCCGCTCCACGCGTGGTGCCCGTGCCGCCCGTCACGGCGCGCGTCACCGCCTCGCGTGCTGGGCATCCGGCCGGCGCGGTCCACCGGAGATCGAGCGCGCGGAGCTCGGCGTCGTCGGCCTCGGCGCGTCGTGCCACGACGAGGAGGCCGAGCGCCACGCCGACGCCCAACGCCGTCCTCCTCGGCAGCCCGCACCCTCCCCTCCGGCACATGGGCCACCGGGCCTCCAGGAACTGTGCCATCCATGATATGCAATTGTTACAAGCGTTTGAAGGCGGCATCGCTGTGCCATGAGGCACACTTCAGGATCGAAGGCACGTGGTGGCGCACTCTGCGCGGGGGCCGCGCGCGCCGCGATCGCGCCGATCACACGCCCCGCAGAGCCTGGGATCGATCCGATCTCGCCTGCGTGCTCCCCGCCCATGCGTTCCGCGAGCTTCGCCGCGATCCTCGGCTGGCCGCGCGCTTGCTCGGGGGCGCGCATCATGACGCCGCGCCCGCGCTCCTCCCTGACCCTCCTCTTCGCCATCCCATGCCTCGTGGCCTGCACGAGCGACGACGCCGCCGTCGCGAGCGGTGACGCCGACTACCGCAGCAAGCCGACGGGCGCCGATGCGCTCGCCGGCAGCGTCCTCCTCGTCGCGCCGCCCGCCGCGCCCGGCACAGCCCTCGCGCCGGTCACCCTCACCGTCGGCGCGAACGACGGGGTAGCGTTCGGCACCCCCGTCACGAAGCTGCTCCCCGAGCGCGTCCGCGTCGCGGTCGCCGTCCAGACACACGTGTGGTCCACGATGCGCGCCGACGTCCTCGTGAGGGCCGGCCAGACGACCTCGGTCGCGTTCGGTGGCCTCGTCCTCGCGATCGGCGAAGGCCCCGAGACGCTCGGGCTCGGCACCACGGTCTTCGCCGAGAGCAGGCTGACCGCGAACGCGGCCTACGCAGCGGCCCCCACCGTGCAGCTCGGTGGCGACGTCTACGCCGACGGCAAGGAGACCGCGCCCGTCCTGCCCGGGGAGTACGCCTTCGCGATCACGCCGATCGACGGCGCGGTCGTCGCCGTCGCGGCGGGAAGCGTCGCCACGGCGGATCTCCGGTCGCCCGCGAGCCGCCGGATGGCGAACGTGCGCTTCGAAGCCGGAGGGCTGCCGAACGGCTGCGGCGAATCCCTCGTCTACCTCCGCCATCAGGGGCCCGGCGCGTCGAACGGCGCGATCGCCCCGAAGCTCGTCCCCGTCACCGTTCGCACGCAGGACGCGAAGGCGGTCGTCGTCGGCGTGAACGACGCGATCGTCACCCGCGCGAACGCGGGCATCGAGCCCCGTCCGGAGCTCGTTCTCCCGTGCGTGACGAGGCCGTTGCCGATCCCCCTCGGCAACGTCGGCGCGGGGCCGCGGGAGATGAAGGTGGGACGCCTCGACGTGGACGACGTCGACGTCACGGGCGACTTCGGAGCGTCGACGGTGCGCGGCACCTACGAGGTCTTCGCCGCCGCCTCCGGGGAGGCCGTCCTCGCGCGGAGCCTTTCGACCGGCACGGGCGTGGATCTGCCGGCAGGCACGTATCGCCTCGTCGTCCGGTACAGGAAGACGGGCGGTGAGGTCGGCTCCTTCGAAGAGACGTTCTCGACCCCGTGATCACCGAGGCAGCACCCATGACCCCTCCGTCGCGCCTCTCGCTCCTCGGTCTCCTCACCGCGTGCGCGCTGGCGGCCTGCAGCGCGCCGCCGCCCGGCTCGCGCTCGGCCACCGACGTCGCCTCCGCCGGCGTCGCCACCTCCGTCGTCGGGAAGACCAAGTGCAACCCGAAGTCTGCCGAGCGCCCCTTCGTCGTGGAGTGGGACGCGACCGACGTCTCGACCTTCCAGGCCCGCGCGGCGACCGACGTCGTCTTCGTGCGCTACGAGGGGTGCGATCTCGAGATCGTCGAAGGCTGCACGCTCGACGACGAGAGGGGCCACTTCGGGTCCTATCGCCCCGTCGAGTGGACGAGCGGCTCGCTCGAGTCGCTCGCGATCGAGGACGAGGGTGAGCTCTACGCGAAGCTCCCCCTCGGCGCCGCATCGCTCGGCGCGCGCGTCCGCGGGGGCGAGAAGTTCCGGATGGAGTACTACGTGAGCGGCACCCGGCGCGCGACCCGGTCCTCGCTCGCGCGCCGCGACCTCGCGGGGGTCGCGGCCTGCCGGCAGGCCACGCACTTCGTCTACGGCATCAACCTCGGCGCATTCGCCCTGGGCGCGGCGACGGAGCTGAAGGCGACGGCCGGCATCAGCGCCTTCGGCTTCGGCGCCGGAGGTTCGCGCTCGCGCTCCACGAAGGCCGACAAGCGGGGCGGCGACCTCACGGCGTGCAGGGGCGTCTCCGCCAAGGAGCTCGACGCGTGCAAGGTCCCGATTCGCCTCGCGCTCCGCGAGATCGACCCCGACGACGGCGCGTCCGCCGACAAGGACCCGCGCCCGGCAGAAGATCCGAAGCCGTCGGTGACCAAGGCCTTCCTCTCCCGCGACGAGCGGGAGCGCCGCGCCTCCGCGCTCTACGCGAGCGCGGCCGAGAAGTCCCGGATGCGTGACGGTCGCGCTTGCCTCGCCGACCTCGACGAGCACGACAAGCTCGACCCGCGGCCGCAATACCTCTCGACGGCACCCGCTTTCGCCATCACCCGCGTGCAGTGCCTGATGCTCTCGGGCCAATGCGGGGCAGGGAAGGTGCTCGCGCGGAAGATGGTGGAGACGTTCGGCGGGATGGACGCGCGCTCCGTCGACGGGGTCGTCGAGGGCTATGTCGCGAGCTACTGTCAGGGCGCGCGTGACGGAGGCATGTCCCCGCGGGACGAGCTCCTCGCCGCGAAGAACCGCCTCGATCGGGGCGCCAACGTCGAGAAGACGGACGCCGCGACGTGCCGCGCCGCGTTCGAGACCGTCCAGCGCCTCGCGCCGAAGGTCGCGAAGGACGAGCGCGTCTCCCACGCCGTCGAGTACGCCCGGGCCGCCGCCGCGTCGTGCCTCGCCCGCGCCGGCGACTGCACGGCGGCGCGCGGGCTCTACCCGCGGTCCTCCGAGAGCGACTTCGCGGCCCTCGTCGAGCAGTGCCGCCGCTGAGCGGGCGTCACGGTCGCCTCTCCAGCGCGCCGATGTCGGCTTTCGCGCCGACTGGCCGCGCGCAGCCGCTCAGGTCGCGTGCGGGGACCGGGCTGGTCGTGACGACGTCGACTGCGGGCGACCCGGCGCCGAGGCGGAAGTCTTCGGTCGCGACGGAGACGAACTTCGGGTCGACCACCGTGAGCGGCCCGGTCGTCGGCTCCGTGAACGTGGGCGTGGTCACCTGCCACGCGATCGAATCGGGCGCGTCGTACTCGCCGCCGAGAGTCTCGATCGCCGTCGTTCCCGAGACGAAGACGTTTCCGCGGGTCGTCAGCGACTCGTACGTCTTGCCGTAGAGCGCGATGTCGAACCCGAAGGCCACCGTGTTGAACGAGACGTCCGCGGTGACCTTCCCCGCCGCCGAGCCGGCGACCACGAACGGATGGGCGACCTGCACGGCCAGGTTGTTCCGGATCGTGATCGAGACGCTCCGCGAGCCTGTCCCGGCCGAGGTGGCTACGCTGACGCCCTTCGTCCGACGCTCGAAGCGGTTGCCTTCGACGAGCAACGTGACGACGACGGCCCCCGCGCCGGGGGTCACGACGTCGACGCCCGCGAGCGGGTCGACCGGCAGAGCGCCGGTGAAGCGATTGTCCTTCACCTCGAAATCGCCCGTCCGGTCGACGAGCACGTGACCGCTGACGACGAACCCCTCGACGGTTCCCGTCGAGCCGCCGAACGTCACCGCATTCGTGATCTGCGCGCCGCCGCAGCCGCGGAGCGTCACACGATCCGGGACCACGATGGCCGAGGAGATGGCGACGCCCTTCACCTGTACGACGTCATCTGTCTTCGCGTTCGCGAGCGCGGCCGCGATCGTGCCCTCCGTCGGGACCTCGAAGACGCGCGCCGCGCTCGGGTCCAGGCAATCGAGCGGGAAGCCCGCGCAGCTCGTGGAGGGGTCGGCGTCCGCCTCGGGGGCCGCATCCGACGTTCCACCACGGTCGTCTCGACCCCCCTCCAGCGCTTCGGCAGCGCCTTCCGGCAGAGAGCCGTCCTTCATCCCGCCTCCGAGCGCGTCGACGTCGAGAGCCGTGCATCCTCCCGCGAGCGCGGTCGCGACGAGCGGCGCGGTGACGACCGCGAGGAGACGGCGGCGGAGCATCGATTTCGAGTAGAGCACGTCACGCACGACCGCGGCTCCTCCCGGTGGTCACGCCGCCGGCGACGAGGTGCGCGACGCGGAGCGGCTCCGGGACGTTGCCGTGGAGCGTCGTCGCCATCACCAGATCGCGCGCTTCTCTCATCTCGAGGCCCGCACGCTGGATCCACAAGCGCGGGACCTCGCGGCCGGGGAGCCCCGTCGGCCGTCGACGCTCCCGCGCGGCGCGGAGCGAACGACGCGAAGGCTCGAGCGGCTCCATCGCGCCGGCCCGCTCGATGAGGGCCCACTTTCGCGCGGCGCCCGCTACGCGCGGCCGCGCGAGCGGTACGTCGCTGAAGAGCGCGCGCTTCACCGCCGTCATGTCCGGCCTTCGCCGCGTGACGACGAGCACCGGGATCGAGAGGGCCCGTGAGAGCGCGTGGATGTCGACGACGTTGAACCCGCCGACCGCGATCCCCTGGAGCATCACGGCCGCGAGGTGCGCGCCGAACTGGCTCCGTCGCACGAGGTCGACCATCACGCGGGTCGCGTTCGCGCCGTCGCGCCGGACGCGGCCGCTCACGATCCCGTCGACGCGCGTGCTCGCGCACACGACACCGACGAGGAGGACGTCGCCACGGTGATCGCGGGCGAAGGGCCCATCGTCGAAGCCGATGACGTTGGACACGGTCGCCCGCGATCGTACCACTTCCACGTGCGGCGCTCTGCCGTCGGATCTGACGCGGCAACGCACCTCGTCGCCGACCGCATCCGCGGGGGCTAGGTTCGAGTCACTCGCGATGTCCATCACCCTCTACGCGTACGTTCTCGGCACCGACCTCGACGAGGTCGCCCCTCGCATCGAAGCGCACCTCGACGAGCTCGTCGCGGCTCGGACCTGGCGGGTCCCCGACGTCTGGGTCGTGAACCAGCGGGAGACGCCGGGCGAGTGGGACCTCGGTCTGAACCTCACCCTCCCGGCGAAACCGCACCAGAAGCTCGACTGGCTGGACGACGCCGCCGCGATCGCCTCCGCCCTCGCCGAGCTCCACACGTCGACGGGGCGCTCGTTCGTCCTCGGGATGCAGTCGGGAAAGGGCGCGGCAAAGGACGTCGCCACGATCGCGTCGGCGAGCGTGGACCTCGACGCGCTCCGCACCGCGCTCTCGAAGTCCGTCCGCTAGCAGCGACAAAACGCGGAGGGCGCGAACCTCGCGGTCCGCGCCCTTCGTCGTCAGCTCGTAGCGGTCAGGTCGCGGCCGGCTTGGGAGGCCCGCCGAAGATGCTGGCGGCCTTCCGCTTCTCGGCCTTCGCCTTCTCCTTCTCGGCGTAGGTCGGGATGATCACGCGCTGGCGGGGAGGAAGCTCGCGGCCCTCGAAGATCGCCCGGAGCTCCTCGGCGTCGAGCGTCTCGCGCTCGAGGAGGGCCTTGGCGATCGCCTCGACGCGCTCCTTCTTCGTGCCGAGCAGCTCGCGCACGATGATGTACTGCTCGTCGATGATGCGGCGGACCTCCTGGTCGATCTCGCGCGCCGTCTGCTCCGAGTAGTCCTGGCTGCGCTGCGTGTAGTCGCGACCGAGGAAGACGGAGCCCTCTTCGCTGCCGTAGGCCAAGGGCCCGAGCTTGCTCATGCCGTACTGGCAGACCATCGCCCGGGCGATCGCGGTGAGCTGCTGGATGTCGTTCGACGCGCCGGTCGTCAGCTTGCCGAAGAAGACCTCCTCCGCGATGCGGCCGCCGAGGGCGGACTGGATCTGCGCCTCGAACTGCTCCTTCGTGCGGCCGAGGATGTCGCCCTTCGGGAGCGGCATCGTCACGCCGAGCGCGCGGCCCCGCGGGATGATGGTGACCTTGTGGACGGGGTCGTGGTCCTGGTTCGCGATCATCATGACCGCGTGCCCGGCCTCGTGGACCGCCGTGTTCCACTTCTCTTCCTCGGTCATGACCATCGAGCGGCGCTCGGAGCCCATGAGGACCTTGTCCTTCGCGAGCTCGAAGTCCGCCATGCTGACGGCGTCCTTGTCCTGACGCGCGGCGAGGAGGGCCGCCTCGTTGACGAGGTTCTCGAGGTCGGCGCCCGCGAAGCCCGGGGTGCCGCGCGCGATGACCTCGAGGTCGACGTCGGGCGAGAGGGGGACGCGCTTCGTGTGGACGCGGAGGATCTGCTCGCGGCCGCGCACGTCGGGGCGGTTCACCGTGATCCGGCGGTCGAAGCGGCCCGGGCGGAGGATCGCCGGGTCGAGGACGTCGGGGCGGTTCGTCGCCGCGATGATGATGACGCCTTCGTTCGACTCGAAGCCGTCCATCTCGACGAGGAGCTGGTTCAGCGTCTGCTCGCGCTCGTCGTGACCGCCGCCGAGGCCGGCGCCGCGGTGACGACCGACCGCGTCGATCTCGTCGATGAAGATGATGCAGGGCGCGTGCTTCTTTCCCTGCTCGAAGAGGTCGCGGACGCGGCTCGCGCCGACGCCGACGAACATCTCCACGAAGTCCGAGCCGGAGATGCTGAAGAAGGGGACGCCGGCCTCGCCTGCGATCGCTCGCGCGAGCAGCGTCTTGCCGGTGCCGGGCGGGCCGATCATGAGCACGCCCTTGGGGATGCGCCCACCCAGCCTCTGGAACTTCTTCGGATCCTTGAGGAAGGCGATGATCTCCTCGACCTCGTCCTTTGCCTCTTCGACGCCCGCGACGTCCGCGAACGTGATCTTGTTCTGCGAGTCCGAGAGCATGCGCGCCTTGGACTTGCCGAAGCTCATCGCCTTGCCGCCGCCCGCCTGGAGCTGCCGCATGAAGAGGAAGAACATGACGATCAGGAACGCCATCGGGACGATGGTGATGATCGTGCTCGACCAGAGGGGCGACTGGTCTTCCTTCTCCCAGACGACCTTGGGCGTCTGCTCCGGCTTCTCTGCCTTGAGCGTCGCGAGGAGATCCTGATCCGCGACCGGACCGATGGTCTCACGCGGCGTCTTCTCGCCACGAACCTTGTAGTTGTACTCGCGATCCTTGATGCGGACTTCCTCGACCTCGCCCTTGTGGACCTGGGTGATGAAGTCGCTGAACGCGACGTTCTGCTTCGGCTGTGTCGGGGTCAGAAACTGCCAGATCGTCAGGAACATGACGATCAGCACGACCCAGAGGAGCAGCGTCTTGTGCGATTGCTTCACGATGACCTCGGACCCCTTAGGCTACTACGTTGGATGCTCCCCATCGAGGGCAGGTTCGCCGGAGCTATGTCGAAATTTGCCCCACTACGGTGAGAGCTCGTGCTTGGGGGCGCTCGGGTTCAATCTCGATGGGCTTTGCCGGGTTTCGGGAGAGGGCGCTCCCGTACCGAGCTCTTAGCGATTCCGGTGCCTTCGGCCGTCAGAGGATCGCCTCCCGTCAGCATGGGGCTTCGTCGCGGTCTTGGCGAGGGCTTGCTGGCGGAGGAGGGGCCGTGAGGCCTGGCGCGCGACACCACGAGGCCGCCTGGAAGCCACACCTCCTGGAGACCATGTCCTCCCAGCCCCCCTGTCGGCGACGAAGCGAGGAGGTCTCGGAGCGCCCGCTGCGTCGCGCGCGGGAGGGAGAGCGGCGCCCTCCCGGAGGCGAGGCGAAGCGCCACGAGCTCGTCGGCGAGCGCCTCGAGATGCCGAACGATGCCGGGGCCGATCGCGTCGAGGAGAGGCAGGACCTCGCTCCGCACCCGCGTCCGGAGAAAGCGCGGGTCCCCGTTCGACGGATCGTCGGCGGAGGGCAGCGCGTGACGTGCGAGATGCGCACGCACGTCCGTGCGGCGCGCACGGAGGAGGGGACGTACGAGCTCGAGCGGAGGCCCGTCCTCCGGTCGTCCGCCATGGCTCGGGGGCAGAGGAGCACGCGCGGGCAGTACCGCGAGGCCGGTCGCCCCTGCGCCGCGGAGGAGGCGGAGGAGGAACGTCTCGGCGCGGTCGTCTGCGTGGTGCGCCGTGGCGATCGCCGACGCGCCGGCCGCGCGTGCCGCCCTCGCGAGCGCGGCGAAGCGCTCCTTCCGCGCGCGTCCGTGCACGTTGCCTCCGGGCGCGACGACGACGCGGGTGCGCGAGAAGGGAACACCGATTCGCGCCGCGACCTGCTCCGCGAGATCCAGCTCCGCGGACGCCGCTTCGCGGAGGCCGTGGTCGACGCCGTGGGCGACCACCCGCAGTCCGAGCTCGCTCGCGAGCCTCGCCGTGACGTCGAGGAGCGCGATCGAGTCCGGCCCGCCGCTCGTCGCGACGAGGAGCGTCTCGCCCCGCGGCAAGGCCGCCTCGCCGCGCAGCGCGCGGCGCGCGAGGGTCAGGAGAGAGGGGAGCCGCGCCACGCCGCGCTCATGGCGTGCACGCGAAGACCGCGTAACCGCCGGCCGGATCGTTCGGACCGAGGACCGTCGCCGTCGTCCATGCGACCGCGACCCGGCGATCGGTCGCGGCGACGGCCACGCGTCCGTCACGTACGTTGCTGACCGACGGGATGCGCGGCTCGCGTCCGAAGGACGTCGACCGGAGCGGCGTCGGCGTCGTCGTCGCGTTCGCGTAGACGGAGAGGGAGACGCCGCCCTGCTTCAGGATCGCGAAGTAGGCGCGGTCGCCGAACATGGCGACGTCCCCGGCGGTGGCCTTGCCGGGCCCCTCGACGGTGATGCCGTTCGTCTCCGTCGGGGTACGGTTCCCGACGTCGAAGGCTCGGTAGGTCGCGGAGCGGCCTGGCCCGCCCGTGTCGCTGACGACGATCGCACGCTTGCCGATGGCGGCGAGCGAACCCCAGCTGCCGGGGAACTCGATCGGGGCGGACGGGGTGCCGCTCTGCGCGTTGATCGAGGCGAGGTCGATGCCCGAGGGCTGGGCCATCAGGAGCCGCAGCGTCCCGCCCTCGGTCGCCGGCGCCCCGGCGTCGGGCGACGCGGGAGAGCCGTCGCCGGAGGCGAGCATCGCGAGCATCGCGTCCGTCGCCACCACCCATGCGCCCGTGAGACCGCTCGTGCCGCCGAAGGTGCCCGTCGGCTCCTTGATGCCCTGGTCCGGGTACATCGTCGAGACGAACGCCCGCCCGCCCTCGACGTAGGCGACGACGCCGTTGCCGCCTCTCCACGCAGCGCTCTTGGCGGCGGAGAGACGCATCTGCTGCCCGCTCGCCGCGTCGGTCGAGAAGAAGCGACCAAGGGTGATGGCGTTGCCCTGGACCGTGAAGTTCAGGAGCTCGAGGGCCGCGGGCTTGTCGCACTCGCTCCGGGCGAGCGCGACGAGCCCGTCGGAGCCGTTGATCGTGAGCCCGACGCCGTCCGTCTCCTCCGCCGAGGAGCAGCGCGGGAGGCGTGACCGGAGGGGCGAGAGCGCGCCGCCGGAGGGGTCCACCGGGAGGATGATCAGCTTCGCCGTGCTCCCGCTGCTCTCGAGGGCGCGGAAGGCGAGGACGAAGCCTGACGGGGTCGCGGCGATCGCCGGCGCGCTCACGCGCATGCCATTCGGCGAGGCGGACTCCGACCCGCCCTCGGAGTAGCGAGGGAGCGGGCCGGCGCCGAGGAGCTCGAGCGAGCACGCGGCGCCGACGCTCGGGTCGGCGTTGTCGTTCGCGGGCACGCAGCGACCCGCCTGACATGCGGCGCCTGGAGGACACGCGGAGCCCTCGCCCTCGGACCTCCCCATGTCGACGGTGACGGAGCTCGTATCGCCGACGTTCGCCTCCGTGCACCCGATCGCGATGACGGTGCAGTCTCGTTTCCGGGCGACGGCGGCGAAGGCGTAATCGTCGTTCGGCAGATCGCCGATGCGCGGCGTGTTCCGTTCGCTCTTCTCGAACGCGACCCGCGACGCCGCCCCGTCGGGGATGCCGCTCGACAGCATCGGCCGGAGCGCCTCGCACGTCGCGCCGCGAAACGCCCCGATCTCGAACCACTGCGTCTCGGCGACGAGGGCGGACGGGACCGTCACGTCGAAGCGCACCTCCGCCGCTCCACGGCACGCGCCGAACGAGGCCAGGAGCCCCGAGCCGAGCGCGACGATGGCGAGCCGACGAAAGGAAGACCGCATGAAGCGAGTCGGTACGCGAGAGGCGCACCGCATCCGAAGTGTGGGCTCTTCCGGGCCGGAGAGCAACGCCTCCGCGCCGACCGCGAGGTCATGGAGAGGCGTTTCCGGGGGCTCGGGCGGGCTCGCCGACCTCGCGTGGGACGTCGGCGAGGATGCTCTGGATGCGGCGGGCGCCCTCCTCGCTCGCGATCGACGCCTTCTCGAGGCGCGCCGCGCCGCGAGCCCCCCTCGGCGCGAGGCGCGCCCGGGACGTCGGCACCGTCGGCC
>JALHPN010000274.1 GCA_022842465.1 Polyangiaceae bacterium | reverse complement strand
CGTCTGTGCCGCCGCCGGCGCGGCAAGCGAAGCAACGGCGACCCCGAACGCGAGCGCGCACGCGCACGCCCGCGTCAGCGCGCGTCGCCGGGCGGCTCGAGGTCGGCGCAGCATCGGAAGCCCGTCGAGTAGTCGTGGTAGTCGTAAGGGTGCGCGATGGTCCGGTACGCGCAGCCGTCGCCGTGCAGGGTGGTGTCGAGCCAGTAGCCGCCCTGGAAGGTCCCGTTCGGATCGGCGGTCCACTCGTGGAGGTTACCGACCATGTCGAGCGCGCCGCTCTCCGAGACGCAGTCGGGGAACGCTCCCGTCTTCGCGACGGTGCCCTCGAGCTGGTTCAGGCGCGGATCGTTCAACTCGACCCGGCCCCAGCCGCGCTTCATCGAGTCGGCGTGATAGGTGAGCATCGGGCTCGGCCCGGTGTCGTGGCAGGCGCCGTCCTTCTTCGACGGGCCGTACGGATACGTGGTGCCCTGGCTCCCGGCGCACGCCGCGCGCCACTCGACGGCCTCGCAGAGCCGCTTGCCGGACGCCCTGCACGCGGCGCTCGCCTGCTTCGCGCTGATGTACGCCTGAGGAACGACGCCCGCGACGCTACGTGCGAAGTACACGCGGCCGTCGTCGAGCGGGTGATACGGGGAGACCGGGACGTCCGCCCCGTCCTTCTTCTCGACGAGGGAGGCCTCCCACGTGTCGACGCAAAAGCGATCGAGCGCGACGACCATCCCGCTCGGACACCGTCCGCCGGCGCGCTTCGCCGGGAGCGTCCCCTCGGTGACGGGGTGGAAGCGGCCGGGGGCGTAGCCGTCGATCGCCGCCTCGATCGACCCCTTGGCCCCGGGGGCGAAACGTCGCGCCCCGAGCGCGAACGCCGGGGCGAGCGCACGCTTGGCGGCGGCGACCTGCGCGCGTGACTCGGCCGGGGCCTCCTCGAGCGTCGCGGCGCGTGCGATCGCCGCGGAGGACACGGCGGCGAGCGCGACGAGCGCGTGCCTGACGGCCACGTGCATGGCGTGATCGTTACCAGAGGCGGCCGCGCGGATCGACCGCGCCGAGCGAATGTGGCAACTCGCGACGCCTACTTTGTGGGCTTCGCCGCCTTCGCGTCCTTCGCGAACGCGTCCTCGAGCTGATCGCCCGCCCACGACATCGCGTCCTTCGCGTCCGAGACGACGGCGCCCATCCCGAAGAACTCGTGGGTGACCCCCTCGTAGACCTTCTTCTTCACCTTCACGCCGGCGGACTCGAGCTTGTCGGCGAGCAGATCGCCGTCCGTGCGGAGCGGATCGATCTCCGCGAGGACGATGGAGGCCGGCGGCAAGCCGTGGAGCTCGGCGTGCACGAGGTCGAGGCGCTTGTCGACGAGATCCTCGGGGCCCTTGGCGATCACGTCGGCGAACCACCTCATGGTCGCCTTGTCGAGCGGCTTCGCGTTCGCCCACTCCTGGTAGGACTTCGAGTCCATCGTCATCGTCGCGACGGGGTAGACGAGGAGCTGGGCGACGGGCATCTGGAGGCCCTCGTCGCGCGCGGCGATCGCCGTGTTGATCGCGAGGTTGCCGCCCGCGCTCTCGCCCGCGACCGCGATCCGCCGCGGGTCGCCCCCGAGCGACGCAGCGTTCGCGAGCACCCACCGATACGCCGCCAAGGCGTCCTCGTGCGCCGCCGGGAACTTTGCCTCCGGCGCGCGGCGGTAGTCGGCGGAGACGACGATCGCCTTCGACTCGTTCGCGAGCCCACGCGCCGAAGCGTCGTAGGTGTCGAGGTTCGCGATGACCCAGCCGCCGCCGTGGAAGTAGAGGATCACGGGGAGCGGCTTCTTCGCGTCCGTCTCCGGTACGTAGACGCGCGCGTCGACGGTGCCCTCCGCTATCGGGATCTTCTTCGCCTGGATCGCCTTCACCGGGAGAGGGTTCTCGCTCTTGCCCTTCTTCGCGAGGACGGCGCGGACCGCGTCTGCCGGGCTCGGCTGCTCGCGCGCTTCCTCGGGGGTCAGGGTCGAGAGGGGCTTCGGGCTCATCGCGCGGAGCTGCTCGAGGACCTCGGACATGTCCGCGTCGGCGGCCTTCCTCGGATCCTTCGCCTCGAGGACCTCGCGCGGCCCGGGGACCGGCGCCGGGACGGCGCGTGCGGCGGGATCGCGGCCCATCTCCCCCGAACGGAGCTCCGGGGTCGCCCTCTCGGTCGCCTTCGGCTTGTTGCAGCCGACGGCGGCGACGAGCCCGACGAGCCCCACGCACACGATGGATCCCAACGTCCTCATGTCGAATGACCTCCGGTGCGGCCCTCAGCACGGCTCGTACCGGCGGCGCCGACGACGAGGGATCCGCGCCTTGGCCGCAGGATTCGCGGGCGTGCACGGCGCGTTCTGCCACGCGCGGGGTCTTCTGCCGTGGGCTCCTTTGCGCTAGGGTCCGCGCGCCGCATGCCGTCGTCGTCCTCGCGTCGCACGCAACCCGAGAGGGGGGCCGCCCGAACGACGTCGCGATGGCCGCCGACGGATCGGATCGCAGCGGGATCGTGGACGCGATGACGGCGGCGAGCGTGATCGACGACGCGCTCCGCACGCGGTTCGGCCTGAAGGAGTTCCGCCCGTGGCAGCGTGAGGCGATCGAGGCGCTCCTCCCGGAGGGCGGGCGCGTCCTCGTCGTCGCGCCGACCGGCGGCGGGAAATCGCTCACGTATCAGCTGCCGGCCGCGGTGCTCGACGGGATCACCCTCGTCGTCTCGCCGCTCGTGGCGTTGATGGAGGATCAGGTCCGCTCGCTCACCGCTCGGGGGATCGAGGCGACGTACCTGGCGTCGACGCTCGGCGGACCCGAGCGAAGCGAGCGCGAGAGCGCGCTCCTCCGCGGGAAGCTGAAGCTCGTCTACGTCGCGCCCGAGCGGCTCGCGTCGGACTGGTTCGTCCGGACGCTCGAGCGCTGCAACGTCGCCCTCGTCGCGATCGACGAAGCGCACTGCATCGCGCAGTGGGGGCACGATTTCCGGCCGGACTACCTCCGGATCGGCGCGCTCCTCCAGCGGATCCGGCCGCCGCGGATCCTCGCCTGCACGGCGACGGCGACTCCGGCGGTCCGGAGCGAGATCCGCGCGCAGCTCGGCCTCGACGACCCGCCGTGCAAGGAGGTCCTCCGCGGCTTCGCGCGCCCGAACCTCCACCTCTCCGCACGCAACGTCGAGGGGCCGAAGGAGGCGAAGGCGGCGCTCCTCGAGGGCCTCGCGTCCGCGCTCGGGGAGCCGAAGGCGCCGAAGGGCGGGGCGATCATCTACGCGGCGACCCGGAAGTCGACCGAGCAGCTCGCGGATCTGCTCCGCGAGCGTGGCTGGAACGCGGCCCACTACCACGCGGGGATGGACGGCGAGTCGCGCTCGCGGGTCGCGGATCGCTTCGCGGCGCGCGCGATCGACGTCGTCGTCGCGACGAACGCGTTCGGGATGGGGATCGACCGGTCCGACATCCGCGCCGTCCTCCACGCGCAGCCGCCGTCCTCGATCGAGGCGTACTACCAGGAGGTGGGCCGCGCAGGACGCGACGGAGACGAGGCCTTCGGGATGCTCCTCTGCTCCGGCGCCGACATCGCCCTCCGGCGCCGCCTCGTGCAGTCCGGGGAGGGCGGCGAGCCCGCCGACCCCGCGATGGCGGCGCGAGCCTGGGAGCTCTTCCGCGAGCTCCTCCGCTACCTCGACGCCCGCTCGTGTCGTCACGACTTCGTCCTCCGCTACTTCGGCGACGAGCAGGAGACGCTCGGCGGCTGCGGCCACTGCGACGTCTGCGAGGCGCTCGACGCGAACGGGGTCGACTCGGGGCCCGGCGAGGTCGCGAGCGAGGAGGTCACGCTGGTCGTCCGGAAGGCGCTCTCGGCCGTCGCCCGAGCGCAGCGTCGCGCGGGCCTCGTCGCGATCGCCGAGATGCTCCACGGGATCGACTCGGAGAGGACGCGCCGCTTCGGCTTCACGGTGCTGTCGACGTTCGGGCTCCTCTCGCATCGGTCGCGCGAGTGGACGGTTTCGCTCCTCCGCGCGCTCCTCACCGCGGGGTGGATCGACCTGACGACGAACGACCACCCCGTGCCGTTCCTCACGCGCGCGGGCGCGGACGTGATGAAGGGAGCTCTGCCTGCGCGGATCCTGCTCCCGCGCGAGGAGAAGAAGAAGGCGCGGGCGGCCGGAGGCGGTCGCGAGCGCGCGCGCGGGAGCTCGGTCGACCCGGCCGTGCTCGGGCCGGACGGCGCGGCGCTCTTCGAGCGGCTGCGCGCGCATCGCGCCGAGGTGGCGCGGGAGAAGCGGGTGCCGCCCTACGTCATCGCGCTCGATCGCACGCTCGTCGAGATGGCGACGCTGAAGCCCAAGAGCCGCGGTGAGCTCCTCGCGCTGCACGGCATGGGCCCGTCCCGCGCGGAGCAGTACGGCGACGGGTTCCTCCGCGTCCTGGGGGCGTGAGCCTCGTCAGGGAACGAGGACGATCTTGCCGCGGACCTTGCGCCCCTCGAGGCGAGCGAGCGCCTCGCCCGCGCGATCGAACGGGAGCGCCTCGTCGACGCGCGGAGAGAGAGAGCCGTCTCCGACCCAGGCGAGGAGGCGCTCCGCGTGGCCGCGGTTCTTCGCCGGCTCCCGCGCCGCGAAGGAGCCCCAGAACACGCCGACCACGTCGCATCCCTTGAGGAGGACGAGGTTCAAGGGGATCTTCGGGATCTCGCCCGAGGCGAAGCCGACGACGAGGTAGCGACCTTCCCACGCGATGGCGCGAAGGGCGGGCTCGGCGTAGGGGCCGCCGACCGGGTCGTAGACGACGTCGGCGCCGTCGCCGTTCGTGAGCGCCTTCACGCGCTCCTTCAGGTCCTCGCGGCCGTAGACGATGCCGGCCTCGGCGCCGGCCTCGAGGCAGGTCGCGATCTTCTCGTCGGAGGACGCGGCCGCGAGGACACGCGCGCCGAGGAGCTTGCCGAGTTGGACGGCGGCGAGCCCGACCCCGCCGGCGGCGCCGAGGACGAGGAGGGTCTCCCTGCGGTCGCGGCGCTGGCCGAGGCGGGCACGGTCCTCGAGGGCGTGGAGCGTGGTGGCGTAGGTGAGGAGCGTCGCCGCGCCGGCTTCGAAGGAGACGCCGTCGGGGAGCCTCACGGCGGCGAGCTCGGGGACGACGATCTGCTCGGCGAAGGCGCCGTGGATCATGGTGGCCGCGACGCGATCGCCGACGGAGAGGGTCGTGACCTTCGAGCCGACGGCGCGCACGACGCCGGCCGCTTCGCCTCCGGGGATGAAGGGAGGCGCAGGCTTGAACTGGTACTTGCCGCGGGAGAGGAGGACGTCGGGGAAGTTGACGCCCGCGGCGCGGACGTCGAGGAGGACGTCGGTGGGAGAGAGCGAGCCGAGGTCCGGAGCGGGGACCTCGTCGACGCGGAGGGAGTCGGGCCCGAGGAGCTCGTGGATGCGGACGGCGCGCATGGCGCCGGAAGGTACCACGGCAGCCTCCCTCATCGGGGTGCGAGCGCGCTCATGGCCTCGACGTCACGGGGCTGCTCCGCGAGCTTCTCGGCCGGGATCCATGCGGCCTCGACCGCCCGCCCGATCCCGCCGCGCAGGTAGATCCGGTCGACCGCAACGCGAAAGCCGTCGGCCTCCCGCGCGAGCAGAGCGACGGGCTCGCCGGCGAAGAGGTCGACCGCAGGCACGGCGTCCGCGTGCGCGCCCCGCTCCGGCGACGTCCACGCGTACGGCTTGGCGCGGCCCTCGAACCGGTGGTCGGCGGCGAGCGTGCGGTAGCCCACGACGCCTCGCTCGACCGCGTCCTGCTTGACGAACGCGAGGCGTCCGCCGACGTTGCCGCGCAGGGCGAGCGCGCGGCGGCAGGGCTCGGGGGCGCCCTCGAGCTCGAGGGTCAGTCGCTGGCTTCGGAGGAAGCCTGGGCTCGCGGCGAACACCATCGTCGCCTTGGACGCCCCTTCGGCGCTCTGCGTCTCGACCTCGACCTCCACGGGGCCGTCGGATGCGGGCTTGTCGAGCACGCCGCTCATGGAGAGAGCGCATCCGCGCCGGTAGTCCGCCTCCTCGCCGGACGTCTCGGGGGTCACGAGCAGGCGCCCCTGGATCATCGCCCTGTCCGGCGTCTCACGCGCGACGAGGACGTCCAGGAGGACCACGGACGAGCCGCCCTCGTGAGGCGCGTAGCGGCCACCGAGGCCGGAGGCGCTCTCACCGCGGCTCATCGCTGCGGCGGATCCGTCCTCCGAGGAAGGCTCTGGGGCGGCGCACGCGAGGACGGAACCCGTGAGCGCGAGGAGAGAGACCGCGAGGATCGGGGAGGGTCGCATGCCTGTTCCTCCGTCAAGGCGCGGTCCAAGCGAGGTGCGGCCCGCGCAACGTGCGTATGGGCGGGCCTCGGCGCCGTGCGGACTCGCTGCCGGAGGTCGGGCGACCATGCGGGGCGCGTCGCGTCGGCCCTGAAACCGCGTCACGCCTTCGTGGCGGGGAGCTTCGCGAACGCCGCCAGGAAGACGTCGCGCGTGAGAGCGCTCGGGGGGACGGGGAGAGACGTGGCCGGCACGAGGAGGCCGCTCACGTAGCGCCAGGACCCGTCGTCGGGATCGCGCTCGAAGCGGGAGAGCTCGGCGAACGAGTGGTCGCGACCCTTCTGGAAGATGCGGGCGTGGAAGAGGACCTCCGCCGGCTCGGGCGCGCTCGGGTCGGACGCCCAAACGACGACGAGGCCGAGGAAGCGCTGGGAGTCCTTCAGGCGGGCGAGCTCGCGGGCGAGGAGATCCGGCGGGAGCGCGCGGTCCGGATGCGACGCCGAGAGCGTATCGACCAGATAGGCGCCCTGACCGAGCGCGAAGGCGCTGTACCGCGATCGCATGAGCGCCTCGGGCGTCTCCGCGTGGGACTCGCCCCGATGGATCGGGCCGCAACACGCCGCGTAACGCCGCTCCGAACCGCAGGGACACTCGCGCGCTGCCACGCGCTCCCCTTATCACGCGAGGAGCCGTCTCTCAGCGCTCGTCGACGATCGCCACGTCGAAGCTCGCCTTCGCCCCGCCGACGGCGGCGACGAAGGCGTCGAGCTGCGACCACGGGATGTTCAAGCACCCGGTCGACCATGGGCCCGCGTGGATCGCCCCGCCGAAGGTGTTCCCGCCGGGATCGAAGCCGTAGTGGATCCGGACGAGGGTGATGCGGTCGCCTCGTCGCTCGGAGGCGGCCCTCTCCGCCGCGGAGAAGGCGCCGTCCCCGTCGGTGTCGCGCCACCCCGGGAGGGCGTCCTTTCCGTTCTGGAGGATGCGGAACGCCGGGCGCGCATGACCCGGCAGACCGAAAGTCCAGCCGCCCACGGCGCGGTAGGTCCCCGCGCGCGCGACGCCCAGGTCTCGGGTGCCGTTGCCGTCGACGTCCGGCGTCGTGCCGGTCGGACGCGGCATCTGCGCCGGCTTGGCGTTGCCGACGAACGTCCGGAGGCCGCCGCTCCTCTGGAAGACCACGAAGAGGTCCTCGTACGCGGTCGCGCGGCGCTCCACGAAGCGACGCTTCACGAGCACGCTCGTGACGCCCGGCTCGACGCGCACGCCGCGCGCGGCCGCCCACGCCTTCTGCGCCGTGTACTCCGGTGTCGCGGCGAACCTCGTGAGCGCCTCGACGCCCACGTCCGTGACGTCGGACCCTCCGGAGTCGTCCGTGGGTCGGTCTTCGGGCTCGACGTCCTCCTCCGCGCGGGCGTCGGCGACGCACGCCGGGAGCAGACCGAGGACGAAAGGCGCAAGGAGGCGGATCGGGGTAGGCATGGCAGGCGACGTCACCGGAGCACGGCGCGTTCCACGGCGGCTCTCGCCGGATCCCGACCTTCCGCGGGGTGAGGGTGTTCCCTCGCGTGGACACAGGTGCCTCCACGGCGAGACAGTCCCGCCGTCCCGCGCGGGTAAGGGGCAACGTGCCGCTTCCGTCGCCGCTCGTCCTCTTGTCAGCTCGACGTCATGGCCGCGAAGAAGAGGTCCCTCGTCGACGAGATCAACGAGCGGAAGCGCGCAGGAACGAGCCGGTCGAAGAAGCACGCCGCGAAGAAGAAGACCTGACGATCTCCGGAGGCGAACGTCGTCGCGCGCGAGGGTCCCCGACGTTCGCAGGAATTCGTGCGACCTTCCGGGCGTACGACAGTCGGAGGACGACGCCGGATGGGGATCGACGCCTACGTGCACCTGCGTGTTCGAGACCGCGAGAAGCTGCGGGAGGCCCTCGAGGCCCACGCGGCGCGCGACCGGAAGCGGTGGGCCGACGACGGCCGCGAGGACGCGTACGAGGCGCTGCTCGCCGACGGCTACGATCCGACCCCGCTGATGCGGCCGGGCGACGACGGGAGCGTGTCGGTGTTCACGGGCATGCGCTTCGGCGACGCCGACGTCGAGTTCACGCTGCGGTGCTGGCTCCACGAGCACTTCGGCGACGCGCTCGCGGCGATCCACGACGATCCGCGCGGCGTCTTCGCCACGCCGGACGTCTGCGAGCCGCGGGCGCGCACGTACGACGGCGTCGTCGCGGAGCTCGCCAGCGCGGGGCGCTGGATCGACCCGCGGCCGCCGACGGAGGAGGAGCACGTCGAGCGCGCTCGTGCGCTCGACGACTACATCGCGGGCATGGACGCCGTGCGCGCCGCGCACGAGCAGGGGGAAGAGGCGCTCGCCGCGGCCCTCGCGAAGGCGCCCGACGCCGTGCGCGCGTCGTGGGAGGCCGCGGCCGAGCAGCAGCGCATGCTCGAGCGGATGACGACCGGAGGCCCGAGGCGCCTCACGCTCGGCGAGGGCGGGGGCGTGATCGACGAGGCCTCGCTGCTCGCCGCGCTCGGCGGGAAGGGGCTCTCCCTCGAGGACCTCGTGGGCTCGATCGCGGGGCGGCTCGGCATGACCGACGACGACCCGCGCGGTCATGGTCGGATCGCGGCCGTCGTGCCGCCCGCGGTGCGCCGTGTGCTCGAGGCGAGCCCGAGCGGCGGCTTCGACGTCGACGCCGTCATGCCGCTCGCCGACGGGAGCGCGATCGTGGTGACGACGCGCCTCGGCGGCGAGGACGAGGACTTCATGGCGCAACACCTCGCCGCAGTGGTCGAGGCCGCCGGCCTGGATCGCGCCGCGATCGGTCCGCTGCCGTTCTTCCGCGAGAGCCTCGCGGACGAGCTCACGGACGCCCCCGACCTCGCCTCCGCCGTCGCGCGCCTCGGCGACCGGGCGAAGGCGTGTCACCTCCGCACGTTCGACGAAGCGTTCGCGGAGGAAAGACAGGGCGTGAAGCGCTGGCTCCGCGGCGTGCCGTGAATCGCGAGCGGCGCATCTCGCGCCGCTCCCTCCCTCTCCCCCGCACTATGCTCGTCCGGGATGCCTCCGAAGGCGCGGCTCCGGCTCTCCGTTCTCGACCTCTCTCCGGTGCCGTCGGGCAAGACGCCGGCGGACGCCGTCCGTGCGACGGTCGACCTCGCGCTCCGCGCCGAGGCGCTCGGCTATACGCGCTACTGGCTCGCCGAGCATCATGCGGCGGCGTCCCTCGCGTGCTCGTCTCCGGAGATCCTCGCTACCCATGTCGCCGCGCGGACCTCGCGGATCCGGGTCGGCACCGGCGGCATCATGCTGCCGAACCACAGCGCCCTCAAGATCGCGGAGACGTTCCGCACGCTCCACGCTCTCCATCCCTCACGCATCGACCTCGGGATCGGGCGCGCGGCCGGCACCGACGCGAAGACCGCGCTCGCCCTCCGCGAGTCGACAGAGCTCCTCGGCGAGTCCCGCTTCGACGCGCAGCTCGACGACCTCCTCCGGCTCCTCGACCCCGCAGCCGAGCCCGATCCCCGCGCGCCGTTCAACGGGATCAAGGCGATCCCGACCGGCGTGCCCGCTCCCGCGATTTTCGTGCTCGTCTCGAGCGCGGAAAGCGCTGAGCGCGCAGGTCGACGCGGGCTCGGGATGGCCTACGCCCATCACTTCGCGCCGGACGGCGCAGAGGCCGCCGTTTGCGCGTATCGCGCCTCGTTCGTCCCGAGCGCCGCGCGCGCCGAGCCGGAGGCCCTCCTCGCCGTCGCCGCGATCTGCGGCGAGGACGACGCCCACGCGCGCCGCCTCGCCAGGAGCGCGGAGCTCTCGTTCCTCCGTTTCGGTCAGGGCCTCCGCGATCTCCCGCTCCCGAGCGTCGAAGAGGCCGAGGCGTACCCGTACGACGTCGACGAGCGCGCCCTCGTCGACGCGATGCGCGCCCGCGCCTTCGTCGGCGGACCCGACCGCGTCGCCGCGGCGCTCGCAGCGCTCGCACGGGAGGCGGGCACCGCCGAGCTCGTGGTCACGACGCCGATCCACGATCACTGTGAACGCCTCGCCTCCTACGAGCGCCTCGCCGCGGCGCTGCTAGCGTGAACGGATGACGCGTCGATTCGCCACGCTCGTCGCCGCCCTGGCGGTCGTGCTCACCGTCCTTCTCCTGCCCGCCGTCGCGTGGGCGGGGGACTGCGGACCCACGAACGAATCGGGCCGCTTCGCGGAGCTCCTCGCGCGTCACGGCGCCGTCGTCGCGATCGCCGGCGCGTTCGGCGCCGGGTTCCTCGCGAGCCTCACCCCGTGCGTGTATCCGATGGTCCCGATCACGGTCTCCGTGTTCGGCGCGACCCACGCGGCGGCCGCCGGAGCCGGCGCCGCCGCCCCGCGCCGCCTCCGGGCGATCGGCCTCTCGGCCGCCGTCGTCCGGGGCCTCGCGACGC
>JALHPN010000273.1 GCA_022842465.1 Polyangiaceae bacterium | reverse complement strand
CCTCCGGAGGGCACGGCGTCCGCCCCTCCGCCCGAGCGAGCGCCGGCCGTCGTGGCCGCCCCGGGCAGCGCGACCACGACCGCGACGCCGCGATGGTGCGCCGGTCGTGCGTCTGCGTTCTGCGCGGACTTCGAGGACGCCTCGCCGTTCGATGCGTTCGAGAGCGGCGCGTGTGCCGGCTCGCTCGAGAGCTTCGGCCTCGTCCCAGGGAGCGGCTCTTCGCACGCGCTCGGCGTCCGCGGCGGCGCGACCGGCGGCTGCCAGCCCGTCATCGTCCGACGTGTCGACACCGAGGGCGCGACCCGCGCGCGCATCGCCTTCGACATCCGCTTCGCCTCTCTCGGCGACGGCCCCAGCGTCCCGCTCGCGGTGAGCCTGCCGGGGGCGGGCGTCCGGCTCGTCGCCGCGTTCACCGGCGACGGCACGACGTGGAGCCGCGCCACGGACGGTGGGGAAGCAGACCACGTCCTCGCGGCAGGACCGCCCGTCACGAAAGGGCGATGGACGCGCGTGGAGCTCCGGATGGAGCGCCGCACGGAGCGATGGGTCGCGCAGGTCACCGTCGGCGACGGCGCGGGCCCCGAGGCGGACCTCGACGCGCTCGCGGGCAGGACGACGCTCGACGCGATCACCCTCGAGCTGGGCGCGCAGGCAGGCGTGGCCCCGGGCCCGACGTTCGACGCCGCCATCGACAACGTGATCCTCGGGCGCGAGTGAGCTCGGCGCGCTCTGGCGTCAGAAGCGAACCGTGCCCGGCGACGCCGCGGTCTGGGTCGACCGCGACGACGGGAGCACGATCCATGTGACGATGCCGGCCGCGGCCGCCACGATCGCGACGCCGAACGCGACGTCGGCTCCGAGCGCGAGCGTTCTCCCCGCGCGGGTCTCGTCGGATGTGCACCTCGCCACGGGCGCGCCGCACGTCGACGACAGGTCGTCGTGCTCGCCCTTCGCGAGCACCGCGAGGACGGCGCCGGTGATCCCGAGCGCCGCGGCGCCTCCGAGGAGCGCCCAGCTCGCGACGGGCGGTCCTCCGCCGGAGCTCGTGGGAGAGTCCGTCGGCAAGGACACCGGCGCGACGGTGACCGCCGGCGACGCGACCTTCGTGGGCGCCGGGACCTGGATGCGCACGACGCGATCCTTCTCGCCGACGTTCACGAGCACCGTGCGCTCGACCGGCTCGCGGCCCGGCGACGTGATCCGGAGCACGTGCGGTCCCGGGTCGAGCGCGATCGGCCTCCCGTCGATCGGCTCACGGCGCGTCCCGTCGAAGGTGGCGACGGCGTCCCTCACGTCGAGGTCCCCCTCCTCGCGCACGACGATGACGAGCGACGGCATCCGCTCGACGACCTGCTCGGCCGCGCGCGTGCAGCTCACGCGCACCGGAGCGGGACACGCTGGACTCGTACAGAGGGCGAACTGCTCGCGCGCCGAGGACAGCTTCCCTTCGCCCTCGAGCCTCTGTCCACGCTCGGAGGCGTCGAGGCACTGGTCGACGGTGTGTGGAGCCGCGTGCGCCGCCCCGCCGAGCAGGACGATGCCGGCGAAGGTCGCGACCACCGGCGCCCCCCGCATCCTTCCGTGGTCGTCGAACGTCGCGCGGCGCATTCCTCCGAAGATAGCAGCCGAGCTGTCAGGTCGCGGTAGGATGGAGAGAGTGCGAACGCAGGCCCGGGCTCGCAGGCGGAAGACGACGGTCGCGGCGCTCGCGTCCGCCGCGCTCGCGACCGCCTGCTCCGTCGCCCTCGACTTCGACGCGCTCGAAGGCGACGGCCCGGGGGGCGGCGTGCTCGAGGCGGGAACCGGGTCCGATGCGGAGGCGGTCGACGCGAAGGCGCCCGACGGCGGATCCCCCGCGGCGGACGCAGCCGTCGATGCGCTCGCGGACGCCAGCGACGACGCCGGTACGCTCCTCTACGAGCAGCGCTTCGACGGCCCCGCCTGCAACGGGTGGAGCACGTTCCAGGCGACCAACGGCAGCGATCCTTCGGGACGCGCGGGCGCCGCGTGCCGCGTCTGCATGAACGCGGGGGTGACGGACTTCTTCTCGGGCGGATCGCCCGGCCTCGGCTTCGTCCCCGCCGTCGGGACCTACCGCGCGGAGGCCTGGGTGCGGACCGCCCCGGATGCCGGCGTCACGTCCGGTGGCCGCCTTCACCTGCGTCAGGCAAAGCGTGACCCGTTCACCCCGGTCGCGTCGGCGATGACCCCGCCCGAGCCCTTCTCCACCACGTGGAGCCGCCTCGAGGTCGTCCTCGACGTCACGAAGGCCGAGGAGGACCTCGACGTCTTCGTGACCGGCGGCGCCGGCCCGAACGCGTGCTTCCTCGTCGACGACGTGAAGCTCTACCGCGTGAAGTGACTCAGACGTCGAGCTCGTCGGCGGTCGCCTCCCGCGCGCGCTCCATGATGAAGCGGAAGCGGGCCTGGGTGTCCTTCCCCATCAGCTCGTTCAGGACGCGGTCGGTCTCGAGCTCGCTGTCGATCGCGACGCGCACGGCGCGCCGCCGCGTCTTGTCGAGCGTCGTCGCCTTGAGCTCCTCGGCCGGCATCTCGCCGAGGCCCTTGAAGCGGCTGATCTCGACCTTCGCGTTCTTCGGCAGCTTCGCGATGATCCGATCGCGCTCCGCCTCGTCGAGCGCCCAGTGGGTCTCCTTGCCGTGGTCGACGCGGAAGAGCGGCGGCATCGCGAGGTAGACGTGACCGCCGCGGATGAGGCCCGGCAGCTGCCGGTAGAAGAACGTGAGGAGCAGCGTCGTGATGTGGTGACCGTCCGAGTCGGCGTCCATCAGGAGGAAGACCTTCCCGTAGCGGAGCTTCGTCACGTCGAACGTCGGGCCCATCCCGCAGCCGAGGGCCTGGACGATGTCCTGGAGCTCCTTGTTGCCGGTGACCTTCGACGTCGACGCCTGCTCGGCGTTGAGCACCTTCCCGCGGAGCGGGAGGATCGCCTGCGTGCGGCGATCCCTCCCCTGCTTCGCGGAGCCGCCTGCGCTGTCGCCCTCGACGATGAAGAGCTCGCTCTCGCTCGGATCCGTCGAGGAGCAGTCGGCGAGCTTGCCGGGCAGGTTCAGCCGATGCGAGACCGCCGTCTTCCGCGTGACCTGCGCCGTCGCCTCGCGGCGAGCCTCGCGCGCGCGGGCGGCGAGGACGGAGCGCATGACGATCTGCTCGCCGACGGTCCCGTTCTCGAGCAGCCACTGCTCGAGCGTCGGCCTCAGGATGCCCTCGACGAGGCCGGCGACCTCGGGGTTGTTCAGGCGGTCCTTCGTCTGCCCCTGGAACTGCGGGTTCGACACGTACACCGACACGAGCGCGACGAGCCCCTCGCGGATGTCCTCCGCCGTCAGCGTCACGCCCCGCGGCTGGAGGTTCTTCGTCTCGATGAAGCCGCGCACCCCCTTGACGACGGACGACGTGAGCCCGCTCACGTGCGTGCCGCCGTTGCCGGTCGGAATGCCGTTCACGTACGACTTCACGTGCTCGTCGTGCGCCTCCGTCCACTGGAGCGCCACCTCGATGCGGAATGGGAGCTCGCCGGTCTTCTCGTTCCCCTCCACCTCGCGGGACATCACGAAAGGCACCGCGTTGCTCACGGCCTTGCCGCGGCGGTTGACGAGGATCGGGAGGTAGTCCGCGATGCCCTTCGGGTGGACGAAGGAGTGCTCCGTCTTCGTCGTCTTGTCGACGTAGTGGAGAGAGAGGCCACCGTGCAGGTAGGCCTTCATCTCGAGCCGCTCCTTGATCGTCTCCGTGTCGAACTTCGCCTTGTCGCCGAAGATCTTCGGATCCGGCCGGAAGTACACGAGGGTGCCGCGCTTACGGACCTTCGCGCCCTTCTTCAGCGGGGTCGTGCGCACGCCGCGCGAGAAGGACTGCTTGTACTCCTGGCCTTCGCGCCAGACGGTGACGTCGAGCTGTTCGGCGAGCGCGTTCACGACCGACGACCCGACGCCGTGGAGACCGCCCGAGACCTTGTAGTTCCCGCTCGAGAACTTCCCGCCCGCGTGGAGCGTCGAGAGGATGATCTCGAGGGCGGGCTTCTTGAACTTCGGGTGCATGTCGACCGGGATGCCGCGCCCGTCGTCCTGCACGCTGACGCCCTTGCCGTCCGCGTCGAGCGCGACGGCGATGTGCTTCGCGTGCCCGTTGATCGCCTCGTCGATCGCGTTGTCGAGGATCTCCCAGAGGAGGTGGTGGTAGCCGTGCGTGTCGGTGCCGCCGATGTACATCGCCGGGCGCTTGCGCACCGGCTCGAGCCCCTCGAGGACCTCGATGTCCTTCGCGCTGTAGCTGGTCGCCATCTCAGTTCACCTCCAGGGGCGCGAGCGTCGGGGGCTGTGGGACCACTCGGGCGAAGCCGTCGCGCCTCACGACGGCCGTGCCGGCCTGCGCGCGCTTTCCGAGCACGGACCTGTACGTGATGCTGTGCTCCTTGCCCTTGCCGGTCTCGACCACGATCGAGTCGTTCGCGCCGAGCGCGATGATCGCGCCGAGCACGCGCGCGTCGTCGTCCACCTTCATGAGCATCGAGCCCTTGCCGACGCCGGAGAGCAGCGCGAGCTCCTTCACCGGGACGCCGAGCGCGTGTCCGTCGCTGGTCGCGGCGAGGACGCCGTCGCGGTCGCCGCTGGCGATCGCGACCATGACGATCTCGTCGCCCGCGTTCAGCTTGCCGTAACGGCGCCCTGCTCGCGTGGACGCCTCGCGGTGCGCCGAGAGGGAGAAGCGGAAGGCGAGGCCCTTCTTCGTCACGGCGACGGCGTAGGGCGGGAGCGGCTCTCCCCCTTCGATCGGGACCGGCACTTCGAGCACGCGCGGGTCGAAGGACATCATCGCGACGATCTTCTCGCCGTCATCCATCTTGAAGAACTTCTGTACGGGCTCGCCGTAGCCGGTCGTCGCCGGCACGTCGTGGATCCGCATGACGTAGCAAGCGCCGAGGTTCGAGAAGAACGCGACCGTGGTCTTCGTCGAGCCCGCCACCGCGGCGAGGACGCCGTCCCCGTCGCGGACGCGCGTCGCGGCGAGGTCCTTGACCTCGCGGAGGCGCTTGATCCAGCCCTGCGACGTCAGGATGACGTTCGCGTCCTCCGCGACGATGAAGTCCTCCGCCGAGTACTCGTGGCTCTCGCCTCCGCCGCCGACCTTCGACTTCCGCTTGTCGCCGTACTGCGCCTTGATCTCGAGGAGCTCGCCCTTGATGAGGCTCCAGCGCTTCGCCTCGCTCTTCAGGATGACCTCGAGCTCCTTCGCGGCCTTCATCTTCTGATCGAGCTCCTCGCGGATGACGAGGATCTCGAGCTTCGCGAGGCGGTAGAGCTTGAGCTCGAGGATCGCTTCGACCTGCTCCTCGGACATGCCGAAGCGCGCGATGATCTTCTTCGCCGCGTCCTGCTTCCCGTCGGACTTCCGGATGATCCGGATCGTCTCGTCGAGCGCGTCGAAGATCTTCACGAAGCCTTCGAGGATGTGGATCCGGCGCCGGAGCTGGCCGAGGTCGAAGCGGAGACGCCGCTCGACCGTCAGCATCCGGAAGTCGAGGAAGTAGCGGATCATCTGCCCCAGCGAGAGGCGCTCGGGCACGGCCGGCGTCGTCTCCTCGGGCGGCATGGGCTCGCCGTCGGGCCCCGTCACCGTGATCGGCGGCGCGCCGGGGACCAGGCACGTCATGTTGACGGCGACGGTCGCCTGGAGCGGCGTGTTCTTGAAGAGGTACGCCATCACGAGGTTGGGGTCGGTCCCCTTCTTCATCTCGAGGACGATGCGGACCTCGGTCGTCGACTCGTCGCGCACGTCGGTGAGCGCCGCGAGCTTCCTCCCGATGATGATCTCGGCGATGCGCTCGACGAGCGTGCCGCGCACGACGCCGTACGGGAGCGACGTGAGGATGATCGCGGTCGTCCCGCCCTTCTTCGGCTCCTCTGTCTTCCACTCGCCGCGCAGCTTCAGCGTGCCCGAGCCGGTCTCGTAGACGGAGGTGAGCTCCTGCCGCGAGGCCATGAGCTGGCCGCCGGTCGGAAAATCCGGCCCCTTGACGTACTTGAGGAGCGTCTTCGTCGGGAGGATGTCCTTACCCGCCTCGATCTGCGCGATGCAGGCGTCGATCACCTCGCTCGGGTTGTGCGGCGGGATGCTCGTCGCCATGCCGACCGCGATCCCCTGCGACCCGTTGATGAGGAGGTGCGGGAGGCGCGCCGGCAGGACGACGGGCTCGCTCTTCGTGCCGTCGTAGTTCGGGCGCCAGGCGACCGTGCGCTTGTCGAGCTCGGAGAGGAGCTCGATCGCGGCCATCCGGAGCTTCGCCTCCGTGTAACGGTAGGCGGCCGCGCCGTCGCCGTCGGGCGAGCCGAAGTTGCCCTGGCCGTCGACGAGCGGGAGGCGCATCACCCAGCTCTGGGCGAGGCGCACCATCGCGTCGTAGATCGCGCTGTCGCCGTGCGGGTGGTAGTTGCCCATCACGTCGCCGACGATCTTCGCGCTCTTCCTGTAGCGGGCGTCCGGCGTGAGGCCGAGGTCGCGACGCATCGTGAGGAGGATGCGACGCTGGACCGGCTTCAGGCCGTCGCGCACGTCCGGGAGAGCGCGCGACGTGATGACGCTGAGCGCGTAGTTGAGGTACCGGACGCGCGCCTCCGTCACGAGCGAGGTGACGGGGGCACCGGGGGGCGGCGGCGGCGGCGCGCTCCCGCCCTCGACCGGAGGAGGGTCTTTCCGCGGCGGCTTGCCCGAACGCTTGCCACCACCGCTCGCGGTCGCGCCGCGGGCGCTCTTCGTCCCCTTGGTGGTCGTCGTTCGGCTCACAGCGATCCTCCTCTGCGGCGTTGGCGCGCGCCCCCGGCGGGCGGGGGGCTTATCGGAGCACGCGGCAGGGCTGTCAAGCTCGGGCGCCTCGGCGTGCTCGTCGGGAGCGGCATGATTTCCTATCCCGGCTCTGCGCGCCAAAGTCCACTTTTCGCGCGCGATTTCCGCTCCTCCGTCCCGGCAACGCTCGCGCGGCCGCGTCCAGCGACGGAAGAAGATTCCAAGTCGACCGGGTCCACATCGCGTCTCCGGGGTGGTCACCGGAGCTTCCGGTCTGGCGCACCGCGACAAGCACTGTAGCGTGACCTCCGTCCGATGCCTCACGAAGGAACACTGCTTCCTCCTCCCCCGTCGGCGTACGACGACGACGACCTCGACGAGCGCGGCCTGCGCGGCTCGTCGCGCACGCTAGAGAGCGTGGGCGCCGTCGCCGTGCTCGGCGCGATGATCGAGCAGCGCCGGAAGAGCCAGCCGTTCCTCGACGCGTTCGAGGAGACGAGCGAGCTCGCGTCCCTGAGCGAGCCCGGGACCGAGGCGACCGACGACACCGAGCATCGCGTCGTCACGAAGTCCGGCGTGCGCGCGCCGGAGGTCCGTCGCCCGTCCGTCGGTTTCCTGAAGGTGCGCTGAACGTGGGCGAGGGCCGGGCGAGCGGCACGCTGCTCAAGCTCGCCTTCGATCGCGCGGCCGTTTGGCACCGCGACCAACGGCGCAAGTATCCGAGCGGCAACGTCCCGTACGTGAGCCACCTCGCCGGCGTGGCGTCGATCCTCTCGCGCCACGGGTTCGCGGAGCACGTCGTCTGTGCCGGCGTGCTCCACGACGTCCTCGAGGACTGCCCCGTCACGTACGACGAGCTCGTGAAGACCTTCGGCGCGGACGTGGCGGACCTCGTCCGCCACGCGAGCGAGGAGGACAAGCGCCTCTCGTGGGAGGACCGGAAGAGGCAGTACCTCGAGCGCTTCCCCGAGAAGCCCTGGGAGGCGCAGGCCATCACGCTCGCAGACAAGATCGACAACCTCCTCTCGATCGAGGTCTGCGCCGCGCACTTCGGGGATCCGTGGCCGATGTTCAAGCGAGGGAAGGACGAGCAGGTCGCGCGCTTCCGGGAGCTCGTCGCGCGCGCGCGGGCGCTCCCCGAGCACGGCACGCATCCGCTCGTCGCGGAGCTCGAGGCGGTCCTCGCGCGCGTCGAGGCGCTCTGACGATCGCGTTCGTGGTAGCGTCCGCGCCCGATGATCCGGCGCCCGGGCGCGGTGCTCGCCCTCTTCACCGGGCTGAACCTCCTCAACTACCTGGACAGGTACGTCCTCGCGGCGGTCCTCCCGCGCGTGAAGGAGGAGCTCGCGCTCTCCAACACGGTCTCGGGCGTGCTCGCGATGGTCTTCCTCGTCGGGTACAGCTTCACGTCGCCCGTCTTCGGCGCGCTGGGCGACCGCATGCGCCGGACGATCTTGATCGCGATCGGCATCTTCGTCTGGAGCGCGGCGACGTGTGCCTCCGGCCTCGCCGGCTCGGCGCTCGCGCTCCTCGCCGCGCGTGCGTTCGTCGGCGTCGGTGAGGCGAGCTACGCGACGCTCTCGCCGACGATCATCGACGACACCCACCCCGATCCGAAGAAGAAGGGCCGCGCCCTCACGATCTTCTACGCCGCGACGCCGATAGGGTCGGCGCTCGGCTACGTCTTCGGCGGCTTCGTCGGGCAACACTGGGGATGGCGGACCGCGTTCTTCCTCGCCGGCGGGCCCGGGCTCGCGCTCGCCCTCGTCGCCCTCCTCGTGAAGGAGCCGGAGCGGAAGCTCCGCGCGGACAAGCCGGACGTCCTCCGAGATCTCCGCGCGCTCTTCGCAGAGCCGCTCTACCGGAAGTCGGTCTTCGGGTACTGCGCCTACACCGCGGCGATCGGCGCTTTCTCCTTCTGGGGTCCAGACTTCCTCGTCCGACGCTTCGGTCTCGAGCTGAAACAAGCGGGCGGCAACTTCGGGGCGATCCTCGTCGTCGCCGGCGCGATCGGGACGCTCGCCGGCGGAAGGTGGGCGAACGCGAAGCTCGCGAAGGTGGCGGGGCCGGACGGAGCGACGAGCGACGAGGACCTGGTCCGCGTGCAGCTCGCCGTCTGCGCCTTCGGGAGCCTGGTCGGCGCCCCGTTCGCGCTCGCGGCGTTCCTCGCGCCCACGGCGACGCTCTTCTTCGCGTTCTCGTTCGTCGCGATGCTCTTCCTCTTCCTGAGCTCCGCGCCCATCAACGCCGCGCTCCTCCGCTCGGTGCCGTCGGAGCTGCGCGCGAGCGCGATGGCCGTCGCGATCTTCTCGATCCACGTCTTCGGCGACGGACCGTCGCCCATCCTGATCGGCGCGCTCGCGGACCGGATCGCCCTCCAGCTCGCGATGGTGCCGCTCGCGGCGGGCATCGCGCTGAGCGCGCTCCTGTGGTGGCCGCGGGCCGCTCGTCGCGCGGGCGCGTGACGGTCGGGCGAGCTCGCGCGTGCTAACGTCCGAGCCATGCGGGTCTCCGCCTTCGCCGCGCCGGCCCTCGCCCTCGCCGCGCTCGCCGGCGTCACCGGGGTCGCCTGCGACACGGGCTCTCCCGCGTCGCCGTCCGCGCCCGCGCCGCCGGTCGGTCTCGCGGGCGACGCCGCGCCCGAGGACAGCGCCGCCTCGGACGAGCGCGTCGTCCCGAAGGGCGCGCGCCTCCTCGGCATCGGCACCGATCGCCGGAGCGCCACCTACCCGACGGACCTCGCAACGACGACCGACGCCGGCGCGACCCTCACGACCGTCGAGGTCGCCTGGACCGACGTCGAGACGCCGTACGACGCGGGCGACGGCGACGCGGGCGCCACGTCCGTCTTCGAGCCGACGCTCCACATCGCCGGTCTCGTCGCGCCGACCTACCGCGCGCGCGCCGTCCTCGAGCTCGACGTCACGGGCGATCGCGCGCGGCAGGTCCCGGACGACCTCCGGGCGGTGCCCTGGAACGATCCCGCCCTGGTCGCCCGCTTCGTCGCGGCGCAGGACTACGTCCTCGCGCAGACCCGAGAGCTCGACGTCGCCGCGTACGTGATCGGGTCTCGGGTCGACGTTGCCCTCGACGCGAACGAGCGAGACGCGGGCGGGTACGCCGCCTTCGCTTCGTTCTACGTCCAGGCGGCGACGGCCGCGCGCGCGACGCGCCCGGGCCTCCGCGTCGGGGTCTCCGTCTCCCCCGCGGCCCTCGCCGCGCGCGCCGCCGAGCTCGCGCCGCTGTGGGACGCCTCGGACGTCGTCGTGACGCGGCTCGATCCTCCGCTCCCCTCCGGGGCTCCGCCGACCGCTCCGTCCCCGGCGGCCGTCGCCGCGGGGATCGACCTCGCCGCGCGGACGGCGCCCCCGCAGAAGTCTCTCTTCGTGCTCGGCGTCGCGTACCCGTCCGCCGACGGCGCCGAGGCGCAGGTAGCCTTCGTCCACGACGCCTTCCGCGCGTGGGACGTCCACGCCGACACGATCGCGGCGCTCCTCTTCACGCGGCTCGACGATCCCCGCGAGGACGAAGCCCGCGCCGCCGCGCTCCGCCTCGGTCGATCCGACGACGCCGCGGTGACCGCCCTCCGTACGGTCGGCCTCCGCGACGAGCGCGGACGGCCGAAGGCGGCGCTCCCTGCGCTCGTCTCCCGCGCCCGCGCGCGCGGGTTCTGAGGTCGGGCGCTCCGTCCTCTACCGTGAACGGCCGTCGTTCGCGTCGTCGTAGCGCGCAACACATCGAGATCTACGCGAAATTCTCGCGTCCTTTTCCCTTTTGCGCGGTTGACCTACGAGGCACGAGTCGAGTACTGAACAGCCCGCCGTCCGTCTTCTTCGTCGCTTTCCATCCCTTCCCTCCCGGATGCCCCTCTTCTCCCCACGTGCGACGCGCCCTTTCGCGGCGGTGCGAGCCCTCGCGTGGGTGACCGGGCTGGCGGCGACGCTGGCCGTGGCCTTGGCGATCCTCGCGGGATTCGCGGGCCCTGCGCACGCGCAGGGGGCGGACGCCGGGGCTGCGCGGGGGACGGCCGCCGACGCCGGA
>JALHPN010000272.1 GCA_022842465.1 Polyangiaceae bacterium | reverse complement strand
GCCCAACCACTTGGATTCGCAAGCGTTCGCATTTCCGGGACGGTGCGAGCGGAGCGAAGCCGTCCCGCCGAGAGCCCTGCGAACGGGTTGGTGAGCGGCTCCCCATGCGGAGCCATTTTTCTCTCGTCGCCAACCGACGGCGAGGGTCGGTAAACAGAAGCCCCCAAGGAGCGATCCGAGGGGGCTTCGCCGTTTCTCCCCAGAACTCCGAGCGTTTCGCGCGCTGCGCGTGCCTCAGCGGCGCTCTCGCGCGTGCTCGCAGAGAGCGCCGAGCGAGCTCGATGAGCGCCGCGTGGGACAGCTCTCCCGCTCTCTCTCCTGTCCCGTGGGGAGAGAGAAGCCGAGAGGCGTTTAACTGCGTACCCGGCGATCAACAGTCGGCCCCGTTGGTCAACAGCTTCGCCGGGCGCGACGAGGCCGAGCTTGTTGATCATCAGGGCGACGGCTCGCGAGGAGCGACGAACGGTGCCCGCCTTCATGCTTGGAGAGCTGGTCGCGCGAGGTTCGGGCGTCGGCGTGGTCGCGGGGGTCGGCGGGCCTGTTGATCGCCGGGGCGCTCTCGATGCACGGCCCTCCCGCTTTCGAGCGCCAGCATCATCTGGTCGAGCGTCGCATCATCCGCACGTCAACTCGTCCCCTCGACGTACCCGATCGGGATGAGGCCGGGCAGTGTCTCGGTCCGCGTCACGCGGAGGCCGGCCTCTTCGACCGCCTGCTGCAGCGACTTCGCGGTGAAGCGCCTGTGCCCTGGGAAGCCGGTCACGGCGAGCGCCCGCGAGACCACCCACGAGAGCGCCGTCTCGTCGTGACAGAAGGTCGGAACGATGATGCGGCCGCCCGGCTTGAGCACGCGCCGAAGCGCCGCCAGTGCCTCGGGCAGGTTCGGCACGAGATGGAGGACGTTCGCTGCAACGACCGCGTCGAACGTCCCGGCGTCGAACCGGAGCGAGTAGAGGTCGGCCTGCTCGCATCGCACGTTCGCCACGCCGGCATCTCGCACGCGCTGCTCGAGCGCGGCGACCATCGCCGCCGAGTAGTCGGTGGCGACGACCTCCTTTGCGCTAGCTGCGAGCGCGGGTGTGACGAGCCCGGTGCCAGCCGCAACCTCGAGCACTCGGCCCAGGCCGCGCGTCGCCTCTCCGGCCAGCTCGACCATCCGGGGGATCGGCCGTCCGAGGAGCGACATCGATCGGTCGTAGTTCTTCGCGTGCTTGTCCCAGTAGCTGCGGTCGCCGTCGCTCATGCCGTTCCCTCGCGAAGTCATGCCGGCGCTCCTGCGCTCGGCGCACGCAGCAGCCTGAGCCCGCTGCCGATGACGATAAACTCGCTGATCTCATGAACGAGGACCGCCACCGGAAGGCTGAACACGCCCGCCACCGCGCCGACTGCGAGCGTGCCGATCACAATGATGGAGAGCACGAGGTTCTGCCGAACGACCTGCTGGGTGCGCTGAGCAAGCGCGAGCGCGAAGGCGAGGCGACGGAGGTCATCCCCCATCAACGCGACATCTGCCGTCTCGAGGGCTACGTCCGTGCCAGCTGCGCCCATGGCTACTCCGACGGTCGCCTGCGCGAGCGCAGGAGCGTCGTTCACTCCATCGCCGACCATCGCGATCGGTCCCTTGGCAGCGAGGGCGCGGATCTCCGCGAGCTTGTCTTCCGGCTTCATCGCGCCGTGGAAGCGCTTGATGCCGAGCGTCGACGCCACACGTTCGACAGCGAGTCTCTGGTCGCCCGAGAGTACGATGAGGTCCACCCCACGCGCGTACAGCAGACGAACGGCTTCGGAGGCGTCGTCGCGCACGGCATCCTGCACGGCGACCACACACCAGATGCGCGAGGACGTCCCAGCGACGATGACCGTCTTGCCGGCCTCCTCGAGGCGCCGAACCTCTGCCGTCGCCTCATCGGCGTTCGCAGCGGTGCCTTTGAATAGGCCGAGTTGACCGACCAGGACTTCCACTCCATCGAGGGTCGCGAGGACGCCCGCGCCTGGCAACGCACGCACGTCGGCGGCCTCAGCGATGGCCACGCCGAGGGCACGAGCGTGCGCCACGATGGCTCGTGCGACGGGATGCTCACTGCGCGACTCGATGCTCGCGAGGCGAGACAGCATTTCGCTCTCGGCGTGAGGACTCGCGTCCAGCCGAACGATGTCGGTCACGACAGGCTCGCCGCGCGTCAGAGTGCCGGTCTTGTCGAGCGCGATGATCCGGATCGTGGCGAGGCGCTCAAGGATGACACCGCCCTTGATGAGGACGCCGTTGCGAGCACCTGTCCCGAGCGCCGCGACGAGCGTGATCGGCACCGAGATGACGAGCGCACACGGCGCAGCCGCCACGATGAAGACGACCGCGCGATGCATCGCAAGAGACCACGACAAGCCGAACGCGAACACCAGCACCGCCGCGATGAGCACGCCACCGGCGAGGACGGCCGGGCTGTAGCGCGCGCCGAAGCGTTCGATGAAGCGCTGCTGCTCACCCTTCTTCTCCTGCGCTTCCTCCACGAGGTGGATGATCTTCGCGACAGTGTTCTCCTGGTACGTCTTCGTGGCGCGCACCTGGATCACGCCGTCGGCGTTGATCGTTCCCGCGAACACCTCGTCGCCCGCGGCCTTCTTCACGGGGACGCTCTCGCCCGTGACCGGTGCCTGGTTGATCGACGTCTCTCCTCGCACCACCGCGCCGTCGGTGGCGACGGACTCGCCGGGACGCACGATGAAGACCTCTCCCACGGCGAGGCTCTCCACGGGGACCTCGACGTCGACACCATCGCGACGCACGAGCGCCACCTTCGGAACGAGCTTCATCAACGCGCGCACCGCGGCCCGCGTCTTCTGCTCCGTGAATCCCTCCGCGGCCTCGCTGATCGAGTACAGGAAGACCAACATCGCCGCCTCGAGCGGCTCGCCGAGCGCAGCCGCGCCGAGGGCCGCCGTGGACATCAGCACCTCGATCCCGACGACCCGCTTTCTCCAGAGCTTCTCGAGTCCCTCGCGCGCAAAGAAGTACCCGCCGACGAGGATCGCGAGCCCCAATGCCACAAGGCTGGGCCAGCCGACAGTCAGGGTCCGAGAGAGACCCCAGCCGATCGCGAGGAGCACGCCTGACGCGGCGGATGCGAGAACCTTCGGGCTCCACAGGCGCGGCGCATCGCGCTCGGCCTCACGGGCCACGGGGAACCCGAGCGAGGTCAGCGCCCCCTCAAGCGCCTCGCGTGAGGTCTTCGCGGGCTCGAACATCAAGGCCACCTTGCCGGCCTTCGGGAACGTCCGAACCTCGACGACGCCTTCGTGACCCCGGAGGCCCGCCTCGATCTTCGCCGCCTCGTTCTCGCAGTCGAGGTGCTGCACACGCACCTCGAGTTTTGTCGTTCCACCGCTCATGACTGACCTTCCTGTGGCGTATCCACCGCCTCGACGGAGCCCCGTATGTGTCCAGTCCGAGGGTGCTTTCGGCCTCCGAACCAGCTGTAGACCGCCGGCAGCACGAAGAGCGTGAGCAGCGTGGACGACAGGATGCCGCCGATGACGACCGTCGCGAGCGGGCGTTGAACCTCAGCGCCCGAGCCATGGGAGAGCGCCATCGGCACGAACCCCAGCGCTGCGACGAGCGCCGTCATGAGGACCGGACGCAGTCGCTCTACGGCGGCGCGCTTCACGGCCTCGGTAGCGGTCGCGCCCTCCTCCTCGTGTTGGCGCGCGGTGGACACCAACACAAGGCCGTTCAGCACGGCGACGCCGAAGAGCGCGATGAAGCCGACGCCCGCCGAGATAGAGAGGGGCATGCCTCGGAGCACCAGCGCTGCGATGCCGCCGGTCACGGCGAACGGCACGTTCAAGAAGATGATGGCTGCGGGCCTGGCGGCGCCGAAGCTCGTGTACAGCAGCACGAAGATGAGCAACAGGGCGAGCGGGATGACCAGCGTCAGGCGCTCCGTCGCGGCCTGGAGGTGCTCGAACTGCCCGCCCCATTCGAGGCGGTACCGAGGCGGGAGTGGAACCGCCCGATCGACCCTGCGCTGTGCATCTGCGACGAACGACGCGATGTCGCGGCCGCGCACGTTCACCTGAACAGTGACGCGTCGTTCGAGGTCCTCGCGACCGACCTGTGCCGGCCCTGTCTCCTCCTCGAGGTCGGCGACCTGCGAGATCGGCACGGTCTGTCCGGCGCTCGCCGCGACGGGGAGCGACTCGAGCAATGAGAGGTCGCGGCGCGTCGCCGGATCGAAGCGGACCTCCACTGCATACCGGAGGCTTCCCTCGTAGACCTGCGTGACCTGAATCCCGCCGAGCGCGGCGACCGCGTCGAGGACGTCTTGTACGCGCACCCCATAGCGAGCCGCGGCCTGTCGGTCGACGTGAACACGAAGCATCGGGAGGCCACTGATCTGCTCGGCTCGGACGTCTTGTGCACCGGGCACTTCTCGAAGGACGCGCACCAGCGCCTCCGAGCGCTCACGAAGTACCTCGAGTTCCTCACCGTAGAGCTTCAGCGCGATGTCGGCGCGCGAGCCCGCGATGAGCTCGTTCATCCGCATCTTGATGGGCTGGGAGAAGCCGAAGACGATGCCTGGAACGTGCTCGCGAAGCGACTCCTCCATCGCCTCGACGAGCTCCTCTCTCGTGCCGTATCGCCAGGTGTCACGCGGCTTGAGCGCTACGAGGACGTCGGTCATCTCGACGCCCATCGGGTCCATGGCGATCTCGGAGCGCCCGGTCTTGCAGACCACGGTCTCAACCTCCGGAAACTCGCGCAGGGCTCGCTCGAGCGCCGTCGTTTGCCGTGTGGCTTCGGTGAGGCTCGTGCTCGGGAGTCGATAGACCTCAAGCGCGATGGCACCCTCGTCGAGCTCGGGAATGAACTCGGCGCCGCGCGTCGCCGCGACGCCAATCGCGCCGGCGAGCAGCCCGACCGCGACGCTGACGGTCGCGACGCGGTGACGCAGGACCACGTCGAGCGCGCGAGCCAACCGATTGCGAAGCGCCGTGATCACTCGCCCCTCCGACTCCTTCGGATGGAGCGGCAGCATCAGCGAGGCGAGGACCGGCGCCAGCGTGATGGACAGGACGAACGCGGCGGCAAGCGCGAAGACGACTGTGAGCGCCATCGGCCGGAACATCTTCCCCTCGATGCCCTCAAGCGTGAGGATCGGGAGGTAGACGATCGCGATGATGAGCTCTCCGAAGGCCGTGGCGGTTCGCACCTCGAGCGAAGAACTCAAGACCAGCTCGTCGCGCTCCGCGGGCGTCAGCGCGCGACCCAAGGCATGGGAGCGCTCACTCATGCGCCGCACGGCGTTCTCGACGATGATGACGGCGCCGTCCACGAGCAGACCGAAGTCGATGGCCCCGAGGGACATCAGATTCCCGGACAGCCCCGCTGCGCGCATCCCGAGAAAGGCGACCAGCATCGAGAGCGGAATCAGACTCGCCACCACCAGGCCCGCTCTCAGGTTCCGCAAGAACAGAAAGAGGACGACGATCACGAGGAGGCCGCCCTCGGCGAGATTCCTGGCGACGGTGGTGATCGTGCTCCGAATCAGCTCGGTACGGTCGTAGAAGGGGGCGATGGTGACGCCTTCGGGCAGCGTCGGCTGGATCTGCGCGACGCGCGTCCGCACGCGATCGACGACCGCGCGCGAGTTCTCTCCGAGCATCATCATCACGACGCCCGCGACGATCTCGCCGTTGCCGTCTCGCGTGACTGCGCCGTGGCGAACCGCCGGTGCGAACGCGACGCGGCCGAGGTGTCGAGCCAGAATGGGGGTCCCGTCGTCGCCGTTGGCGATCACCGTGTCGCCCAGGTCGTCGAGCGTCCCGATCAGGCCGTCGCCCCGCACCAGGAGTTGCTCGCGATGGCGCTCGATGTACGCGCCTCCGGCGCTCCCGTTCGAGCGTTGGAGCGCCTCGATCACGTCGCGGAGAGACAAGCGGTGCGACTGGAGCAGGGCCGGATCGAGTTCGAGCTGGTAGGTCCGAAGCTCGCCGCCGAACGTGTTGATCTCGACGACCCCAGGCACGCTCTTGAGCTGCGGTGAGATGTACCCTTCCAGGATCGACCGCAGCTCCATCGGCGAACGGCCCGGGCCCCGTACCTCGAACTGGTAAACCTCGCCGAGGCCGGTGGAGAGTGGCGCGATCTCCGGAGTGCCGTACCCCTCCGGGATCGCGTCGCGTGCCTCCTGGAGTCGCTCCGCGACGAGTTGACGTGCGCGGAAGATGTCGGCGTCGTCCTCGAAGACCACCGTGACCTGCGACAGTCCGAACTTCGACACGGAACGAAGGTCGGTGACCTGAGGCAGACCGCTCATCGAGCGCTCTACGGGGACGGTCACGAAACGCTCGACCTCGAGCGGTCCAAGCGCGGGCGCGTTCGTCAGGATCTGCACCTGGACGTTCGTGATGTCCGGGACTGCATCGATCGGAAGGGTGCGTGCGGCGTTAACCCCGAGCGCCGCGACGACGGCCGTCAGCACTAGGACAAGAAATCGGTTGCGGAGAGACCACTGGACGATGTGTTGCAACATCTCAGTCGTCCTCGTCTGCGAAGGATGAGCGTTCGAGCTCGGCCTTGAGAGTCAGGCTGCCATCGGCGACGACCTCTTCTCCTTCTCGAAGGCCGCTCTGAATCTCGACGGTCGCGGCCGTGCGCGCGCCGACGCGCACGCGTCGAACCGCGAAGGTCCGATCGGCGCCCCGGACGAAGACGACCTCCTCGCCAGCGACCCGCTGGAGCGCGGCCGCCGGAATCGTCAGCGCGGGCCGATCGTCCTCGGCCGGCTGGGTAGCCTCGTCCCCGAGCAGCCGCGCCCGACAGAACATGCCGGGGCGAAGCGTGTGATCCTCGTTCGACACTACGACGCGCACTCGCGCGCTTCGCGTTCGGTCGTCGAGGAGCTCCCCGACGTGCGTAACCCGCCCGCGAAGGTCGCGCCCCGGAAGCGCGCCCAGCGTGATGGAGACCTCCTGCCCGACCGCCACTCGTCCGAGATCCCGCTCATAGGCGGTGAGCACAGCCCAGAGCTCGCCGAGGTCTGCGACGGTGAAGAGGGTGGCCGCCGCGTCGACGTTCTGGCCGACGATCGCCTGCCGCGCGACGACGATGCCCGCGATTGGACTTCTCAGCGTGACCGTCGAGCCCGCGGAGTCCGTCGCTCCTGGGGCGCCGAGGCCGAGCGCCACGAGCGCACCGCGGGCGGCTTCCAGGTCGGCGCGAGTGGCGGCGAGGTTCGCGCGCGCCGCCTCGAAGTCGGCCGCAGAGGAGATGCGATCCTGGCGAAGAAGCTCCTGCCGTTGGTAGGTCGCCTGGGCTTGCTCGACTCGCGCGGCAGCAGTGATGTACGCGCCACGCGCGCGACCATATTCGCTGCTGTCCACGCTCGCGAGCGCAGCGCCGCGCTCGACGCGGTCGCCTACGTTGACGTTCACGCGCGAGACGCGCGCGGCCGTACGGGGGCCGACCATGGCCATCCGATCGGGCGGCACGACAAGCTCTCCGACCAACGCGATGTCGCGGGAGAGACGACCGCGCGCGACCCGCGCGACCTCGAGGTGCGCTGCCTCCAGCGCCTCCTCGCTCAGTCGGACTGTCTTCGCAGCGCCTTCTTCCTCTTCACGGTGCTCGCCTGCCTCTTCACGGTGCTCGCCTGCTTCTGCGTGACCTTCCGTCGACGCTCCTGAAGGATGGCGCATGCGGGCGAACACGAGCCCGGCGACGCCCACGGCGAGCGCCGTGAGCGAGACGGCGATGATCTTCTTGCTGCGAGTCATCGGAGCACCCCCAGCGCGCGCTGCAGCGAAATGCCGGCATCGGCGAGCTCAACGAGCGCATCGAACTGCTCGCGACGCGTGTCCGCGAGCTCACGCTGCACGACCAGCACCCGCGTGAGGTCGCTCTGACCGAGCTCGAATGCGCGTTGCGTGAGGCGAAGCCCATCTTCGATCGCGGGGATGGCGTCCGTTTCGAGAATGTGAAGTCCGTCGAGGGCCGCTTGATAGCGTCGTCGTGCCACTCGCACCTCGGCGTCGATGCGAATGGCGAGAGCCTCGCGCTCAGCTTCGAGGCGCTGCGTCCGAGCCTGCGCGATCGCGATCGGTCCCTGGTTTCTTTGAAAGATTGGAAGCGGCAGACCGATGCCGAGGAGAAAGACGTTGTTTCCTTCCTCGCGCTGATACGTCGTCCGTAGGACCGGGACCGGCCACGCCGCACGCTGCTCAGCGTCGACGTCGAGGCGGGAAGCCCTCAACGCGGCGTCCGCGGCGACGATCTCGGGCCGATCCGTCGGCGCCGTGCGCAAGAGAGCGTCGGTGAACTCGGAGCTCACCGATCCGAGCTCGCCCGTGACCTCCACTGAACGATCTCCTGGGATCCCAAGGATGCCCTTCAGCGCGGTGACGCTCATCTCGCGGTTGGCCTCGGTCGTCGTCACGGCCCGCCGCGCACGCGCTGCGGAAACCCGCAACAGCGCGACATCTGGATCGCCGATCTCCCCAGCGTCGCGGCGACGCTCGGCGGTACGCAGAAGTGCGGTCGTGAGATCGAGCTGCTGGCGCGCCCAGCGGTCCTCGGCGGTCGCGCGCAGTGCCCGGTAGTACGCGGCGAGCGCCTCTGCGAGAGCTTGCTGCTGCGACGTCCCGACGAGCGATTCATCGCGCGCGATCGCGCCGCGAGCGGCGTCGATCTCGGCGCCCCGACGCCCATAGATCTCGAGCGGTATCCCGAGCGACACCTCCGCGTCAGGGATCGTGTCGTTCGGACGGAATCGCGGCCCAGCTGCCACGTCCAGCCAGGGCGACTGACGAAGCAGCACCTCGGCGCCCACGAGTTGACCTCGGCTCTCGCCGACTCGTCGAGTCGCGACGATCACGTCCGGGCTCCGACTTCGAGCCAACTCAGCGACCTCTGCGCGGCCGAGTCGAAGAGGCGCTTCCTGTGCCTGAGCGCGCAGCGATACCAGCGCGAACGACAGGACGAGCCCGCCGATGAACCATCGAAAGACAATTGCAGTAGACAAGACACATCACTCCTCCGCGTCGCCTGCGCGACGCCAACAAGCCTCTGGAACACGCACGGTTGATTCGGGCGGGTTCAGGCTCGCGGAGGGTGAAAGACCTCGTTGGCGCTATCGCGCGAATGGCAGGTATCGACGGGGGGCGCGGCCGGCGCTCCGCAGAGCGGGGGAGGCGCCGTCACCTGCACCATCGCAAGTGGCGCCGGCACGGACGGAGCGAGCTTGGCGCACAACCCGTGGGAGCAGTTCGGCGGGCAGTGCTTTTGCCCATCCGAACCGTCGCAATCAACCGAACACGCGACGGGTTCGCCGGTCACGAGTTCCACGGCCAACTCGGGGAGCCCACTCGCGACGAGCGCAACAAAGGCCGCGATGATGATCGCGAACCACGAACGCGAGACCGATCGGCGTCGCACGCGCCTCGTCATCGCGATCGCTCCTGGTGCCGCGCGAAGGCCTCGCAGACGGCGCGCTCGAGCGTCGGGCTCTCGAGGCGGTAGTACGCGAGCTTGCCCTGCATCCGGCACTTCACGACGCCCTCGCGCCGCAGCCGCTGCAGCTGCTGCGACGTCGCGGGCATCGATCGCCCGAGCACGCGTGAGAGATCGCAGACGCAGAGCTCGTGGAACGAGAGCGCGTAGAGGATGCGCAAGCGCGTGGGGTCAGCGAGCAGGGCGAACTCAGCTGCGGTGCGTTCGAGGATGTCCTCGTCCGGCATCGCAGCGAGAACGTGGGCGACGTTCTCCTCGTTCACGAACTCGACGCCGCACGTGTCCGCTTCGTCCGAGGCGGACGGCAGGCGAGCACGATCGGCGCGGTTCGTTTCCACGAGTTCGAAAACTAGCAACCTTGGAACCGACCGTCAACGGTGTCGCAGTTGGTCCTACTTTTGGGGCGGGCAACGGCCGCTTTTTTCCAAAAGCGGCTATTTTGCGTCGGGGTGCCGAGCCGCTCACCCCACCAGCTTCGTGATGAGCGCCATCCCCCGCGCGGCCTCGGCGGGCGTCGCGTCGGCGAGCTCGAGGTACACGCGCCCGCTCTCGTTGAAGTCCTCGGTGTTCACGCACCAGCGCTCGCTCGCGGGCGTGGCCAACTCGATCTCGGCGGCCAGCTTGTGCAGCGCGGCCTTCACGACGCGGTAGCTGGTGCCCTTGGGGAAGCGGAGCGCGATCTGCGGCTCGGGCGTTCCGTAGCGGCTCTCGCCCTGGCTCACCGTCTTCGTCGCCTGCGTGTTCTTCGTCGTCGTGCTCATCGTCGTCCTCCGTGGCGCGTCGTGCGAAGTGCCCGTCGCGTGAGGACATACAGGCTTCCGTTTCGACCCATAGCAAGGCGGACGGATGTCGATTCTCAATGTTCTTTCAGGCACTTGGAGGCCGGGCGCCTACACGGCGATGGGCCGCGACGACGTTGCGCCCGGGCGCGCCCGTGGCCCTTCGCGCGGGGCACGACGCCGGGCTGCGTGACTCGGCCACGTGGGCCAACGTCGGCGCCCGTGGCGCGCGTCAGAGTGCGACCACCGCGTAGCGCGAGCCGGGGTTCATCGCCTGGAGCTGGGCGCGGCGCTTCTCCGCGTCCTCGGCGGTGGCGAACGCGTCGTACTTCCAGTCGTTCCTGGTGGGCGCCATGCGGCTGATCGAGCCGTCCTTGTTCACCGACTTCACCATGAAGCGCGCGGTGGCTGCCGCCTGCTCGGTGGCGCGCTTAGCGCGCGCGTCGGCGTAGGCGCGGAAGGCGGTGGTGCTCTTGATCCTCATCGTCGTCGTCCTCGCTTTCGCGTCGAGCCCCGTGCCCGTCGCGTGAGGACATACAGGCTTCCGTTCGCGCACGTAGCAAGGCGAAGATCCGAGGATTCGACCTCGCGCGAGAACACGCGACGTTCCGC
>JALHPN010000271.1 GCA_022842465.1 Polyangiaceae bacterium | reverse complement strand
GCCCGCGCGCTCGCCCTCGCCCGGGACGTGGTCGCGGCCGCCCCCCACCCGGCCAGCTCGCGCGACGAGCTCGCGTGCCTCGCCGCGGCGTGCGCGTACGCGATCGTCTACGTCGACCACGTCCCCCTCACGCAGGCGGAGGTCGCCGCCCCGTTCCGCGTCGGGGTCGGGAGGCTCCGGGGGCGGTTCGCAGAGCTCCGCGCGAGGCTCGACCTCATCCCTGGCGACGTTCGCTACGCCACCACGCGACGCTGACAGAAGCCGTTTCCCGTCCGCGCCGACTCGGGCCATGATGCGCCCACGATGCGTACGTCTCTCCGCGCGGTCGCGCTCGGGCTCGTGGCCACTGCCGTCGCCACGGGCGCGCGGGCGCAGAGCGCGCCGACGATCCCCACCGCTCCGCCACCTCCGGGCTCGCCCATCCCCTCGCCCATCGCGTTGAACGATCCGATGCTCGCCCCGGTCCCGCGAGCGCCGGTGGAGGTGGCCACCTGGGAGAAGGCTCTCGAGCACGTCCGGGCACGGTCGACGGATCTGCGGATCGCAGCGGAGGAGATCGAGCGGGCCGAGGCGCAGTCCCGGGTCGCCCTCGCGTCCGCCCTCACGCAGATCAACGGGCAGGCGACGTACACGCACAACCTGATCACGAACCCGACGCTCCAGTTCGCGCGCGGGCCGAACGGGGAGCTCTCGACGCAACCGGTCCGCACGCCGTTCCCGAACTTCGTCACCGGCGGTGCCTCCCTGGTGCAGCCGGTGTTCGCGCCGCGCGCCTGGTACGCGATCGGCACGGCGGACCGGACCGCCGACGTCGCGCGCCTCTCCTTCGACGACATCAAGCGGCAGATCGCCCTGAACGTCGCGAACGCGATCGTCGCGGTCGTGACGGCAGAGCGCGTCGCGGAGCTGAATCGCGTCGGCCTGACGAACGCGCTGACGCGCCTCGAGCTCACGTCGCGACGGAACGCCCTGGGCGGCGCCACGGGGCTCGACGTGGTCCGCGCGCGGCAGGACGTCGAGACGACCCGCGCGACCCTGGTCGCCGGCGACGAGTCGCTTCGCCAGGCGCGCGAGTCGCTCGGGCTCGCGCTGGGGCTCCCCGGTCAGGTCGGCGTCCCGCCGCAGGTCGATCTCAACGGCCTCGAAGCGCACGCGATCGCGTCCTGCAAACGGGCGCCGAAGATCGAGGACCGACCCGACGTCGCCGCGCTACGCGGTCGCATCGAGGTCGCGCACCGGGCGCAGAACGACGTGAAGTACCAGTTCTCGCCGTCTGTGAACCTGCAGTCGCAGGTCTCGGCGACGACGATCAACACCGGCGCCGCTCCGCAGACCACCTGGAACCTGCAGGCGGTGCTGACGGTGCCGATCTGGGACGGCGGCGCGCGCTACGGGAACCTGCGGGACGCGGAGGCACAGGAGCTCCAAGCCATCCAGCGCTTCGAGGCCGCGCGGCGACAGGCGCTCGTCCAGGTGGAGCAGGCGCGCCGCGGCGTCTCCGTCGCCGAGGAGCGCCGGAAGGTCTCCGCGTCGGCGCGGGATCTCGCGTTCGAGACCGACCGGCTGACGCGCGCCGCGTACACCGAGGGACGCGGGACGAGCCTCGAGCTCGTCGCCGCGGCGCAGGCCCTCCGCGAGGCAGAGATCAACCTCGCCGTCCGCGAGTTCGAGCTCGTGCGGTCGCGCGTCTTCGCGGTGCTCTCGCTCGCGTCGTGTCCCTGGTGAGGGCGGTCTTCAGGTCGGCGGCGCGGCCTGATCCCAGCCCGTGACGCGGGCGAGCTCGCTGAGCGCGACGTGGAAGTCCATGAGCGCCTGCTCGTGGTTCGCCCGCGCGAAGACGTACGTGCGAAGCGGCTCGATCAGGAAGCGCTCGTCGCGCGTGCCGAGATCGATCGCGTCCTGCACGGTCGAGATCCAACGCTTCGCGCGGTGCTCGGCGCGATCCCAGTTCTCCTCGCGGCCCTTCGCCTCGACGACCACGGCGTAGGCGTTCTCGACCTCCACCGCGACACCGCCGAGGGCGAAGCGCTCCATGGCGCGCGCCTCCTCGAGCTGCGACTCGGCCTGCGCGATCCGCGCCTGCTTCGGGAGGATGTCGAGCCCCCACTGCATGCCGAGACCGATGCTGTACCCGAAGCGGTTGAACGGGTCGCCGATCCACGCCGCCGTCTGGGGGACCGCGCTCGGCGCGATCGAGTAGCCGAAGCCGAGCCCCAGGCCGAAGTTCGGGAAGAGCTGCGCGCGCTGGAAGTCGACGAACGACCTCCGCGCGGCGACGCCGGCGCGGGCCATGTTGATGTCGGGACGGAAGACACGCGCCGCCGTCAGGTACCGGACGACGGGGCCGAGCGTGACCTCGGGGCGCTTCAGCGGCTCGTCGGGGATGTCGAACGCGGTCTGCACGCCGGTGAGGAAGCGAAGGCCGGCGATGGCGAACGTCTCTTGACGCTTCGCTTCGAGGATGCGCGCGCCGAGCTCGTCACGCTGGATCTCGAGACGGAGGCGATCTGCCTCCTCGACCGACGCGTCGCCGGACTCGAGCTTCTTCACGACGCCCTCGATGCCCCTGTCGAGCTTCGCGATGACGTCGTTCGCGATGTAGAGCATGTCGCGGGTGAGCATCAGCCCGTAGTAGGCGCGGCGGACGTCCATCCGGATCTGGAGCCGCGTCTTCTCGAGGTCCCACTCGTTGACGCGGACGTTGGCCTCGGCCGCCTTCTTGATCGAATCGATCTTGCCGAAGGTGTAGATGGGCAACGTACCGGACACGCCGATCTGGAAGGCCGGCTGCCACCCGTCCCCGAAGCCCCGGTAGAGGGCGGTGTACGGCGTCGCGTTGTAGAAGGCGGTGCCGCCGATCGGAGGGAGGTATCCGAACGTCGAGTTCGCCGACCAGAACGAGAACGGCGTGGTCTTCGCCTCGTCGAGCTGCCCGTGGACGACGCCGAGCCGCGCGCGTGCGGCCCACAGCTGCGGCGCGTTGCGCTCGGCGAGGAGGAGGCACTCGCCGAGGGTGTAGGCGTGCGGCTTGATCGTCGCGATGGGCGCCTTGAGCGCCGGCGCGTCGTCCTCGTCTTCGTCGTCGACGCCCGCGCGCGCATCGAGCGGCGCCGCGACGAGCGCGGCGGCGACGAGGGCAACGATGCGACGGGGAAGAGGCATCCGGCGGCGCAAGGTAGCAAATCGAGGCCGCGAAGACCAAGGACCAAGCGGGCGGTCGTCAGACGCGTGGTTCGTCCGCAGGCGAGTAGAGGAAGCCCTCCTGCTGGAAGACGCAGAGGCGGTTGCCGCCGCGGCGCTTCGCCTCGCGGAGGGCGGACTCGAGGGCCGCGAGCAGCGCCGCACGCGTGCGGACGTCGCGGCTCGGGAAGAGGGCGACGCCCAGCGACACCGTGACGCGCGCCTCGGGGAGGCCGTGGGTGCCGCCGAAGGTCCGGGCCGCGACGTCGCGCCAGATGCGCGTCGCGACCACGAGGGAGCCCGCGAAGTGGGTGGCGGGGAGCATGACGAAGAGCTCGTCACCCCCATAGCGGGCGACCACGTCGGAGTCCCGGAGCGAGCCGCGGACCACGTCGACGACACCCTTGAGCACGGCGTCGCCGAGCGTCCGGCCCCCGCGCTCGTTGGTGAGCTTCAGCCGATCCACGTCGACGAGACAACAGGCGAGCGGCTCGGCATGCCGCTCCGCCCGCTCGAACTCGCGCTCGAGGCGATCGTGGAGGTGCGAGAAGGAGCGCGCCCCGGTGAGCTCGTCCTCTCCCCGGACGCTCTCCAGGCGGTTCTTCGCGGCGCGAAGGCGCTCGTGCGCCCGCTTCACGCGCAGCGCGGACGACACGCAGAGGAGGAGCTCCGTCTCCTCGAGGGGCTTGCAGACGTAGCCGTCGGCGCCGATCTCGAGGCACGCGATGCGACTGCGCGTGTCGGTCTTGGCGAACACGAGCGCGACCGGGACGACGTCGTCCCCCTGGATGCCCTTGATCGTCCGGCAAGCGTCGACGCCGCTCATCCGCGGCATCAGCGCATCGAGGAGCGCGACGTCGATCCCGCCGCGCGCGACCCGAGCGACGGCCTCCTGCCCGTCCGACGCCGTGACCACCTCGTAGCCGCTCGACCGCAGGACGTTCGCGACGAGGTTCCGCGTGACGGCGTCGTCATCGGCGACGAGCACGACCGGCGTGTCCTCGTCGTCGAGGACGAGCTGGCTCGCGCGCCCCGCCACGTCGGCGGCCATCGCGGCGCGAAGCACGGTCGACTCGCGGTCGACGAGCCGCGGATCGCTCTCGTCCGGCTCCGGGATGTCGTCGTCGCTCACGCCTCTCGCCCCTGGGCAAGGATGCCAGCGTGAACGCGTCAACGTCCAGCTTTCCTGGCCGTGTCGGCGGCCCGCGCCGCCGCGAAGAGCGGCTCCGCCTCGGCGCGCGTGAGCACCTTCCGGGCGAGGGTGGAGACGCCGAGCGTCCCGAGGTCGTCGCGAGGCACCATGCGGAAGGCGTCGTACCCCGGGATCGAGGCGGGCGATGGCGTCGGCGGCGTCGCGAGCGGCACCCGGATGACGTCGATCGTCATCCGCCGGTGGGAGAGGACGTGCACGACCGTGCCTGCGCGCTCGGGCGTCCCTGCGAGCGCGAGACCCGCTTCCGCGCGGAGGAGCGGATGCGCCCTCTCCGGCGCCACCTCGGCCAGCGGCGGCTCCCACATGCCACCGAAGAGCCGGTCGCCCGCGCGGCGCCCCAGCAGAACGGCATCGCCGAGTCGGGCGACCACCGCCTCGACGTGGGACTCGGTCGGCTTCGCCTTCGCCGACAGGACCGGCAGCGACGCTTGCCGGCCCGCCGCCCGGGCACCGCAGCGGAGCGCCAGCGGACAGGCGTCGCACGACGGCGACCGAGGCGTGCAGACGGTCGCGCCGAGCTCCATGAGCGCCTGGTTCCACGCGCCCGGGTCGTCGCGCGCCACGAGGTGATCGGCGAGGACCTGCGCGCGCTTCATCCCCACGCCGCGCATGTCGTCCTCGAGGACGAACACGCGCGCGAGGACGCGCGCGACGTTTCCGTCGACGAGGCCCACGGGTTCCCCGAACGCGATGCTCGCGATCGCTCCGGCCGTGTACGGTCCGATCCCCGGCACGTCGCGGAGGCGCCCGCGCGTCGTCGGGAGCGCCCCGCCACCGCCGGCGAGGGACGCGGCGCCCCGCTGGAGCAGCCGCGCGCGGCGGTAGTATCCGAGCCCGCTCCAGAGCGCGAGCACGTCATCCGTCGGCGCCTCCGCGAGCGCGAGCGGCGTCGGGAACCGCGCGAGGAAGCGCTCGTAGTACGGGATGACCGTCTCGACGCGCGTCTGCTGCAGCATGACCTCGCTCACCCAGATCGCGTAGGGGTCCCGGGTGCGCCGCCACGGAAGGTCGCGCTTCTGCTCGCGGTACCAGGCGAGGAGGCCGTCGTGCAGCTCGCGCAGGAGCTCGGCGTCGAGGGCCCGAGGAGGGAGCGCCACGTCACCGACACTCTTCCGCTTCTCGGGCTTCGCCATGGCGCGCGCAGGCGAAGGTCTACAACGGCGCGACGGCCGCCGCACCCCTCGCGACATCGTGCCCGTCACGCCGGGGCTTGCGCCGGCGGGGGTGGCGATGCACCTTCCTGCCTCGTCATGCGAAAGCCTCGTGATCCGGGTGTCGCCGCCGTCCTCTCGCTCGTCATCCCGGGCGTGGGACAGATCTACAACGGCACGTTCTGGCGCGCCCTGTTCTGGCTGCTCGTGACGCCGGGGCTCCTCCTCGGCTCGGGCGGCACCCTGCACTGGTTCTGCCACCTCCTCGCGGCCTTCACGGCGTATCGCTACGCGAAGCAGCACCCGGTGCGCTGACGCGTCTACTTCGTCGGGGCGCGGACCGAGGCCGGGCGGTCGGGCACGGGCACCGCCTCGAGGGTGAACGCGCCCTCGTTCCCCACGCCATGGCCGTCGACGAGCACGTGGTAGGTGCCCGGGTCGAGGACGGTCTCGACCTGAGCGTGGTGCGTGTCGTGGTGGTCGTTGTTGCAGGCGAGCTCGTTGGCGCGGAGCGCGACCGACTCCGGGGCGTCGAGGCACGTCTTCCGGATCGCGAGGACGCCGTCCCACGTCGGGGTCGCGAGCGTGATGCGCATCCGCGTCCGTTTGGGGACGACCAGCTTGTAGATCCTGTCCGCGCTCGCCCGCCTGTCCTCGGGGCCGGCGCACGAGGCTGCGAACTTGTCGCCGGCCGCCGTCGTCGTCCCGCGCACCGCCTGGCCGGGCGTGAGCGTGGGCGCGGCCCTGCAGGCGGCGTCGGGGGCGGCGTGATCGCGGGTCCGGACGTCGAGGCGATACCGGCCGAACGATCCGGGCGTCTTCGCCTCGACGACGAGGAAGTACGTCCCTGGGGCGAGCACGCGGTCGAGCGACGGGCCGACCGCGATCTCGGAGCTCGAGTCGACGCAGCTCTTCCGCAGCGCGAGGACGTGCTCGCCCTCCTGGGCGCCGAGGCTCGCGCGCACGCGCGACGTCCTCGGCACCTCGAGCCGGTAGACGAGGTCGGGCGCTCCGGCGGGACCGTTGACGAGGGCGAGGTCGTCGTGCGCGGCGAAGGTATCGCCGACGACTCGCGCGTCTGCGCCCAGGAGCGCGATCGCGTCGGAGCAGGCGTCCCCGGGTGTCCCCTTCCCCGCCTCCGGAGAGATCTCGACGCCGACGGTGAACGAGGTCGCCGCGCCGCGCTGCTCCGCGTCGGCGAACACTGTGTACGAACCGGCGTCGAGCAACCCCGCCCAGACGGCGGCGCCGCCCAGCGCGCTCCGCGCCCCGCACCCGAGCTCGCTGCCCTCGTCGGCGCAGGTGCGCCGGAGGTGGACGACGGGATCGGACGCGGCGGTCGTCAGCGAGAGCCGCACGCGTTGTCTCGTCGGGACGTCGAGCTTGTAGGCGACGTCCGGCCCCTTCGCCGCGCAAGAGCCGGCGCCGGTGTGGTCGGCACCGTCCTCGAAGGTTCCGCTCGCGGACGCAGCCAGCGGCTTCACCGCGCGACAGAGATCGGCCAACGCGGGCGGGTCCGAGATCCGCGCATCGAGACGGTAGGCGCCGACCTCGGTGCCGTAGCCGTCCACCACGACGAAGTACGTCCCTGGATCGAAGACGTCGTCGACCTTCGACGAGTGCACGTTCCCCGTCGGTCTGTCGTCGTTGCAGGCGACCTCCGACGCCGCGTCCTCGCAGTCCCCCTCCCGCACGTGGAGGACCGTGTCGAAGGGAGCGTCGAGGTCCAGCACGACCCTCTGCCGCTTCTCGAGCACCAGGCGGTAGACGATCTCCTTCGAGGACGAGCTCGCACACCCCGCCGTGAGGTCGGCGTGACCGCGACGGGTGTTGCCCGACACGACGCCGCTCGCGAGAGGCACGGGAGATGCGCACGTGCCCGAAGCCTCCCGCGTGTCCTCGGGTGCCCCTCCCGCGGTCGCCACCTGCACGGGGGCCGCGCCGGACCATGTCGCCGCGACGAAATCTCCGGCTCCGCGGGCCATGTGCACCGCGATCTGCCGCTTCGCCGGACGATCGAGGCACACCCGTACCGAGGGCTCCGCGTCGTGGGTCGTGTCTCGCTGGACGGCCTTGCCGTCGGCGTCGAGGAGCGCGAGGTCCAGGTCGTCCACCCCCGGGCCTCCGAGCGCGACGAGAAGCGTGCATCCTGCAGGTAGGTCGACGGCGAGCCTTCGCTCCGCGCCACCTTCGAGCGAGCCTCGATGGATGGGGCCGACCTCCACCATCCCGAGCGCCGCCAGCGTGTTGTGAACCGCGACGTAGCGGCCCTCGATCCCGTTCACGCGTCCCCCTGCGCATCCGACGGCGAGCGCGAGGACGAGAGACGCGGCGACACGCGCACGCAGGCTGCGCGCCGCGGTCATCGGTACGGGTTGTTCGAGAGATCGTCGGGCACCGTCGACGTCGCGGGCGCGGGCTTGGTCGTGCCCCCCTGCGTGGCCGGCGGCCGGGGGTGTCGACGGGGCGTGACCACGGGGACGGTCGGCACTGCGCTCGGGGACGCGCTCGGGGACGCGCTCTCCGAGGCGGCGCGGCCGACGGGATCGCGGCGGGCTCCGAGGTCGACGCCGCACGCGTGACCTGCGTCGCCTCGGGTGGCGCTGCGACCGGCGCCGCCGTCACCCCGGTCCCGGTCGGCCGGCCCGTCGCGCGGTCGTGGGTGAACCTCCGGACTCCGTAGAGCCCCCCGCCGGCCAGGATCGCGACTGCCGCGAGGGCCACGAGGACGCGCGCCGGCCCTCCCTTCGACGGGCCCGGGGTCGCGGACGCTTGCCCCGTCATCGCCACGAGCGGCAAGACGGCAGACGACACGCTCGACACCTTCTCGGGCGGGAGAGACCCGGGGGCATACGCTGCGTACGCGCCGGCGACCGCGGCCGGCGAGGGCGGGGCCATCGCGCGGGTGACCTCCGCGATCGGCGAGGGAGCCGGCGCGCTGTTCGAGCCGGACCCTTCGCGGCGTCCCTCGATCTTCGTCACCGACGTGGCCGGACGCGGGACCGCGGGCGCCCCGCCGGTCGACGCCGACGGCTCGCTCCGCGAGAGCCACGCGCGCACGGCTTCACGTTGCTGGGAGAGCTCGCTGCCGACGGCGCTCTGGAGGCACTCCGCCACGTCCCGCACGCTGCCGATGAGGGAGAGCGAGCGGCCCACGCGTTCGAGATCGTCGGCGAGCTCCTGCGCCGAGGCGTAGCGCTTGTCCACGTCGCGCTCCAGCGCGCGCATGCAGACGGCGTCGAGCGCCTCGGGGATCTCCGGGCGGACGGTGCTCGGCGGCGGGATGAGGTCGTTCAGGACGCGGTGGAGCGTCTCGGCCTCGCCATCGCCCTTGAAGAGGCGGCGCACCGCGAGCGCCTCCCACAGGACGACGCCGCAGGCGAAGAGGTCTGCCCGTCGATCGACCGGCTGGCCGCGCGCCTGCTCCGGCGCCATGTAGGCGAGCTTGCCCTTGAGCTGGCCGGTGCGCGTCGTCGCGAGCCGCGCCGTCGCGCGCGCGACGCCGAAGTCGAGGAGGCGCGACGTGCCGTCCGCTCCGACGAGGATGTTCTGCGGGGAGACGTCACGATGGACGATGTGCATCGCCTCGCCGCGATCGTCTCTCATCTCGTGCGCGGCGTGGAGGCCGGCGAGCGCGTCGAGCAGGATGCGCACGACGACGCCGTGGGGGACCGAACGCCCGGCCTGCGCGGCGCGGGCGATGAGGCGCGCGAGGGTGTCGCCCTCGACGTAGTCCATGACGAGGTAGTAGCCGCGGTCGCTCTGCCCGACCTCGAGGATCGGAACGACGTTCGGGTGATGGATGTGCGCGGCGAGGCGCGCCTCGTCGAGGAACATGTCGACGAACTCCGTCTCGCGCGCGAGGTGCGGATGGAGGCGCTTGATCGCGAAGAGGCGCTGGAACCCGGCCGCGCCGGACGAGCGCGCGAGGTAGACCGTAGCCATGCCGCCGCTCGCGAGCTCGGCGATGAGCTCGAAGCGATCGAGGCGCTCACCTGCGCCACCGTCGGCCAACAGCTTGGTCAGGGGCGCCTCCGTCCCTGGATTGAACCACGCGAACGGCGATCGGGCGAGGACGTGACGATCGAGGTGGGGCCCGCGCGATCCAGTCGCTCAGAAATGCCCCCCGAGGGAGGCGCCCGCATGACCGGGTCCGACCGACGGCGCGATCGCGACGGATGGGCTCGACCAGCGCGTGAAGAAGACCCCGAGGACCGCGGTCGCCACGGTCGCGCCGGCGGTGACGCCGAGGAGCACGTTCGTGCGCGTCTCGGAGGACTGGCCCTCGCGGTAGAGCGGGCACGACTCGTCCTTCCCGGCGCATTCGCGGCGGACGGCGTCGATGCCGGGGTTGTTCTGGGTGTCGAGGCCGGAGGCAACGGTGGCTCCTCCAGCGACGAGCGTGATGCCCGCCGCCACGAAGAAGACGACCGGCCCGAACGGTTTGTTCCCGCGCGCGGCCTCGGGCGGGCGTACGGGCGAGGGTCCCGGCAGCCCCGCCCCGGGCGGCGGCGCCGCGGCGGCCGGATCCGGCGGCTCGGGGGGCGCGGCGACCGGAAGGACGTCCTTCCCCCCCCGCGTCGCATCGACCGTGAGAGACACCGTGCCCTGGCGGAAACCGACGGCGATCTCGTGGGTCCCCGGCTCGAGGAACACGTGGTGCCTCGGCCCGTCACTCTGGGAGAGAATCCGCCCCCCCTCGGCGAGCGAACACTCGGGGCTGCACTCGACGGTGAGATCGTGGAGCTGCGGACTCGACTCGGCGAGGACCTCCTTCGCGAGCTGCGCCGTCGGGGCGTCGTCGCCGTACCGCTCGAGCGCCACCGCGGCGTGGGTCGCCGCGCGCGCGGGCTGCTTCGCCTCGCGTCGCGCGCGAATCGCGAGGCGGAGGGACTCGGCGCGGGGGGCGTCTCGGTACGCGTTCTCGAAGTGGACCGCGGCCTGCTCGAAGTCCTTCGCGAGGAACGCGCGGCGGCCGCGATCGAACTCCTCCGCAGCGGATCGGATCCGCTCGGGGGACGGCGCGGCGGGCTCCGGAGCGGCGGCGACGGACGTCGCGCTCGCGAGGATCGTCGACGCGAGGAGCCGCCACGACGCTCGCCGCACCCGCGACGCAGAGGACCGAGGCGAGCCGCAGAGGACCACGGGCGACAGCGTAACCTCCCCGACCCGGCAGGCGCACGAAACCCGCCGGGCCGCCGTCGTCAGACCCGACGGTCGCCGCGCGCGGCGGCGGCCTTCATGCGGCGCTCGAGGTCGTAGCACCACGCGGAGATCGAGAGCCACGTCCCGAGATGCACGAGCCCGACGAGCCGCTCGCCGCCCTCGAGCGCGGCGAGGGGCGCGCGCGCGGCGGCCGCGAGGGCCTCCGCGCCGC
>JALHPN010000270.1 GCA_022842465.1 Polyangiaceae bacterium | reverse complement strand
GGCTCCGGCGGCGGGCGCGGCAGGCGCGGCAGGCACCGGAACGGGCGCAGCGGGTGCGGCTGGCACGGGGACCGGCACGACGACGGCCGGCGGACCGGCGGTCCCCATCCCCGAGAAGCCGGCGATGGACGGCGCGACGTACGCCGTGCGCCTCCGTGACCTCGAGGCGCGCGTCGACGAGCTGAAGGATCAGATCCGGCGCAGCCACACGAGGCTCGCGCTCCTCAGCGACACGATCCTCTCCGGCGGCGCCGCGGGCTCGCGCTCCGAGATCATCTTCCACAACGAGATGTCGAGCGCGTTCCGTCTGACGAAGGCGCTCGTCGTGATCGACGGTGCCGTCCAGTACAACCGCGCCGACGACACGGGCGCCCTGGCGGACCAGAAGGAGATCCCGATCTTCAACGGCTCGATCCAGCCCGGTGACCACACGGTGCAGGTGGTGCTGAACTTCCAGGGCAACGGCTTCGGCGTGTTCACCTACCTCCGCGGCTACAAGTTCGAGGTGAAGAGCGCGCACTCCTTCACCGCCGTCGAGGGCAAGACGATCTCGCTCACCGCGACCGCGCTCGAGAAGGGAGGCGTGACGACGCCGCTCGAGCAGCGCCCGACGATCGAGTGGCAGGAGAAGGTGAACGCCCTCGGCAGCGGAGGCGCGGCCGCACCGACCGGCGGCGCGGTCAAGGCGAGCGGCGGGGCGGCTCCCGGCTCCGCGTCCGGCAACATCTCCATCGGGGGAGGGAAGTAGCCTTGTTCGCTCCGAACGCCGCGAGGCGCAGGGCGCGCCTCCGCGTGCTCCCTGCCGTGCTCGCCTCTGCGGTCGCCACCGTCGCGTTGGCCGCGAACGCGCCTGACGCGCGCGCCGCCGACGGCGACGCGGACGCATCTCGCGCGCAGTCCGAGGTCACCGCCGTCGACCGAGAGGCCGCGAGCGTCCAGGCCGCCGTCGACAAGGCGAAGGCCCAGCGCTACTCGGTCGAGCAGCGCGTCGCGAACGGCGAGCTCCTCTACCGGAGCAAGGACTACACGCGCGCCATCGTCGTCTTTAGCGAGATCCTCGAGGAGTTCCCGGATACCCCGTCGTACGTCGACGCGCTCTGGCTGCGCGGCGAGACGTTCTACTCCTCGAAGGAGTACCTCTCGGCGCGCCGTGATTACCGGCAGATCGTCGACCGGAGCTCGGAGCCGCGTTTCAACCCGTACTTCGGCCGCGCGCTCGCGCGCCTCGTCGACGTGTGCCTGCGCCTGAACGACATCAAGGGCCTCGACGAGGTCTTCTCGAAGCTGAACCAGGTGCCGCCGTCGCAGGTCGACGCGGGGCTCCTCTACGCGAAGGGCAAGGCGTACTACTTCAAGCAGGACTACGGCAACGCCCAGAGCGCGCTCACGTCCGTGCCCGCCGGCTCCCCCTACACGCACCAGGCGCGCTACTTCCTCGGCATGGTGGCGATGCGCCAGGCGCGTCCGAACCAGCCTGCGCCCGGCGTGCAGCCCCAGATCCAGGCGGACGGGACGGTTCGCGTCCCGCCGACGAACTACAAGCAGGCGATCGAGGTGTTCCGCACCGTCGGCGATCTCCCGCCGGACTCGGACGAGCACCGTCACGTCATCGATCTCTCGTGGATGGCCGTCGGCCGCCTCCACTACGAGATGGAGAACTACACGATGGCGGCGGAGGCCTACTCGAAGGTCTCGCGCGAGTCGCCCGAGTTCGGGACGATGCTCTACGAGCTCGCGTGGGTCTACGTCCGCCTCGGCGACGTCCAGCGCGCGGAGCGGGCGCTCGAGGTCCTCCAGATCGCGGACCCGAGCTCGCCGATGGTGGGCGACGGCACGCTCCTCCGCGCCGATCTCCTCCTCCGCGCTGGCGCGTTCGACAAGGCGCTCCAGCTCTACACGGGCGTCCGTGAAGAGTACGAGCCCATGCGCGCGAAGCTCGAGGCGTTCATCGACGCGACGCAGGACCCGGCCGTCTACTACGAGAAGCTCTCGATGCAGCAGCTCGATCTGCTGGATCAGAACGAGCAGATCCCGCCGGTCGCGGTGCGCTGGGCGCGCGAGGCCGAGGACGGTCCGCTCGCCTTCGCCGTCATCGACGACATCAACCAGTGCAAGACGCTCCTCCGTCAGAGCTACCAGCTGATCGAGAAGCTCAACATCATCCTCGAGGCGTCGAACCGCGTGCGCGCGTTCCCCGAGCTCGCCGCGGGCGAGGAGAAGGCGCTCTCGCTCCTGAACCGCCTCTCGAAGATGCGCCTCGCCATCGCGAAGGGCATGGACGACGAGGAGCCGAGCCAGCTCACCGGCGACATCGCGACGGTGCGCGAGCAGCGGAGGCAGGCCCAGGGGGTCATCACGGGCCTGCCCGTGGCGCCGGCAGACTTCTCCGAGCGTGACTACGCGGGCATGCGCCAGTGGAACACCGTCTCGCAGGAGCTCTCGCGGCGCGCCGTCGAGATCGACTACCTCCACGCGACGATCAACGGCCTCCGCCGCTGGCTGAAGGACGACGCCCAGCGCGGCGTCGCGCGCGACCCGGCGACGGTGAAGCGCTTCAACGACGAGCTCGACGAGAACGAGCGCCTCCTCAAGCAGCGCCAGCAGGAGGTCACGGATCTCCGGCGTCAGATCGAGGTGGGCCGCGCGCAGATCGGCATCGGCGACGCGCGCTACCAGAACGACGCGGTCGCCCGCGTGCAGTTCCGCGACGCGCTCGAGCGCGAGGTGCAGCTCGCGTCCCAGGGCCAGGCCGGCGGCGACGCGCAGAAGTACGCCGGGAAGGTGCGCGCGGCGCTCGAGCAGTCGCGCGCCGTCGAGGACCGCCTCGTGCAGCAGTTCGGCGAGCTCGAGCGGCAGGTCGCGTCGCGCATCGGCGAGGTGCAGGCGAAGGTCGAGGCCGAGCGGGTCAAGATCAACGGCTTCAACATGACCCTCGGCACCTACGACACCGAGGCGCACGACCTCGTCGGTCAGGTGGCGAAGCGCAACTTCGGCATCGTCCGCGACAAGCTCCGCAACATCGTCCTCCGCGCCGACGTCGGGATCACCGAGCAGGCGTGGGAGGTCCGCGAGGAGGAGCTCGATCGCGTGCACAACCTCCAGACGGAGCGCGCGCGCGAGGAGCAGCTCCTCGACGAGGAGCTCCGCGAGGTGCTCGACGACGCGGGCGACGTGAAGCCGCCGGCCAAGTGACGGCCCGGCGGGACTTTCCTTTCGCGCGGGTCCTCTCGCGCGGTCACCGAGAACGAGAAGAGAAAGACGTCATGAAGCACGGGACGCTCAGGAGGCCGGCGATCTTCGGTGGGGCCCTCGCGGTCCTCGTCGCCATGTCTCTCGCGGGGGCGAGCACGAGCTCGGCGCAGGGCACGGCCGCGAACGATGCTGGGGCGCCCGGCGCCGCGACGAAGCCCGTGACCGCGGCCGGAGACGCGGGCGCCGCGTCGGCCACGGCGACGAGCGGCGACGCGGGAGTCGCCCCGCAGGGTACGCCGTCGCCGTCCACGGCGAGCACCGGCACGCCGAGCTCGAGCCCGATGGCGCGGAAGCTGTACCCGCCGCCGCCGCCGCCGAGCGCCGCGCAGATCGCGGCGCTCGAGGCGCTGAAGCAAGAGGTCGACGCGTACGAGAAGGGCGCGAAGGACTACCGCGACACCGTCACCGGCGTCATCCGTCTCCACTACGAGGTGAAGAAGAAGGAGGTCCTCTCCGGCCTCGACCGCGAGATCGCGATCGAGAAAGCGGAGCTCCGCAAGGCGCGCGACATCGCGATCCGCCGGCTCGAGGAGTTCATCGCGACCTACAGCGGCCCGCGCTCGCAGCCCGAGGCGACCCCCGACGCGATGTACCGCCTCGCCGCGCTCTACGAGGAGCGCGCGCGCGCGGAGGACGCGACCGCCCCCGTCGAAGAGGGCCTCTTGGACGCGATCGCGCTCTACAAGCGCGTCATCCGCGAGTACCCGAAGTACCGCGAGATCGCGGGCATCTACTACTTCCTCGGCCACGCCCTGAACGACTCGGGCCGCATCCCCGAGGCGCAGCAGGTGTGGCGCTCGCTCGTCTGCCACAACAAGTACGAGTACCCGACCGCCGTCGATCCGAAGGACGCCACGAAGGACGTCGTGAAGCCGATGCCCCAGGACGCCGACGAGGCGAAGTGGACGGCGTGGCGCCACCGGTACAACGACGCGAAGCAGGTGAGCCGGAAGAACCCGGAGACCGTCTACACCGACACGTATCCCGAGGAGTGCACGTTCCTCCCGCAGACGGGCCTCCGTCAGGGCGAAGAGCCGAAGTACGTCGCCGAGGTCTGGTGGCAGATCGGTAACTGGGAGTTCGACCAGCTCGACTTCGGTAGCGGCGTGACGAAGGAAGACCCCGCGAGCGTGTGGGGCTACAACCGCGCCGCGCGCGCCTACACGCAGGCGATGAAGTGGAAGCGGCCGCCGCTCTACGGCGTCGCGCTCTACAAGTACGCGTGGACGCTCTTCAAGCAGCAGCGCTACGAGGCCGCGACCAAGGAGTTCGTCCGCCTCCTCAACTACACCGACGAGGAGCAGAAGCGCACGGGGGACACCGGCGCGGACTTCCGGACCGAGGCCTACACGTACATCGCGGGCTCCCTCACGAACGTCGACTTCAAGGGCCCCGACGAGTGGGAGCCCTTCATCGCGCGTCCCGACATCCTCGACACGGAGCCGAACCCCGAGAAGGCGGAGAAGAAGCTCCACGTCGCCATCGATCGCGTGAAGGATCCGCAGCTCATCCCCCAGGACAAGCCCTGGACGATCGAGATCTACAAGGCCCTCGGCCTCGAGTACCGCTCGCTGAACCAGTTCGCGAACGCGGTCGAGGTCTACGAGCTCATGCTCCAGAAGTGGCCGATGGATCCGTCGGCGCCGGAGACGCAGAACGCGATCGCCGAGACGTACGACCAGCTCAACATCACGAAGCGCCCGGGCACGCCCGAGCACGACGCGATCAGCCAGAAGGCGCTCGAGGCCCGCACGAAGCTCGCGAACTACATCGGCAACACGCCGTGGGTCGACGCGAACAAGGACAACCCCGGCGCGATCCAGAACGCCGAGCGTCTCGTCCGCGGCGGTCTCCGCCAGGCGGCCGCGCAGCACACGAACTTCGGCAAGGCCGCCCTCGTCGCCGCCAGCGAGACGAACGATCCGGCGCGCCAGATCGAGCTGCTCTCGCGCGCAGGCAGCGAGTACAAGCTCGCCGGCATCGGCTGGTACGGCTACCTGAAGCAGGACGAGAACGCGCCCGACGCGTACGAGTCGCGCTACTGGCTCGCCGACGCGCGGCGCCAGTACGTCCGCATCCAGGTCGTCCTCCACAAGCTCGCCGCGAACAAGTTCCCCGAGCCCTCGAAGAAGGACATCGACGACGCGCTCGTCGCGGCCATCGACGTCCGTGACTCGAACGAGGACGACAAGTACCTCGACAACGCGGCCTTCTTCGTCGTCGACGTCTCCGACGTCGACCGCGACCTCGCCTACCAGCGCTTCGAGGAGTCGCGCGGGACGAGCGGCGTCGCGCGTCGCGAAGAGGTGAAGTTCGACACGGAGGACGCGGCCACCCGCAAGGTGCTCCGTGATCCGATCCCGCCGGTCGTCGCGCAGAGCATCCAGGCGCGCGACGAGTTCGTCCAGCGCGTGCCGCCGAACCTCGACTCGCAGAAGAACGGCATCAACTACCAGTATTACGCCGGCGAGACGTACTTCCTCTACGGCCATTTCGATCTCGCGCGCCAGCGCTTCGAGCCGATGTGGAAGGAGCACTGCGGCAAGGACGAGTTCGGTTACAAGGCGTGGGAGAAGCTCATCACGATGAGCAACCTCGAGCGCAACGCCGAGCTCTCCACCCAGCTCGCCGAGCAGGAGCGGACGAAGTCCTGCGCCGTCAGCGCCGAGCAGACCGCGAAGGCGGGGCTCATCGTCAACCCGACGCTCCAGGAGGCGGCGTTCGTCAACGCTCGCAAGAAGTTCGAGGAGGCGAAGAAGGCGCCGGCAGGACCGGAGAAGAACCGGCTCTGGCGCGAGGCCGCCGCGCTCTACGAGTCCGCCCTCCAGGCCGCGCCGGCGCGCGACGAGGCCCCCGAGGCCGCGATGAACGCCGCGTACGCCTACAAGCAGGTCGGCGAGTACAACAAGGCGATCGAGCTCTACAACAAGTTCATCACCGAGTACGGCTCCGACGCGCGCCTCACGGCGCTCCAGAAGGGCGATCCGAAGACGAAGGCCGCGCCCGATCCGAAGAAGTACGCGGAGCGCGTGGGCTACCTCGGCGACGCGTACGACGCGCTCGGCACCACGTACTACTCGTTCTTCAACTACCAGCGCGCCGCCGAGACCTACGAGAAGGTCTCCGGCAACGAGCGCTTCGCGGAGGCGAAGCGTCGCGAGGCGGCCCGGAACGCGATGATCCTCTACGCGAACATGGGTCAGCGCGACAAGATGATGGCCGAGTACCGGAAGCTCGCGAAGCTGAACCCCACGGCCGACGACAGGGCGAGCGCCGACTACCTCGTCGCGAGCTACGACTTCAAGCAGTGGCAGCCGACGGCGCCCGACTCCGGTCAGAACCGCACGACGCGCGGCCAGGCCGAGGGCGCGCTCATGACCTACTACACGCAGAACCGCAACGCTCCCGGCGCAGGGCGCTACCTCGTCGAGGCGGCCTACCAGGTCGGACGCATGAAGCGCGTCGGCAACGAAGGCGACTACCGCACGTGGTTCAAGAGCACGGTCGCGGCCTGGGAGAACTACCGCACGAAGGCGCCCGTGAAGGACGGTCGCTCCGAGGCGCAGCAGCCGCCGTACGTCGACTACGCGGCAGAGGCCGAGTTCGCGGTGCTCGACGAGGAGATCAAGGATCGCTTCGACGTGCCCGAGAAGCACAAGTACACGGGCTCGGTCTCCGACATCCTCGGCGTGACGAACCCGCAAGGGCAGATCACGAAGAAGGGCAAGTACCTCCTCAACGCCGAGGACGCGGACAAGTACGACAAGCAGCTCGAGGCGATCGTCAAGAAGTACGAGTCGCTCGAGTGGGTCCCGACCGCCATCGCGCGCCAAGGCACGATCTGGGACACGCTCCGCTCGGGCCTCTACGCCGTCGTCAAGGTGGAGCTCTTCACCGCGCAGGAGAAGCAGCTCCTCAACTCGATGCGCAACAGCGGTCGCGCCGATCTCGAGGAGAAGGCCGACGCGCTCGAGGACGCGAAGAAGGACTTCTGGCGCAAGAAGAAGGAGCAGGAGCTCGCCGGTGCGGACGAGATCATGGTCCGTCGCTACGCGACCGCCGTGGCCCTCGGCCGGAAGTACAACGTCCGGAACACGCTCATCACGAGGGCCATCTCGCGGCTCGCGTACTACACCGACATCATCGGTGACGCGAACATGTCCAAGTACGTGACGAACACGCCGGACCCGACGAACAAGGGCGCGACGAAGCTCACGTACACCCAGAACCAGTACGTGCAGACGCGGCCGGGCCTCGCGGTCCTCCCGCCTCCGCAGGGCAACTCGAAGCCGCTCCCGGCGGCTCCGTGAGGACTTCGATGAACCTTCGGTACGCATCCGCCTCCGCACTCGCGCTCGTCCTCGCCATGGGGACGATCGCGGGCGCGCCCGCGTGCGGCGGGGACAAGCCCGTCAACTACCCGCAGAAGGACGCCGCCGCGGGCACCGCCGTCACCGACAACGACGGCGCGCAGGTCGGCGTCGTCGAAGGGGCGGGGAGCTCGGGCCTCACGGGCTCCGCGAAGACTGCCTACGACCGCGGCTGGCAGGCGTGGCTCGCCGGCGATCTCGCGGGCGCGAAGAAGGGCTTCCAGGAGGCCGCGGCGGCCGACTCGAAGTCGCCGGCCCCGCCGTACTCGCTCGGCGTCGTCCAGGAGCGCCTCGGCGATCTCGCGGGCGCGCAGCAGTCCTACCGGACCGCGTTCTCGAGCAACCCCGACCACGAGCTCTCGATGTGCGCGTACGCGCTCTCGCTCGCGAGCGCCGGGAGCGCGGGCGAGGCCGACACGTTCCTCGCCGACAAGCGCGGGAAGAAGCCGAACAGCCCGCGCCTCACGGCGTGCTCCGCGGAGGCGAAGAGCCTCGCGAAGGACCACGGCACCGCGCAGCAGCTCGCGCAGGACGCGCTCCGGATGGACCCGGACTTCAAGGACGCGATGGTGACGATCGCGCGCGACCACTACCGCGCCCGCAAGATGGACCTCGCGAAGTACGCCCTCCAGGCGATCCTGGACGGCTTCGGCGACGCGAGCCCGGCGCGCGACAAGGAGAACGCGGAGGCGCACCTCATCCGGGGCCTCATCTTCCGCGAGAGCGGCTCGCGCGCCGTCGCGCTCAGCGACTTCGAGGCGGCCGTGAAGAAGCGCCCCGACATGGTCGAGGCGCTGGTCAACCTCGGCTCGATGCGGCTCGAGGCCGGCAACGCGCAGGAGGCGCTCCCGGTCCTCGAGAGCGCGACGCGGTTCCAGCCGAACAGCGCCATCGCGCACTTGAACCTCGGCGACTGCTACCGGCTCCTCGGCCGCTACGCCGACGCGAACAAGGAGTTCGATCAGGCGCTCGCCCTCGACTCCACGCTCGCGGCGGCGCACTACGATCGCGGGCTCATGTACCTGACGGCGCCGAGCATCCCCGGCACGAACGCCGACAGCCAGGTGTCGACCGCGATCAAGGAGCTCGAGACCTACCGCACGATGCGGGGACCGAAGGCGCAGCCCGGCGTGCAGGACGACATCGACGATCTCTTGAACCGGGCGAAGGCGAAGCAGGCGGAGCTGAAGAACGCTGCGGCGGCCCCGGCGGCCGCGGCCGCGCCGGCGGCGGGCGGAAAGGACGGAGGCAAGTGATGAAGTGCTTCGTGAAGTGTCTCGCGTCCGCGGGCCTCGCGCTCGGTGTCCTCGCGCTCTCGGGCGATGCGTCCGCCCAGCAGAAGGGCGGCGTCATCACGATCAACGAGGTCACCATCGTCGGGCGCATCCAGAAGCCCGTCGCCTCCGTCGACGTGAGCAAGATCCAGCCGAAGCTCACCCTCGCGGAGCTCCGGCAGCCCTTCCTCGATCGGATCGAGGAGGCCTCGCGCAAAGATCCGTTCTGAGGTGCTCGCGCTCGTCGCCGGGCTCATCGCGCTCGCGTCCGCGCTGGCGAGCGTTCGGCGGGCATGGCTGGTCGCCTCCGCGACCGAGCTCGACGGCCAAGGGGCGCTCGACCTCCTCGGCCGCGACGACGGCGCGCGGTACGTCCCTGCGCTGCGCCGCCTCTGCGACGCGGAGCCCCGCGCCGAGTGGGAGCGCGAGCTCTTCCACGCGCTCGACGAGCGGGACGCCGAGCGGCGGACGGCCCTCGTCAACGAGCAGCTCACCGAGCTCGGCTACCGCCTCGACCGCTGGGCGTCCGTGCCCCGCGTGTGCGCCCGGGTCTCGAGCAGCGGGGCGTTCCTCCTGGCCACGCTCGTCCTCCGGCGGGGGCTCGTCGACGTGGAGGCGCTGCCCTCGGATCTGACCGATCTCCTGCTCGGCGGGCTCATCGGCCAGGCGATCACGGTCGTGGCGCTCGGGCTCGTCGGGACGACGTTCTGCGTGGCGGTCCACAAGCAGGTGGCCGCGTACGCCCGCACGCAGCGCCAGGCGATGCACGAGGCGGTCGAGCGGCTCGAGGCGCTCGTCGCGGCTCGGCTCGAGGGCGGCGCGTAGGGGCGGGTCGGGCACGGGGGAGGGGGGGGCGCGGATGGCGCACGTCGACCACGGAGCCCTTCACGAAGGGGTGTACACCCGCGAGGTCCCTCCGTTATCCTGACCGGGTCGCGTGAGCCGGGAACTTTCCGGCCTGCTCGACGTCTGACGACCGAGGGCGAGCTCACGTCGAGCGCGTCCCCCGCGATTCACGCGACGAGAGCTTCGAGGAGCACACGATGAACGTTGGTGGACCGGGCCCGGGTCAACAGCCGGGCGGAGCACCTGGAGGTCGTCCGGGGCAGATGACCGCGGTGATGCGGGCCATGTCGGTCGCGACGGGCCCGAAGGTCCTGCGCATCGGCCTCGTGCAGGGCGGCCGCGTCATCGAGGAGCGCATCATCAAGCAGCGCACCAGCGTGACGATCGGCGCGAACGAGAAATCGATGTTCGTCGTCCCGTCGAACGCGATCCCGCCGAGCTTCAAGCTCTTCGAGCTGATCGGTAACGACTACTACCTGAACTTCCTCGATGGCATGACCGGCCGCGTCGCGCTCGCGAGCGGCATCACCGACATCAACGCGCTCCGCGGTCAGGCGAAGAAGGTGGGCAACGCCTACCAGATCAAGCTGACGGAAGAGGCGCGCGGCAAGGTGGTCGTCGGCGACACGACGTTCCTCTTCCAGTTCGTCGCGCCGCCTCCGGTCCAGCCGCGCCCGCAGCTGCCGCTCGCGGTGAAGGGCGGCATCGCCTCGACCATCGACTGGACGCTCACGATCATCGCGGCGTTCAGCTTCCTCCTCCACTTCGGCATCGTCGGCGCGATGTACTCGGACTGGATGGACCCGGTCGTGGGCGACGAGTTCAACGTCGCCGGCCTCGTCGACATGATGAAGAACATCCCGGCGCCTCCGGTCGAGACGCCGACGGAGGTCGCGACGAACCCGACGGCGACGTCGACGTCGACCGCGACCGCGGCGACCGCGAAGCCGAGCGGCGGCGCAGGCGGCAAGCAGGGCACGACCGGCCGTAGCCAGGGCGCCGGGAACGTGAGCGACGCGAAGGCTGCAGCCCTGTCGTCGCAGGCCGAGGCGATGCAGATGCAGATGCTCGCGGCGCTCGGCGGCGGCTCGGCCGTGCAGGGCGCGCTGAACCGCTCCGACATCCCGCCGGTCGACCTGTCCGGCGCCGCGGCGTCGGGGGCGGGCGTCGCGCACGGGACCGGCGATC
>JALHPN010000269.1 GCA_022842465.1 Polyangiaceae bacterium | reverse complement strand
GCGCGGCCCCCGCCGCCGCGGGAGCCTACCGCGCCGGAGCCGGCCACGTTGCCTCCGCCTGCGGCGGCTACGCCCGGCGCGAGCGCGCCGAGCGACGCCGAGGAGCTCTCGCTCTCGGGCGACGACGCGACGGAGATCGCCGCGTCGCCTCCGGTCTCCCTCGGCCCCGAGGGCACCTCGGAGACGCGCGTCGTGACCGCGCGCCCGTCGGACCCGGGCACGGCGCCGATCAGCGCGGAGGGGGAGTGGGGCCCTCGCGGCGGGGAGCCGCGCGGCGGTGGCGCGCTCCTGCCCCTTCCGGCGCTCGAAGAGTCCGACCTCGCGACGAGGAGGCGACCGGCGATGTTCTCGTCCCCGGACGCGCGCGTCTCCGCTCCCGCTCCGTACGACGCCGGCCCGGCCGCCTACGCGCCTGCGTCGTCGTCGCCCCAGATGGGCACGTTCCGGAGCGCGGGGGCGCCGATGCTCAACGCGCCGCCACTCGCGCCCCCCGCGCCCCCTGGTCCGGCGGCGCAGCTCGCGGTGCTCAAGCAGAAGATCGCCGCGGCGGGGCCGGCCGGCTACTTCGCGATCGCCCTCGCGGTGTCGGCGACGCTGATGCTCCTGGTCGTGTTCCTCGTCGACGGGAGCGATCCGGGGCCCGTGCGCCACGTCCCGACGGCGAGGCCGGCCGCGAAGCCCGCGCCGCCGCCGGTCGTGCGGGGCGGACGCATCTTCACGACGCTGGACGAGACGACGCCGGCCTCGCCGCAGGACGCGGGTGCCGCGTCGCCGCCCCGGCGCTGACCTCAGCGGAGGACGGGGCGGAACACGCCCGAGTCGACGTCGGGCGCGCCCGCGTCTCTGGGCGCGTGACGGATGACGAGATCGACCTGCGCGATGACGTTCGGCCGGATCTCGATCTCCTGCGTCGTCTCGTCGTCGATCGCCGGATGCCTCGCGTTGACCTTCACCTTGCCGACCGGGACACCGTCGATGCGGTAGTGGCCGTCCGTCGACGTCACCGTGTGGAGCGGGTGCAGGAACGCGTAGAGGTCGACGTGGACGTACTTTCGATCGTGATCCCCGAGGCGGAAGAGACCTGGGCGCTTCGGATAGAGACGTACGGGCTCGTACGCGCGCGGGGGAGCCATCATGAACACGGCGTTCGGGGCAGGCTCGAGGATCGGCGACCAGAACTCCATCGAAGCGTTCTTGACCTCGAGACGCTGGCCGAGCGTGAGCGTGACCGTACGCTTGTCGTAGCCGCAACGCTCGATGAGGACGCTCGCGGCCTCGCGCTTCTCGGGGACGAAGAAGCCCTTGTAGCCCGTGACCGCGACGACGGTGTCGACGAGCGCGCGTCCGGCGCCGGCGTCGCCGGGACGTTCCGCCCCCTCGCGGAACCGCTTGCCGTAGATGGCCGTCGCGCCGGCGCATCGCGAGGCATCGACGGGTACGTCGGGAGAGGGGGGACCCACGACCCAGACGTGCCCCTCGACGGCGCCGGTGGGGCCCGCGTACACGGGGAGGTTCGTCGGATTGAGCGCCTTCCGGAGCTCCTCCGGACCGAGACCGGCGGAGTTCATCAGCTCGCCCGCGCCGCCGTCGGGACCGGACGTCACGGTCGTCGGCGTGGCATCGCCGGCGTCGAGGCGCTCGGTCGCGGGGGTCGGGGCGCCGGCGTCCTCCGTCGGCCCCCCGGACGTGCGGGGGCAACCCGCGAGCGCGGGCCCCACGACGAGCAGCGTGAAGAGACGGAGCGCGCGGGCGCCCACCTCGTCACCCGCCGAAGACGCTGGCCGCCTTGATCGCCACATCGAGCGACCGGCTCGGGAGGATGCCGAGCGCGAGGACGAGGACCGCGGAGAGGATGAGCGCGGCCGAGACGTAGCCCGAGCGCATCGGCGTAGCGATCGGAGCGCCCGCTGCCGGCTCGCGCATGTACATGAACACGAGCACGCGGAGGTAGTAGTAGACGCCGATCACGCTGTTCATGAACGCGATGACGGTGAGGACGTGGAAGCCCGCGTCCATCGCGGCGCGGAAGACGAACCACTTCCCGAAGAAGCCCGCCGTCGGCGGGATGCCAGCCAAAGAGACGAGGAAGAGGGAGAACGCGAGGGCCGCCGCGGGGTGGCGGCGACCGATGCCGGCGAGGTCCTCGTAGGTGACGGCCTCCGCGCCCTTGCGGCCGCAGAGGATGAGCGCGCCGAACGCGCCCGCCGTCGAGACGACGTAGGTGAGGAGGTAGAAGAGGATGCTCGCGCTCGCCTGCGGCGCCCGCATCGTCGCGACCACGCCGACGAGGAGGTAGCCGGCGTGCGCGATGCTCGAGTACGCGAGCATGCGCTTCACGGACTCCTGTTGACCGGCGACGAGGTTCGCCACCGTCATCGTGAGGACCGCGATCCACGCGAGGACGGGCGGCCAGCCCGACGACCACGACATCGAAGCCTTGTCGCCGAAGCAGGTGAGCAGCACGCGGAGGAGCATCGCGAAGGCGCCGCACTTCACGACGGCGGCCATGTACGTCGTCGCGGGCGTCGGGGCGCCTTCGTACGCGTCCGGCGTCCACATGTGGAACGGGACGGCGGAGACCTTGAAGACGAGACCGACGAGGACGAGCACGAGCGCGATGACGACCATCGGCGAGCTGCCCTGCGTCTTGATCGCCTCGCCGATGCCGGCGAGATCCGTGTGCCCCGTCGCGCCGTAGAGGAGCGCGAAGCCGTAGAGGAGGAGCGCCGCGGCGAACGAGCCGAGCAGGAAGTACTTGAGCGCGCCCTCCGACGATCGCGGCGACGTGCGCCGGAAGGCGGTGAGCGCGTACGCGCCGATCGACATCGTCTCGAGACCGAGGACGACGACGAGGAGGTCGCCGGCGCTCGCGACCATCATCGCGCCGAGCGTGGCGAAGAGGAGGAGGGAGTAGAACTCGCCCCGCTCGATGTCGTGCTCGCGGAGGTACCCGCCCGCGAGGAGCGCCGCGAGGGCGCCGCCGAGGCAGAGCAGCCCGTCGAAGAAGATCGCGAAGCGATCCACGACGAGCCACGGCGCGACGAGCTCCTTGTCCGGAACGTCCTCTACGCCGTAGAGCCAGGCGCCCACCGAGAACATGAACCCCGCGAGGAACACGATCGTGGCGCCGAGCGCGAGGCCGCCCTTCCGAGGAGACAGCGCCTCCGCGAGCATGAGGAGGAGGGCCCCGACGAAGAGGACGAGGAAAGGCGATAGGACGAAGGCGAGCGCCATGGTTCCTGGGTCTCGGTTCAGTGGGGGGAGGGGGCGCCAGAGGCGGCGCCCTCGTCGGGAGTGTTCGCTGCCGCGATCGCCTTCGGCGCGTCGGGGCGACGCGGGAGGAGCTTGATCGGACCCTGGTAGTTCTTGTTCACGTCGATGCGCGCGTTCATGTCGGCCTGGACGCGCGCCACGGCGCCGCTCATCGAGTCGAGGAGCAGCTTGGGCGCGAGACCGATCACGAAGATCGCGATGACGAGCGGAGCCGTCACGAGGATCTCGCGCGCGTTCATGTCGGGGAGGTGCTTGTTCTCCGCGCGAGTGACCGGACCGAAGAACATCTTCTGGACCGCCGTGAGCATGTAGAGCGCGGCGAGGATGACGCCGATGGCTGCGCCGACGGCCTGGATGCCGTTGACGTGCCCGAGGCGGCTCGACGTGAACGTGCCCATGATGATCATGAACTCCCCGACGAACCCGTTGGTGCCGGGGAGGCCGACCGACGCCATCGAGGCGATCACGAAGAGCGCGGCGTAGACCGGCATCGGCTTCGCGAGACCGCCGAAGTCGTCGAGTTGGCGCGTGTGCCTCCGGTCGTAGATGACGCCGACGAGGAGGAAGAGCAGGCCGGTCGAGATGCCGTGGTTGATCATCTGCAGGACGGCGCCTGCGATGCCGCTCTCCGTCTGCGCGAAGAGCCCGAGCATCACGTACCCGAGGTGAGCGACCGACGAGTACGCGACGAGGCGCTTCACGTCGTCCTGCCGCCACGCGACGAGCGCGCCGTAGAGGATCCCGCCGAGGACGGCGATGCCCGCGAGCGTCGCCGCCATGTCCGCGGAGATCTCGGGGAAGAGCCCCATACAGAACCGCAGGTACCCGTACGTGCCCATCTTGAGGAGCACGGCCGCCAGGATCACGGAGCCCGCCGTCGGCGCCTCGGTGTGCGCGTCCGGGAGCCACGTGTGGACCGGGAACATCGGCACCTTGATGAGGAAGGACGCCGCGAAGCCCCAGAAGAGGTAGATGCCGATCCGCTGCGGGAAGACGAGACGCTGGAGCTCGAAGTAGTCGAACGACGGCGTGCCGGTGATCTTCCCGTACGTGTACGCGACGTACAGGATGGCGGCGAGCATCAGGAGGCTGCCGAACATCGTGTAGATGAAGAACTTGAGCGACGCGCGGATGCGGTTCGTCCCGCCCCAGACGCCGATCATCACGTACATGGGGATGAGGAGCATCTCCCAGAACACGTAGAAGAGGAACAGGTCGAGCGCGACGAACGCGCCGATCATCGCCGCCTCGAGGAGGAGGAGCGAGAAGCACCAGTCCTTGATCCGCGTGTTGATCGATCCGAACGACGAGTACGCGGCGATCGGCATGATGAACGTGCTGAGGAGCACGAGCCAGAGCGAGATGCCGTCGAGGGCGACGTGGTAGTGGATGCCGAAGCGCTCGACCCAGACGACGTCCTGGTTGTAGTGGAAGCCGGCGCCCATCTGCACCGAGAGCAAGGGGAGGCTCGCCGCGAACGTCCCGATCATGATCAGGAACGTCGTCGTCTTGAGGACGCGCGGCGCCTGGCGCGGGAGGAAGAGGATGGCCGCGGCGCCCGCGAGCGGGAGGCCGATCAGCCACGAGAGCAGCGTGCCCGACTCCTTCGGAGCCTCGGCGCCTTCCATCACCGCCACCTCGGCCCCAGGCCACATCTTCGCGACGAAGAGCGCGAAGAGGCCGGCGACGAGGCCGAGCGGGATGCGAACGTTCCAGGCGTGGCCACGCGGCACGAGCGCGGCGACGACCACCGCGAGCACGAACGGGACGATCGAGCCGATCCCGGCGTTGGCCGCGCTGAACGAGGTGACGTCCTTCTCCGCGGTGCGGCCGAAGATCTGCGTCGCCACCACGGCGACGATGACGAGACCGAGGAAGAGGAAGAGGGGCGTTACCCAGGCAGGCCGTCCGGACGGCGCGTGGAGATGGGTGTCGGAGGTCTTCGAGGCCATGATCAGCGCTCTCCCACGATCTGCTTCTCGACCTTTTCGGTCTTCGGGCGCGTGAGGGTCAGCTCCTTCGCGCTCGTGCGGCCGAAGGTGTTCACCACCTCGAGCTTCACGGTCTGCGACTTGCCCTCGTCGAGATGGACCTTGAGGGTGTCGTTGCCGACGAACGCCTCGCTCTGGGGCTTGCCGCCCGCCTCCGGGTACCACTTGAAGCCGTACCCGGGGCCGGGAGCCGCGACGAGCGTGTAGTCGCCGTTCGACTCCTGGACGGAGAAGTCCGCGTGCGCGGACGTGAAGAACCAGCCGACGCCGACGAAGCCGACCACCATCACGGCCGCGTAGACGTGGACGACGCCGTTCTGGATCGTCCGGAGGACGGTGCCGAGCGCCGCGACGGTCAGCGAGGTGACGCGGGCGAGGAGGAGGTCGACGACACCCTGGTCCACGGAGGCCGCGGTGTCGGCGAGCGCGTCGACGCCGCCGATGATCGTCTTCTCGTACGCCTCGTCGACACGCCACTTGTCGAGCGCCCACTGGTAGAGGGCGGGGACCTTGGACGCGAGCTCGCGGGCCGGCTTTCCGGCCTGGAGGATGTACGTCCAGTAGGCGACGCCGCTGCCGATCGCGAACGCGAAGAACGCCGCGACGAGAGACACGAGCTCGAGGGAGTGACGCTTGTGCTCGTCACCCCAGCTGCCGACGCCCTTCTTCGCCTCCTCGAACACCGGGTCGAGCCAGTGCTCCATCGGGAGGTAGCTGAAGTCGTGCTTGAAGAGCTTCACCGCCGCCGGGTTGAAGACGAGCCCCGCCACGATCGCGGCGGTGCCGAGGACGAGGAGCGGGATCGTCATCGCGCGAGGCGACTCGTGCGGGGGGAGCCCCGGCTGCGAGAGGTCTTCCTCGTGGTGGTGGCCGTCCTCGTCCTCGTCGCCGCCGTGCCCGTGGTCGTCGTGCGCGTGCGCATCCGCCGGCGCGAGCATCGACGGCCTGCCGATCGTCCAACCCCGGAAGTCACCCCAGAAGGTCAGGAACAGGCATCGGCACATGTAGAAGGCCGTCATCGTCGCGGCGAGGATGCCCATGCCCCAGAGGAGCCAGGGAGCCCAGGTCGGCGGCGTCCAGGCGAGGCCCGCCTTCGCGACCCGCTCCGCCATGGGGTGGACGGGCTTGTTCACGAGGGCCATCGCGAGGATCTCGTCCTTGCTGAACCAGCCCGACGTGAGCGGAAAGCCGATGATCGCCAGCGTCGACGCCGCGAAGGTGCCGTACGTGAGCGGCATGTACTTCCGGAGACCGCCCATGTTCCGCATGTCCTGCGAGCGGTCGTCGTCGTGGATCCGCGCGTGCATCGAGTGGATGACGGACCCGGCGCCGAGGAAGAGGCAGGCCTTGAAGAACGCGTGGGTGAAGACGTGGAAGAAGCCGGCCGTGAACGCGCCCGAGCCGACGCCCAGGAACATGAAGCCGAGCTGGCTCACCGTGGAGTAGGCGAGCACCTTCTTGATGTCGTTCTGGACGAGCGCGATCGTCGCCGCGAAGAGCGCCGTCGTCGCGCCGGTGAGCGCGATGATGAACATCACCGCGGGCGACATCACGAACACGAAGGAGAGGCGGCAGATGAGGTAGATGCCCGCCGTGACCATCGTGGCCGCGTGGATGAGCGCCGAGACCGGCGTCGGACCCGCCATCGCGTCGGGGAGCCAGACGTAGAGCGGGATCTGCGCGCTCTTGCCGGTGCACCCGAGGAAGAGCATGAGCCCCACCGCCGTCGCCGCCGTGATCGACCAGGCCGTGCCGGGCTGGAGCAGGTGGAGCGGGATCGTGATCGGACCGAGCTTCGTGTCCTGGAACTGCCCGCCGCCGATCGGCCAGAGGTGCACCTGCTGGCTCGCGCCCGGCGTGACGAGCGCGTCGACGTTCGCCGCGATGCCGGACCAGTCGAGCTTGCCCGTGTAGTACACGAGCAGGAACATCGCGCAGATGAGGCCGAAGTCGCCGATGCGGTTCGCGATGAACGCCTTCTTGCCGGCGGCGGCGTTCGGCAGCTTCGTGTACCAGAAGCCGATGAGCAGGTAGCTGCAGAGACCGACGCCCTCCCAGCCGACGAAGAGCACCGGCAAGTTGTCCCCGAGGATGAGGACGAGCATCGAGAAGACGAACAGGTTCAGGTAGCAGAAGAAGCGCCAGTAGGCCTTGTCCGCTGCCATGTACTCGGACGCGTAGACGTGGATGAGGAAGCCCACGCCCGTCACGACGAGCATCATGACGCCCGAGAGCGCGTCGACGCTGAACTTGACCGGAATGTCGACGCTGCCGCCGCCCGGCCTGCCGTTCGTGGACATCCAGTCCCAGGCGGTCCAGGTCAGCTTGTGGACGTGCTGTCCGACCGAGATGTCGAGCGCGACGAACGCGAGCGCGGCGGCGGCGAAGCTCAGCCCGAGCGCGGCGAGCGCCATGAGGCGCACCGCGTCCTTGCCTAGGCGACGGCCGAAGACGCCGTTCACGAACGCGCCGAGGAGCGGGAAGGCGAGGACGAAGCCGATGAGCCGGCAGTCGTCCTTGTTCGCCAGGAAGCCGAGGAGAAAGTCCTTCATCAGAAGCCTGGTTCTCAGTTCTTCAGGAGGTCGGCCTCGTCCGATCGCACGGTGCGACGGACGCGGAACAGCGAGAGGACGATGGCGAGGCCGACCGCGACGGCGGCGGCGGCGGCGGCGATGAGGAAGAACGCGAACACCTGCCCGGTGTGCGAGTCCGCCCTCACGCGGTTGAACGCGACGAACGCGACGTTGACCGCGTTCAGCATGATCTCGATGCTCATCAGCGTGACGAGCACGTTGCGGCGGACGAGGAAGCCGACCCCGCCGATGGTGAACAGGATCGCGGAGAGCGCGACGTAGTACTCGACGGGGATCACGGGGACGCCTCCGGCTTCATCTTGCGGGCATGGGCTTGGGCAACGGGCGTCTCTTCCTGGGCCTCCAGCGCTTCGGACTTCGAGCGGCCGCGCGCGACCGCGACGGCGCCGATGATGGCGACCATGAGGAGCGCGCTCGAGAGCTCGAAGGGGAGGAGTGCCTGCGTGAAGACGACCCGTCCGAAGGCGTCGACGCTGCCGAAGTCGGCCGGCGCGCTCGCGAGGAGCTTGCTCGCGTCGGCTGCGTTCGCGGAGGCCTTGGCCGCGCCCGCGATCATCGGGTGGGTGGGGGCCGTCTTCACGAGGAGGTACATCGCGACGAGGCCGGTCGCGCCGAAGAGGGCGCCTCCGATCGTGCGCGGGATGCGGCCCCGGTGATCGTGCGGCGGGGTCGCGTCCGGCCCGAGCAGCATGATGACGAAGAGGAAGAGGACGACGATCGCGCCCGCGTAGACGATCAGCTGGATCGCCGCGAGGAACTGCGCATGGAGCGCGAGGAAGATCCCGGCGATCGCGAGGATCATGACGAGCAGCCCCATCGCGCCGCGGATCGGATTCCGCGCGATGACGGTGATGAGCGCGCCTGCCAGCGCGACCGCCGCGCAGACGAAGAAGTAAGCCTGACCCAGAAACAGCTCGGTGGCGTTCACGTCGGCTTCCTCCTCATCCCCACGTGGTCGCGGTGAGGCGCGCGTCACGGCCGCTGCGCTCACCGCGGACGTACGCCTCGAACTCCTTCCTGAACTTCTTCAGGAAGCCGAGGGCCGGCATCGCCGTCCCCTCGCCGAAGGCGCAGATCGTGTTGCCCATGATGTTGTTCGCGATGTCGTGGAGCTGATCGAGCTCCTCCATCGTGCACGTGCCGTCCATCAGCTTCTCCGCGGTACGGAGGAGCCAGCCCGAGCCTTCGCGGCACGGCGTGCACTGGCCGCACGACTCGTGGCGGTAGAACTGCATCAGGTTGTGGAAGGCGGCGACCGGGTCGGTCCCCTCCGCCATGACCGTCGCGCAGCACGTCCCGAGCATCGTGCCGAGGCCTCGGAACGTGTCGACGCCGAGCGGAACGTCGAGGACGGACTTTCCGTGCCACGCATGGAGCGGCGATTTTTCGTCCGGCGCGTTCACGACGTCCTCGGCGCGGAGCACCGGTGTCGACGACCCGCCGGGGATGATCGCGAAGAGCGGCTTGTCGCCCTCGATGCCGCCGCCGAGGTCGTAGACGAGCTCGCGGAGCGTGAGGCCGACCGCGCACTCGAAGACCCCCGGCTTCTTCACGTGACCGTTCACGCCGAAGAGGCGGACGCCGCCGTCGTTCAGGTGATGGATGGCGGAGAGCTTCGAGAACTCCTCGCAGCCGATCTGGAACGCGGACGGGACCGCGGCGATCGTCTCGAGGTTGTTCACGGTCGTCGGGCAGCCGAAGGCGCCCGCCTGGGCGGGGAAGGGCGGCTTCAGCCGCGGCTCGCCGCGCTTTCCCTCGAGCGAGTTGAGGAGCGACGTCTCCTCCCCGCAGATGTACGCGCCGGCCCCGGTGTGGACGACGACGTCGACCGCGTAGTCTTTCCCGAACGGACGCGCGCCGAGGTAGCCCTTCGCCTTCGCCTCCTTGATCGCGCTCCAGAGGCGCTCCTTCGAGAGGTGGAGCTCGTCGCGGACGTAGACGTAGGCGACGTGGGCGCCGATCGCGAAGCAGCCGATGATGCAGCCCTCGATCACGGAGTGAGGGTTCTCCTCCATGATCGTCCGGTCCTTGTGCGTCCCGGGCTCGCCCTCGTCCGCGTTGATGACGAGGTACGCGGGCTTGGTCGGGTGGGGCTTCATGAAGCTCCACTTCACCCCCATCGGGAAGCCGGCGCCGCCGCGCCCGCGGATGTTCGCCTTCTTCGCCTCGTTCACGACGTCGGCGGGGGCCATCGTCGTGAGGACACGTCGCGCCGTCTCGTAGCCGCGGACCTCGCGCTCGTAGACGGGCAGCGTCCACCCGTTGGCCAGGCCGTAGACCTTCGTGAGGTAGTTCGTTCGCTTCAGCATGGTCCCACGCTTAGGTGCGCTGCAGCTTCTCGAGGAGAGCGTCGAGCGTCTGGGGGGTGAGGTTCTCGTGGTACTCCTTGTCCACCTGGACCATCGGAGCGGTGCCGCAGCTGGCGAGGCACTCGGCCGTGCGGAGGGTGATCTTCCCGTCCGGCGTCGTCTCGCCCGGCTTGATGCCGAGCTTCTTCTCGCAGTGATGCAATACCTCGCCCGCGCCGCGGAGGGCGCAGGGAAGCGTTCGGCACACCCAGACCTGGTGCTTGCCGACCGGATGCTGGTTGAAGAGCGTGTAGAACGTGACGACGCCCTTCACGTGGGCGGGCGGCAGATCGAGGCGATGGGCGACCCAGAGGACGACCTCGTCGCTGACCCAGCCGTTCTGGTCCTGACAGAGATGGAGCGCCGGGATGCACGCCGCCATGCGCGTCGGATAGCGCTTCAGGATCTCGTCGAGCTCGCGATCGCGTTCGGGGGTGAGGGCGAAGGGCATGGGTCTCGTGAAACGCCCCGCAAAATTGGGGTTTTTCGCGCGCGCACGCTAGGGCGGAAGCGCGATTGATGTCAAGGACGGCCTGCGGTCGCGAAGCAATTGCGCGGCCCCTCGCCGCGACGCTCGTCGCCGAGGCTGCGGCGGCGGATGCGACGTCCCGACGATCTGTCTACTTGAGGAGCGCGCGCGCCGGCCGCTATGCTCGCGGCGTCTTCTCCTCCAAGTCCCTGACGCGGCTCGATCGCGGAGGTCTTCGTGTTCTGTCCGAACTGTGGCACCCAGAATCCCGAAACGGCTCAGACGTGCTCGAAGTGCAACTTCGCGCTGAAGGCCGCGGCCCCGAAGTTCAAGGGCACGATGTTGATGATGAACCAGCCCGGCGGCATGGCCGGGATCCCGGGCGCGCCGGGCGGGCCGGGCGGACCGCCGCTCCCGGG
>JALHPN010000268.1 GCA_022842465.1 Polyangiaceae bacterium | reverse complement strand
CCGTGGGCTCGCCCTCGGCGTCGCCGCCCACGGCGTCGGCACGGCCCGCGCGGTCCAGCTCGGCGCGCTCGAGGCGGGCTTCGCCGCCCTCGGGATGGGCCTCAGCGGCGTGGTCACGCCCGTCGTCGCGCCGCTCGTGGTCGAGATGCTCGTACGCTGAGCGACGCCGGCCGTGTACGATGTCCATCGTGACGCGCCATCCCGACGCGACCACGTCCGACCTGAGACACCGGCCGAACGAGGGGCTCTTCGTCGTGCTGAGCAGCGCGTCGGGCGTCACGGTCGTTCCGATGCCGAACCGCCCGCGGCTCGTGATCGGACGTGCTCCGGAGTGTGACCTCGTCATCCACGACGACTCGGTTTCGCGCCGTCATGCGGTCCTCGACGGGCGCGTGCTGGAGGATCTCGGGAGCCGCAACGGCACGATCGTGAAGGGCCGTCGGCTCGAGGCCGGTCAGCGCGAGGGCCTCGACGTCGGCGTCGTCGTCGAGATCGGCTCCGCGACGATGATGCTGCACCGCGGCCCCGTCGCGCCGGGGGCGACCGCCAACGCGGCGAGCACCGGCGACGTGCAGCCAGGCGCCGGGGGGCATGCGGACGACGGTCCGCTCCTCGTCGACCCGACGATGCGTCGTCTCTACGCGATGCTCGAGGTCGTCGCCGCGAGCGATCTCCCGATCCTCGTCCTCGGCGAGACGGGCACCGGCAAGGAGGTCTTCGCCTCCCAGGTGCACGCGCGCTCTGCCCGCGCGGCGGGCCCTTATCTCCGACTGAACTGCGCGGCCCTCTCGGGCTCTCTCCTGGAGAGCGAGCTGTTCGGACACGAGCGTGGCGCCTTCACGGGCGCGATGCAGGCCAAGCCGGGCCTCTTCGAGGCCGCCGACGGCGGGACGGTGTTCCTCGACGAGGTGGGCGAGCTGCCGCTCGAGACGCAGGCGAAGCTCCTCCGGGTCCTCGAGAACGGCGAGGTGATCCGGCTCGGTAGCGTGAAGTCGAAGCGCGTGAACGTCCGCTACGTCGCGGCGACGAACCGGGATCTGTCCCTCGCGATCCAGGCTCAGACGTTCCGTTCGGATCTCTTCTTCCGACTCAACGGCGTCGCGGTGACGTTGCCGCCGCTCCGCCGCCGGCCCCTCGAGGTCCTCCCGCTCGCGGAGCGCTTCGTGCGCCTGAGCGCGGCGCGCGCCTCGCGCCCCGCCCCGGGGCTCACGGACAGCGCGAAGCAAGCGCTCGTCAACTACGCCTGGCCGGGGAACATCCGCGAGCTCAAGAGCGTCGTCGAGCGGGCCTTCGTCCTCGCCGCGGGCGGTCACGCGCTCGGCCTCGAGCATCTGCTCCTCCCGGAGGACGGAGGCCTCGAGCCGGCGTCGGTGCGCGAACGTCGCTCGCACGCCGCCGCGACGGCGTCGCCTTCGGCCGGCGGTGGTCTCCTGACCGCGACCCCGGCGCTCGGGGTCCCCGCGCTCGGTCCCACCTTCGAGGGGGAGCCGCTCGGCCGACCCCTCCGACCTGACGAGGCCTTCGAACGTGATCGCGTCCTCGAGGCGCTCCAGCGGACGGGGGGCAACCAGACGGAGGCGGCGAAGCTCCTCTCGGTGTCGCGGCGCACGCTGATCAACAAGATGGAGAAGTACGGCCTCCAGCGTCCGCGGAAGCGCTGACCCTTCACATCGTGTGAACCTCGAGCGCACGACGGCCTTCACGTCGCGTTCACCCCTTCGCGCAACGGGGCGGCTGCGGGACCCGGCACGCGGCGTGCTCGACCTCCTCGGGAATGCCCGAGATGACGACGATGACCCCGGCCGAGGGCTCGGTGCGCATCGGAACCTTCGCGCGCCGGCCCGCCCCCCTGGTCTTCGCGAGCCTCGCCGCGCGACGCGCGACCGGCACGCTCACGATCGTCGAGCCGGACGGCGCGACGCACCACGTCTACGTGGTCGACGGGGTGGCTGCGAAGGCAGAGCTCGCGGAGCGCGCATGTCTCCTCGGGGAGACCCTCGAGCGTTGGGGGGTCGTCTCCGCGCCGGTGGTCGCCGAGGCGCTCGCGCGCAGTGAGAGCCTGGGCATCCTCCTCGGCGAGTGCCTCGTCGGCTGCCACGGCGTCGACCGCGCCTGGGTCGAGCGCGCGCTCCGTGCCCAGGTCGTCGCCCGCGTCGGCCGACTGGCGAGGCTCCCGCCCGCGACCAGCTTCCTCTTCTCGTCGGGCTTCGATCGCCTCGCCTCGAAGGTCGAGGGCGGCGGCGTCGCGGGCGGCGGCGAGCCCTGGGCGAGCCCGCGCCTCGACACGATGCTCGCGCTCGTGCGCGGTGCGGTCGATCACCGCGCGAGCTTCGCGATCCTCGCGCGGGTCGGAGGCTCGCTCGTGGAGGTCAGCCGCGACGTGGCGGCGACGTTCGCGACGGCGGGGGAAATCCGTGTCCTCGAAGCCCTCTCCGCCCGACCGTGGACGGAGGGGGCCCTCGCCGCTCACCTCGGCGCGCCGCGCGACGTCGAGCAGGTCGTCGTCGCCCTCTTCCTCGCGGGCCTCGCCCGCGCCGTGCCCTCGTCTCAGTCGACGTCGACGTCGGGGCGCGCCGTGCGAAACGCCGCGAGCTCCGCCGAGCCGAACGCGCCGCGGCTGTAGACCGCGTTCAGCTGCGGGAGCGCCGCGAGGGCGAGGAGCCCGGAGACGCCCGGGAGCCCCCAGCAGTCGACCCGCGTGAGTCCAGTGCACGCCGCGAGCGGCGTGAGGTCGGTGACGCGCGAAGCGCTGCAGTCGACGCGACCGAGCCCGACGTGGCTCGCGAGCGGCGCGAGATCGGCGACGGGGGCCCCGCTGAACGTGCAGCGCCGGAGCGCGGCGACGCCGGCGAGCGGCGCGAGCGAGGTGACGGCCGTGTCGTCGAGCTCGAGGATCTCGAGGGCACGACATGCTTCGAGGCCGTCGAGCGACGCGAGCGGGGCGCCTCCGAGGCGGAGCTCGAAGAGGCGCGTCAGCTTCCGGAGCGACGCCACGCTCGTCACCTTCGTCGCGCTCGCACGGAGGTGCGTCATCGCGACCTGATCGGCGAGGGGGGCGAGATCGGCCACGGGGTTCCGCGCGATGTCGAGGAAGCGAACGCTCGCGCACGCTGCGAGCTCGGCGATCGACGAGATCCCCTCGCTCGCGAGGGAGAAGTGATCTTCGTGGCGCAGCTTCCCGAGCTGCTCGTCGATCGGCTCGTCGGCGTCCGCCCTGTCCTTCCAGATCGCCTCCCGGAGGGGCACGTTCGACGCGAGACGCTTCCACCACGCGCGATCGTCGTCGGTCGTCTCGTGCTTCGCGTAGCGCTTCATGCCTTCGACGGACAGGTCGACGTCGGGCCGCGCCGCGACGAACGCCTCGGCCTCGGCGCGGGGGACCTTCCAGGAGACGCCGCTGATCTCGCGCAGCTCGGCCGAGCGCGTGAGCGCGGCGAGCCCGCGCTGGACCTTGCTCGAGCCGACGAGGTCGATCTCCTCGAGGTCTCGGCAGCCCGAAAGCGGTCCGAGGTCCACGACCGCGGTGTCGCGCATGTCGAGCTTCCGCAGCGCGGCGAGCTCGCCCACGGGGCCCAGATCCGAGACCTTGTTCCCCGAGACGTCCAGCTCGCGCAGGTTGCCGAGCCTCTCGAGCCCCGCGAGCGACGTGAGCTGGTTCTTGCGCGCGTAGAGGTACTCGAGGTTCGGCGCGCGCTCGATGCCCTCGAGCGACGTGAGCTTGCCCTCGTTCAGACTCAGGAAGGCGAGCTTCGGCAGGGCTGGCAGGGTCGCGAGGCTCTCGAGGGCGTTCTTCTTCGCGTCGAGGTGGTCCAGCCGGACGAAGGCGGCGAGGAAGGCCAGATCCGCGACGCCCGTGCCCTCGAGGTCGATAGACGTCGCCCGGGTGAGATCGAGGAGCGCCTCGTCCGTCGGGGCCTCGCCGAGCTTCTTGTCGGCGGCGAGCTTCGCGCGGACCTTCGGCGGGAGCGCGCTCCAGAAGGCGCGGAGGCGCGCGGCCTCCTCCGGCGTCGGAGTGGTCGTCCGCCCGAACCAGGAGAGGATCGAGGCGGCGAGCTCGCCCGGGGCGCCGCCCTCGGCGACCAGCGCGTCGAGGCTCGTGCGCGCCTCGGCGATGTACTTCGGGTGCGCGCGACGGAGCTCGACGTCGACCTCGTGGAAGGCGCGAACCGCGCGCGCCGTATGCCCGAGCCGCGCGTGGGCACGCCCCGCGTAGTTGCGCGACCAGAACCACTCGTACGGATCTCGGCCGCGGATGGCGACCGCGCGGAGCTCCTCCGCGATCGCCGCGCATCGCGCGAAATCCTTCTCGTCCTCGAAGAGCGACGCGAGGTTGAGGGTAGCGTCGTCGTTGCCCACCGCGCGCGCGCGCTCGAAGGCGCGTGTCGCGCGCTCGGCATCCTTGGTCGCGCGGTAGGCGAGGCCGAGGATGTTGAAGGCTCGGCCGACGTCGTCGGCCGCGTCGTCGCCGTAGGCCACGCGCGGCAGCGCCTCCACGGCGGGGGCGAGCAGCGCGACGACGGCGTCGTTCTTCTCCTTCTCCTGGAGCGCGCTCGCCTTCTCGACGAGCGCCTCGAGCTTCTCGAACGGCGTCCTCTCCCCCTTCTTCAGCAACGCGCCGAGGAACGCGTCGAGCGACGGCGCGAAGGGGTGGTAGCCCGCCTCGTGCTCGAAGAAGTGGACGGGGAGCTCTGCGGACGAAGGGTCGACCGCGAAGCACTCGTTGTCGTCCGCTTTGCCTGCGGTCGCGAGCGGGACGTAGGCGGCGGTCTGGGGGAGCGAGTCGCCGTACGAGCTCATGAGATCCCACGCGCCGTGGGGATCGAACCGCACGACCCGCTTGTCCGACGCGCCGCGGAAGGGGAGCGCGAAGACGAACCTGCCCTCGTGCGCCGGCAGGACGTCGTCGAAGGCCTTCGCGAGCGACGGCGGCACCCTCGCGGCGACAGGGACGGGGAAGCGCTCGGACGGACGGGCCTTCGCGCTCGTCGACTTCTTCTTGGCGGCCATGGGGTCCTCCACGCGTTGCAGGCGCGCCGGCGAGGGTACCCGAGACGAGGCCCACCGCTAGCCTCGCCGGCCGCGGGGCGTTTCACCTCACGGACCGAGCGACTTCGACGCGGAGACGGCGAGGAGGTTGGCGGCGGCGGCGAGGCGGCGGCTGGAGGAGGCGGCAGCGGCCAGGGTGGAGCTTGGACCGGGAGCGCGACGCGCGAGGAGCTCGACGGTGGCGGCGCCCGCGACGACGAGGCCGACGACGGCCGCGACGGCGACGAGGCGCGCGCGTCGTGCGCCCTCTGGCGCCGCGACGGACGCGCCGGGGCGATCGGAGCCTGCGGTGCGCGACGTGGCGAACTGAGCCGAGATGGACCCGTGGGATCCGCTCGCGGCACGCGCGGGAGCGACCTGGGGATCGGAGCGGCGGCGGGGGCTCGCGCCCGGCTTCATCGACGGACGCGATCCCCGAGCCGCGCTCTCCGGAGGAGAGAGGACGGCGTCGCCCTCGGCGGGGCCGGCGCCTTCGCCGCGGGAGCGCGGCTTCGGGACGCGAAGTCCCATCGTCGTCGACGGCGGCTCGAGGTTCACGGCATGCCCGAGGGCCGCGGCGAGCTCGCGGATCGAGACGAAGCGCTTGTTCGGCGCCTTCTCGAGGCACTTGAGGATGATCGCTTCGAGGGCGACCGGGATCTCCGGACGGCGGTCGCGCGGGGCGATGGGCGGCAGCGAGCAGACCGCGCCGCAGATGAGCGACACCGTCGGGCCCGTGAACGGGAACGCGCCGGTGAGGAGCGTGTAGAGCGTCGCACCGACGCCCCACACGTCCGTGTGCGGGCCGATCGCGCCGCTCGAGACCTGCTCCGGCGCCATGAAGTGTGGGGTGCCGAGCGTCATGCCGAACGCCGTGAGCTTGCCGGGGGCGCGGCCGGCGAGGTCGTCCTCGCTCGGCATCGGCGCGCCGATCATCGGCTTCGCGATGCCGAAATCGAGCACGCGGATCGAGCGCGCGCCGGACGGACGCCACGCGAGGAACATGTTCCCGGGCTTCAGGTCGCGGTGCACGATGCCGAGGTCGTGCGCCTCGGCGAGGACGTCGATCGCCTCGAGGACGTACCGCACCGCCTCGCGGATCGGCAGAGGTCCGCGCCGCCGGAGCTCCGACGCGAGGTCGTTGCCCTCGAGGTACTCCATCATGATGAACGGCATCCCGTTCGCGTCGCCGACGTCGAGGATGCGGACGGCGTGCTCGCTCCGGAGGCGTGCCATCGCGAGCGCCTCGCGCTTGAACCGCGCGATCGTCGCCTCGGCACCGAGCGCCTCAGGGAGGACGACCTTGATCGCCACCATCGTCCCGAGCTCCGTGTGACGGGCGGCGAGCACCTGGCCCATGCCTCCTCGACCGAGCACCTCGGTGATGACGTATTTACCCGCGATCGGATCGCCCATGGACAGGCCGCCCACGACCGGCGGCGACTCCGAGGGCAGCGTCGGGGGGGCCGCGGGCTCGACGTCCGGCGGTCCGGAGGCGACCGTCGAAGGGGGAGCCGACGGTCGCCCCGAGCCCCGCGCGACCATCGGGCGCATCACGGCGCGGGGGACGAACGGCGGGCTCGACGTCGCCCGTCCGGGAGGTGCGCTCGCGCCGCGGCCATCTCCCTGTCGGGGGACGAGCGGCGAGGGCGGCGGCTCCGACTCGACGGCGGCCGAGGCGGAGTCCGCGCTCGTGATCGACGTCGCCACGTCGACGTCCGGGAGACCCGAGACGACGGTCGCCTCTTCGAGCGGCTCTTCGGGCGACGGCACGGCCCCGGGATGGTATCAGGCCTGGCCGCGCTGGCCAGCGCGCGTGCGAAGGAGATCCTTCAGGAATCGGCCGGTGAACGACTGCGGCTCGCGGGCCACCTCCTCGGGCGTGCCCGTGCACACGACGAGGCCGCCCTTGTGACCGCCCTCGGGCCCGAGGTCGAGGATGTAATCTGCACACTTCACGACGTCGAGGTTGTGCTCGATGACGAGGACGGTGTTCCCGGCGTCGACGAGGCGTTGCAGGACGGAGAGGAGGCGCCGGATGTCCTCGAAGTGGAGCCCCGTGGTCGGCTCGTCGAGCACGTAGAGCGTGCGTCCGGTCCCGCTCTTGCCGAGCTCGCGTGAGAGCTTCACACGCTGCGCCTCGCCGCCCGAGAGGGTGGGCGCGCTCTGCCCGATCTTCATGTAGCCGAGGCCGACCGCGACGAGGGTGTCGAGGATGCGCTTCAGCGCCGGGAACGCGGAGAAGAGCTCGACGCACTCCTCGACGCTCGTCTCGAGGACGTCGGCGATGTTCTTCCCCTTCCAGCGGATCTCGAGGGTCGCGTCGTCGTACCGACGACCGAGGCAGACCTCGCAGGGAACGCGGACGTCGGCGAGGAAATGCATCTCCACCTTCACCTCGCCGTCTCCGCCGCACGCCTCGCAGCGACCGCCCTTCACGTTGAACGAGAATCGCCCCGCGTCGTAGCCGCGCGCGCGGGCCTCGGGGAGCTGCGCGAACACCTCGCGGATCAGATCGAACGACTTCGTGTAGGTGCCGGGGTTCGAGCGCGGGGTCCTGCCGATCGGCTTCTGGTCGATCGCGATGACCTTGTCGATCGCGCCGATGCCCTTCAGCGACCTGTGGAGCCCCACGGGCTCCTGGCTGTCGTGGAGCTTCGCGGCGAGCGCGGGGAGGAGGATGCCGTTGACGAGCGAGCTCTTGCCCGCGCCGCTCACGCCGGTCACGCAGCAGAAGACGCCGAGGGGGATCCTGGCGTCGACGTTACGGAGGTTGTGCTCGCGCGCGCCGAGCACCTCGATCCACGCCTTCGGCTCGCGCCGGACCGCCGGCACCTCGATCCGCTTCCGACCCGAGAGGAAGGCACCCGTCAGGCTCTTCGGGTTCGCGGCGAGCGCGGCGGGCGTCCCTTCGGCGACGACCTTTCCGCCGAGGTGACCGGCGCCGGGCCCGAAGTCGACGACGTGGTCGGCCGCGCGGATCGTCTCCTCGTCGTGCTCGACGACGAGCACGGTGTTCCCGAGATCGCGGAGGTGCCGGAGCGTGGAGACGAGGCGCGCGTTGTCCCGCGCGTGGAGGCCGATCGACGGCTCGTCGAGGACGTACATGACGCCGGAGAGCTCGCTGCCGAGCTGGCTCGCGAGCCGGATGCGCTGCGCCTCGCCGCCCGAGAGCGTCGGGCCGCCGCGGTCGAGGGTGAGGTACTCGAGGCCGACGTCGAGGAGGAAGCGGAGGCGGGCGTCGATCTCCGTGATGGCCCCCTCGGCGATGCGCTTCTGCGCGGGGCCGAGCGAGAGGGCACGCACGTGATCGAGCGCGCCGGCCACCGTCATCGACGTGAGCTCGGCGATGTTCCTTTCGCCTACGTAGACCGCGAGGGTCTCCGCGCGGAGCCGCTTGCCGCCGCACGCCTTGCACGGCCGGTCGCGGAAGAACCGCTTGTAGTGCTCGCGCATCTGCTCGCTCGAGGTCTCGCGGTAGAGACGCTCGAGCTGGGGGACGACGCCCTCGAACTTCGCGCGGAACGTGCCGTGGCTGTCGGTCCCCTCCTTGCCCCACGAGACCTTCAGCTTCTCGCTCCCGATGCCGAAGAGGAGCTTCCGCTTGTTCTCCTTCGGGATGTCCTTCCAGGGCGTGTCGAGCTTCACGTTGCACGCTTTCGCGGCGGCCTCCGCGATGCGGAAGATCCATCCCTCGCCGCGGGTCATCGCGCTCGCCCAGGGCACGATCGCGCCGCGCTTGATCGAGAGCGTCGGGTCGACGACGACGAGGCTCGGGTCGATCTCGATCCGCGTGCCGAGCCCGTGGCAGTCCGGACAGCTCCCGATCGGGCTGTTGAACGAGAAGCTCTGGGGAGAGAGCTCGGGGTAGCTCCGGCCGCAGCACGCGCGGCTGGCGCTGAAGGGGACGCGGCGCTCGGGACCCGAGCCCTCGCTCACGGCAGCCACCATCTCGCCCTTGCCCTCGCGGAGCGCGTTCTCGACGGCCTCCGTGAGCCGCGAGACGCTCGTGCTGCCCACGACGACGCGGTCCACGACGAGGTCGATCGTGTGCTTCACGTGCTTCGCGAGCGTGGGCGGGGCGTCGAGCGAGCACGCCTCGCCGTCCACCTCCATCCGGAGGAAGCCGCGCGCCTTGAGGTCGTCGAAGAGGTCGCGGAACTCGCCCTTCCGATGCGTGACGAGCCGCGCGAGGACGCGCACCTTCGAGCCTCGAGGGAGGGCCGCGATCGCTCGCGCGACCTCCTGCGGGCTCTGCGCGCGCACGGGCTTGCCGCAGGCGACGCAGCGCTGCTCGCCGACGCGGGCGTAGAGGACGCGGAGGTAGTCGTAGACCTCCGTGATCGTCCCCACCGTCGAGCGCGGATTCGACGCGGCGCTCTTCTGCTCGATCGCGATCGTCGGTGAGAGGCCGCGGATGCGATCGACCTGCGGTCGCTCGAGCTGACCGAGGAACTGACGCGCGTAGGCCGAGAGCGTCTCCAGGTAGCGGCGCTGTCCCTCCGCGTAGAGCGTGTCGAAGGCGAGGCTCGATTTTCCGGAGCCGCTCGGCCCGGTGAAGACGACGAGCGCCCGCTTCGGGATGGAGAGGTGGGGGACGTCGAGGTTGTGGACCCTCGCGCCTCGCACCTCGATGGCGTCCGGCTCCTTCGCACGGCTACGCGATACGGGCGGCGACGCGGGCGTTCCGCCGTGTCGGCGGCTCGAGACGGACGGCATGGGGAGCACGGCTCCTAGCACAGGGCTTCGGCCGGGGGGCTCTGCCCCCGCGGACGCGCTTGTCAGATTGTCCGGCCTGCCCGCCGCGTCCCCCGAACCGCTGTCACGTTGGCGGGGGCCTGGGAGGAACGCCCGCAGATCGCGCAAGCGTTCTCCCCTCTTCCGCTTGGCACGCGCTATGCTCCGTGGCCGATTCTCATGCTTCGACGCTTGCCCTACGCGCTCGCGCTCGCGTTCCCCAGCGTGCTCGTGCTCGTCGTCCTCTTCGCCCCGGGGCTCGCGCATGCGCAGCAGGTCGCGATCTTCCAGCGCGAGTCGCTCCCGCGCACCGATCCCGAGGGCAACCAGCTCCAGAAGCGACCGCTCACGCTGAACCCGGAGGGCGTGAGCTACCAGGACTGCAAGGACGACCAGCGCATCCGCTTCACGATCAGCCTCTCCGGCTTCGCGACGAACGGCGTGTTCGAGGTGTGGGCTGGCCTCTCCGGCAACAAGTGCGCGGAGCAGCAGGTCCGAACGGGCGCGAACCCGACGTGCTGGCGTGTGACGTCGGGCATCCCGCTCCAGATCAACACGCAGATCAACATCCCCGTACGCACCATCATGCAAGGGGCGCAGGATCCGAAGGCGACCGACACCAGCGACGCGATCTGCGGCAGGATCGATCTCACGAACATCAGCCTCAACTTCCAGTACTACGCGCCCGGTCAGCTCGCGACGCCGGCAGCCAACGAGACGGTCGACATCAAGGTCGACACGATCGGTCCGCCCGCCCTGACGGGCGTGACCGTCCTGCCCGGGAGCACGCGGCTCCACGTGGCGTGGACGGCGGTCGGGGAGGGCGGCGTCCAGGATCTCACCGGCGTGAGCGTCTACTGTGCGCCGACGGCCGGCGGCGGCGATGCGGCGGCGACGGAGACGGTCTGCAACGATCCCATCGTGACGAGCGACGGCGGCGACGCCGAGGTCGTCACCGAAGATGCAGGATGCACACAAGTGCCGGCCGACGACTCGACGTGCTCCTCGGACGCGTTCCGGGCGACGAGCGACGCGAGCACCACGGTCATCCCCGACGACGACTTCGACGAGCGCTTTCTCTGCGGCCGCCTCGCCGGGAACACGGGCGCCGGCGTCACGGCGGAGGCGATCGGGGGGCAGCCGCTCGTCAACGACACCCGGTACGCCGTCGCCATCGCGGCGACCGACTCGTTCGGCAACCGCGGCGCGCTCTCCTCCCCCAACTGCGCACGCCCCGAGGAGACCAACGACTTCTGGGCGGGGTACAAGCGCGCGAACGGTCAGGCCGGCGGCGGCTTCTGCTCGTCGACGGGCGGCGCGAGCGCGGCCGGCAGCGGCGCCGCGCTCGGGGTCGTCGCGCTCACGATGGCC
>JALHPN010000267.1 GCA_022842465.1 Polyangiaceae bacterium | reverse complement strand
ATGGACGCAGGGATCGCCGGCCTCGGCCGCGGCCGCGTCCGGTACCGCCGCGCCAGCGTCCGGCGGCGGCGGACCGTCCACGCCGAAGGGCGTGCTGCTGCACGCCAGCGTGAGGCCGACCGCCGATCCACTCGTGACGAGCGCGACGGCGACCGCGCGCCAAGGGCGTCCCATGCTCTCCCAACCGTACCGATCCCGGGACACACGTGACAAGCGGGCGCCTCGTGTGCGCCCGTTCGGCACATGCCGCGGAGCGGCCGATCAGGCGTCGATGCCGATGCCGAGCTTCTTCCGGAGCTCGAAGTACTCCTCGCTCACGCCGAAGAGGACGACATCCTTCATGCGCTCCTTCACCGGGACGCTCGACGCGTCCTCCGTGTTGCGCACGACCTCGGTGGTGAGCTGGAGATCGTGGGCGAGGAGGAAGCCCACGCGGTCGGCCGTCGCGTCGATGGCGGCGACCCACTTCTTCAGGTCGAGCGCGCCGCCCGCCTGGAGGAGCTTCGAGACGACGCTCGCGAGCTTGTCCTTCTCCGCACCCTGGAAGTCCTGCGCGAGGGCCTGCATCGCCTCCGCGACCTGACCCTGGAGATCGGCGCTCACCGGGAACTGCGGCACGCAGCTCTTGATGGCGGCGAAGAGCCACGCCTTGAGCCCCGTGCCGGTCGGCACGAGGTGCCTCACGTAGAGGCCCGGGCGGAAGTACGCCATGTGGCGCCCCGCGGTGAAGGCGAGCGCCTGGGTCGACACCTGGCTGTCGAAGGCGGCGCGCCCGAGGACGATCGCCGGCGTGCGCGCGTGGAGCATGCCGAGCGACCCCGCGTCGTTCGGGTTCTGGAAGACGAGCGGCGGCTGCATGCCGAGCACGCCCTGCACGTAGTAGAGGGTCTGCGAGACCGGGTACGGGTGCATCGACGTGTCGATCGCGTACCGCGGGTCGTAGCCCATCTGCTCGATCGGCTGCGTGCGCACGCGGACGATCGTCGGCTGGATGGTGGCGAAGATCTTCGTGAGCAGCGGGTCGAGGTCCCAGTGCATGAGGAGATCCCACGCCGAGGCGTCGAGCGCCGACTGCGCGGGCGCCGCGTTCTCCGAGCGGTGCTTCTTGTAGAAGCGCTCCTCGTCGGGCTCCGCCAGCTTGAGGAGCGAGAGCGCCTGGCACATGCACCAGGCGGGGTCCGCCATCTTCGCGTCGGTGAAGAGCTTGCGGAGGAGCTTGTAGCTCTCCACGCGGTACGGGTTCTTCTTGAGGATCCCTGCCTGCGCCTTCACGGCCTTGTCGAGGTACTGCTTCGGATCCGACGCGTAGAGCTCGGCGAGCTTCTCCGCCCTGCCCTTGCCCTCGGGGTCGAACGCCTGGGCCGCCTCGTACGCGTCGATCGCGAGCTCGGGCTCGCCGAGCTGCTTCTGGTAGAGCTCGCCGAGCTGGTCGAGGATCCGCACGAGCTTCTCGCGGTCCTGCGCGACCTTCGCCGCGTCGAGCTGCCGCTTGAGGAGCTCTTCGACCTTCGCGTGCTGGCCCTTGCCGCGATAGAGGTCCATCGCCTCGTCGAGGGCCTTCGTGTTCGCGGGATCGAGCTCGAGGACCTTCGCGTAGAAGCCGAGGGCCTGGTCGACCTTGCCGAGCTGCTTCGACGCGATCGTCGCCGCCGTGTGCATGTACTTCGCGCGCTGCTTCGGCTCCTCGACGAAGTCGGCGAGGCGGAGGACGACCTCGACGAGCTTCGCCCAGTCCTTCTCCTCCGAGTAGAGCTGCATCAGCTTCGTGAGCAGCTTGCGGTCGTCGGGGCGCTCCTCGAGGGCCTGGCTGTAGGCCTTCGACGCTCCCGCGCGGTCGTTCAAGCGCTGGAAGAACGTGTCGCCGATCTCGAGGAGGAGATCGAAGCGCTCGCCGCCCGTCGCGAGCTGGAGGCGCTGCTTTCGGACGTTGATCGCGCTCTGGTGCTCGCCCTTCTCGTCGAAGACGCGCGCGAGCGACCGGAACGGGCGCGGGTTCGAGGGATCGAGGTCGGCCGCCTCGCGGAGCGGCTGGACCGCCGCGTCGAGATCGCCCGAGCGCCGCGCGCTCTCGCCGAGGTGGTAGAGCGCCTCCGCGCGGTCGGACCCGGCGAGCTCGCCGCCGTACTTCTTGAAGAGGTCCTGGTGCATCCGGTACGCGCTCTGCGCGTCACCGAACTCGAAGAGGGCGTTGGCCGCGCGGGCGAGCGAGTCGACGTCGACCTTGCCGATCGCCTGCAGCGCCTCGACGGCGACCATCATCCGCGGGTTCGTGACCGGCGGCGGCGGCATCGACATCGGGCCGCCCGGCGGCACCGAGATCCGCCCCTGACTCGCCGGGCCTCCGGCCGCCATCCGGCTCGAGGCCGGCCCCGACGTGTCGCTCCCCGAGGCGACCGGCATGTTGGACGCCGACGGCGTCGACGGGCGCGGCTGGCTCTTGCCGAACGCCTCCATGAAGCGGACGAGCACGCGGACCGCGTCGTCCTTCGCGAGGACGCCCGTGCGCCCGACGAGCGACTCGTAGCACTTCGTCGCCTCGATCATCCGGTTGCCCTCGAAGGCGAGGTCACCGAGGACCATGAGCGCGTCGGCGTTCGAGGAGTCCGTCTCGATCGCCTTCTTCGCCGCGGCCTCCGCCTTCTGCGGATCGACGAGCTGCGAGTGGTAGACCTTCGCGAGCTCGGCCCAGAGCCGCGCTTTCGCGAGGTCGCTCTCCGCCGTCGTGAGCTCCTTCTCGACGAGCCCGACGACGCTGAGCCAGTCGCCGCGGTGCGCATACGACTTGCGCAGCGCAGAGCTCGCGGCGGCGTCCTTGGGGTTCGTGTCGAGCGCGATCTTGTAGCGCTCGATCGCCCCGTCCTTGTCGCCGCGCGTCTCGAGGAGGCGGCCCGCGCGCATCCACTGCTCGGCCTTCGCCTCGGGCGTCGCCGCCTTCGCGGCGAGGGCCTCGATCGCCGAGAGCGCCGCGTGCGCGTCGCCGCTCATCTCGCGCAGGTGCGCGAGGGCCTCGAGCGCGCCCGCGTGGGTCGGCTGGATGGTGAGGACCTGCTCGTAGGCCTTCATCGCGCGCTCGGGCGAGCCGATCTGCTCGCCGAGCGTGCGGGCCTTCGCGAGGAGGATCTCGATCTTCCGGTTCTCGTCGGTCGTGACCGCCTGGTGACGATCGTAGATCGCGACGGCGGAGTCCCACTTGTCGAGCGCGCGGTAGTGGCGCGCGAGGGCCGTGAGCGCCGCGTCGTGCGCCGGATCGACCCCGAGGACGAGCTCGAGGGCCTCGGCTGCGCGCACGTGGTCGAGGAACTCCTCGTCGTAGATGCCCGCGATGCGCTCGTAGAGGTTGATCTTCTGGCGCGGGGTCGCGGCGACCTCGATCTGCCGGTCGAGGACCTCGAGCAGCTCGCGGTACTTGCCGGTGCGGTTGAAGATGCGGTCGAGCCCCTTCAGGGCGATGAGGTTCCGCGGATCGACGGCGAGGACGGCCTCGAAGCGACGCGTTGCCTCCGGCAGATCGTTCAGGTGGTCCTCGTAGACCTCCGCGACCTTCGCGAGCGCCTCGGCCTTCTCGACCCCGCGGCGCGCTTCGGCGCGGCGCTCGAGGATCTGGGCCAGGGTCGCGAAGTCGCCCGTGCGCTCCGCGATGCGCGCCATCGCGTCACCGGCGCGGGCGTGCCCCGGGTCATCGCCCAGGATCGCGGCGAAGAGGTCGCGCGCGCGCTTCGTGTCGTTCAGGCGCTGCTCGAGCACCTCGCCCGCCTCGGCGCGGAGATCCCGCGCGCGGGGCGCGGTGGCCGCCACGTCGGCGCGCGAGAGGAGGAGCGCGACGAGCTCCGGCCACTGCTGCGCGTGCCGGTAGATGCTCGTCATCCCCTCCGAGGCGGCGTCGTTCGCCGGGTCGAAGCTGAGGACCTGCTGGTAGGCCGCGAGCGCCATGTCCGCGCGCGAGAGCTTCTGGTCGTACCAGCGCGCCGCGCGCCCGAGGAGGGCCGCGTTGTCGGACGGCGAGAGCTGCCCGCCCTTGATCGTCTCCGTGATCGTGTCGAGCTGCTCGGACCACGCCGACTGCTTCGTGCCGCAGAGGCGCTCGACCTCGGACGCGTAGTCGTCGTTCGTCGGGACCTCGCAGAGCGCCTGCGTGTACGCGACGACCGCCTGATCGGGATCCTCGAGCTCGGACGCGTAGAGGCGGCCGATCTCCGCGAGCGCGCGCGCGCGCTCCTCGCCCGGCGGGGCGGTGCCGCTCCGCTCGAGGAGCATCTCGACGAGCTCCTCGTACTTGCCGAGCGCCTTCCGGACCTCCTCGAGCGCGACGAGCGCGATCTCGTCGGACGGATCGAGCGCCACGATCTCGGCGTACATCTGCTCGGCGCGGCTCGGATCCTTCGCGGCGACGCCGAAGATGCGGCCGGCGCGGTAGAGGAGCCCCTTCTTGGTCTCCCGCTCCTCCGCGGAGGCGCCGCGGACCTGCGCGGCCGCGGCGGCGAACGCGTCACCGACGCGCATCGCGTCCGCGCCCTCGTCGACGGCCTTCTCCAGGCTCATCGCGACGTCGCCGTCGTTCGGGGCCTGGAGGAGCGTGTCGACGAGGCTCTGGACGCGCTCGGGGGCGATCGTGCCGGACGCGCGCATCGCAGCCGACGCGCGGCCGATCGACTCGAAGACGTCGAGGACGGCCTGCGCGTCCTTCGGGCGCCGCGCGGGATCCTTCGCGAGGAGGGAGAGGACGAACTGGTCGATGTCCCGCGCGACCGACCCGCGCGGCGCTCGCTGGCTCGGCGCCTCGGCGTCCTGCGTGAGGTGGGCGAACGCGGCGTCCGTCGCGCTCTCCGACGGGAAGACGGCCTTGCCCGTGAGGAGCTCGTAGAGGACGGCGCCGAAGGCGTAGACGTCGCTCTTCGGATCCGCAGGCCGGCCGCGGACGAGCTCGGGCGCGATCGTCTTCGGCGAGCCGAAGACCGCGAGCAGGCCGGTGTGGCCGTTCGCCGAGACCGCGCGCGTGCGGAGGCGATCGGTGCCGAAGTCGATGAGCGTCACGTCCGTCTCGCCGCCGCGGGCGGCGACGAGGATGTTCTCGGACTTGAGATCCCCGTGGACGAGGTGCGCCTTGTGGATCGCGGCGAGGGGCTCGAGGATCCCGCGGAGGATCGGCCGGAGCTCCATGTACGACTGCGGCCCGGTGCGCGCGATGCGCTGCGCGAGCGGCTGCGCGTCGATGAACTCGTAGGCGACGTAGTAGCGCCCCGGGTCGATCTCCCCCGCCTCGACGTGGCGCGGGAGCCCCTTGTGCTCGACCATCCCGACGAGGCGGTTCGCGGTGAGGAAGCGGTGGACCGCGCGGCGGTCGCGGATGGCCTCGCGGCGAAGCAGCTTCAGCGCGTACGTCGCCTTCGCGGCGCCGTCCTGGCGCACGGCCTGGTAGACGACGGCGAGGTCGCTCTCGCCGATCTTCCGCTGGACGGTGAAGTCGCCGACCTGGCGGCCCGCCGCGAGCTCCTCCTTCGCGAGGATCGTCACGAGGTCGCGGACGCGCGGATCGACCTCCTTGCGCGCGTGGAGGATCACGTCGACGAGCGCGTCGATGCGATCGCCGTCGAAGCACCGCTCGGTGAGCGCCTTCGCGAAGCTCCCCTTGGCCGCGACGCCGCCGACGTCCTCCGGGCGAAGGCCGAGGAGGCGCTCGCTCATCGACGTCATCTCCTCGAGCGTGAACAGGCGCTCGAGCTCTCCGCGCAGAATGTCGATCGTCGGGTTCATGGGGCTTCGTCGGTCCTCTCGCTGGCCTCGGAGTTGTCGCCCGCGGGGCCGCGCGACCGCTGGGGCGCACGGGCTAGGACGACGACGCGCTCGCGCCCGGAATTTTCCGGCGCCGAGCCGCGGTACCTTAGCGGAAATGCGACCTTCGCCAACCCGAAAGTAGCGCGCGCGAGCCGAGCGCTGACGTCGCAGAATCCAACGAGATTTCTCGCTCGGAATCCCTCCGCGAGACGCGGTCGGGACAGTCCCGCTCCCGCCGCGACGCGTCACGCGGAGACGCCTCCGCAGGGCCGCGATTCTCGCGCCCGTCCCTCCCGCCTCAGCGCATGCCGAAGAGCGCCTTCAGGACGGCCACGAACTTCTGCCAGGGCAAGGGCTCGAGCGCCTTGGCCGACTCCGAGGGCGGCGCGTCCCCGTCGGTGGGCAAACTGCCGAGCAGCGAGGCGCTCGTCGCCGACACGAACGAGCCGGCGCAGTGCTCGCACCGCATCAGCTCCGCCCCGGTCTGCTGGGTCTCCACCTTCCCGATCGCCGGCTGCCTCTTCAACACGTACCGCTCGACCACGAGCTGCATCCCGTGACACCGCGGACACCCCCCGAGCGCCCTCACCTCGTTCCGCAGCTCGCTCGCCGCCCCGCCCACGGGCATCTTCATGGCGAGCACGTCCCGCGTGACCTCCCCGATCTCCCCGTCGAACCAGTCGATCCAGATCCCCTGACACGCCCCGCAGACGTCGACGTCCGCCTCCGCCAGCGGCACCACCGTCATCGGCTCCCCACACCCCGGACAGCGGATCGCCACCCCCCGATACGTCCCCCCCGTCCTCCGCGACAAATCCACCTCCCCACGCTACCACCCCCCCGTGCCCGTGCCCGTGCCCGGCGATCCCTCAGGGCGCGCCACGCAGAACCACGCCTCGACCGGCACAGGCGGCAGAGGAGCGGAGGCGCCTCTCGCCGGCGCGTAAAGGAGCGGAGCCACTCCGTCGAAGCATGGAACGGCGTGGCGAGGGGCCGACCTACTCGGGGGCCCCAAACCGCGTCGCCTGGTCGGATCCGCTCCCCGGGTCCATGGCACGACTCGCCAGGTCACTCGAAATGGTTTGGGGGGAGGCCCCTGGGCGAACGAACCCCGAAGCCCGCACGACCGCGACCCCATCGCGCCGGCGAGAGGCGCCTCCGCTCCGGAGCCGCCCCCGCCCGTCGCTCGTCAGTGCGCCCCGTGCTCCCGCGACAACCCCGGGTGCGTCGGATCCCCCGGCTCGTGCCGCGGGTTCTCCGACTTGTGGCTCCCGTCGCGCGCCGCCATCGAGAGGAGCAGGTCCTTCCGGTAGATGAACTGGTCCCGCGAGTCGTACGGCACCGCGTGGATCCCGGTGTCCATCCGGATCGCGTCGCACGGACACGCCTCGACGCAGTACCCGCAGAAGACGCAGCGGAGCTCGTCGATCACGAACTTCACCGGGTAGCGCTCGTACCCGCGGCGCTTGTCCCCCTCCGGGTACTCGCCTGCCTCGATGTAGATGCACTGCGCCGGACACGCCGTCGAGCAGCACAGGCAGGCGACGCAGCGCGGGCTCGCGTCGTCGCGCACCGTGAGGCGATGCAGCCCGCGGAACCGCTCCGGGTACGGGCGCTTCTGCTCGGGATAGCTGATCGTCGTCACGCCCTCTGCCCAGCGCTCGGTGACCGGGTCGGGCCGCGTCCCGCGGAGCATGTCGCGCGTGTTCTTGAAGAAGTGGCGCATCGTTGCGCCGATGCCCTTCACGATCTCCGGCAGGTAGGCCTGGACCGTGGGGATCCGCTCGACATACGGGAGCGGCATCGGGTTGAGCGCCGTGGCGGGCTTCTTGGGGAACGCTCGTGCCATCTGTACGTGTCCTCGATGTGTTCCGAGAGTGTTCCGGGCGACGACGACGCGCTCAGGCGCGCATCGCCGCTTCCTTCGTGCCGCCCGCCGCGGCCGCGAGCCCCGCGCTCGAGCCGACGATCTTCTCGTCCCGCCGCCCCGGCCGGACCATGCCGACGACGGCCCACGCGACGAGCCCCGTCGCCGTGACGGCGACGAAGGCCTGCGTGAGATCCGCGGCGACCTTGAGGCCGGCGGCGGTCGAGTCTCCGCCCTTGTCGATGGCGAGCCACACGATGCCGGTCGCGAAGATGTTCACGAGCGACGCCGGGAGGAGCACCGTCCAGCCGAGCTTCATGAGCTGGTCGTAGCGGAAGCGCGGGAGGCTCCAGCGGATGAAGTGCTGGAGCCAGCAGAGCAAGAGCGTCTTGCCGAAGAACGCGAGCACGCTGATCACGACGACCCAGATGTGCGGCATCTTCTGCGCGAAGTACACGCTCTCGCCGATCGCGATCGTGATCCCGTCGCGGTGGAGGAACGGGAGGTGCCAGCCGCCGAGGAAGATCGCGACGATGAGCATCGAGCTCGTGACGACCTCCATGTACTCGGCGAAGTAGAACATGCCGAACTTCATGCCCGAGTACTCGGTGAAGTACCCGGAGACGAGCTCGCTCTCCGCTTCGGGGAGGTCGAACGGGATGCGCTTCGACTCGGCGATCGCCGCCGCGAAGAAGAGGACGAATCCGAGCGGCTGGACGAAGATGCCCCAGCAGTTCTGATCCTGCCACATCGCCATGTCCTCGAGGCGGATGGACCCGTAGACCATGATCGCGCCGATGACGGTGAGGCCCAACGTGACTTCGTAGCTCACCATCTGGGAGGCGGCGCGGAGGCCGCCCATGAGCGAGAACTTGTTGTCGGACGACCAGCCCGCGATCGCGGCGCCGACGATGCCCTGCCCCGCCATCGCGAAGACGTAGAGGAGGCCGATGTTGAGCGGCGCCACCTGCATCGGGACGGAGCCCGGCGCGACGCCGCTGCGCGAGGCCGCGGGCCAGATGATCTGCGTCACGGCCCCGACGACCTCCTGCTTGGTCTGCGGGCTGATGCATTTGCCGTCGACGTTCGCGAAGAAGGTCTGCATCCCCTCCTTGATGCAGATCTTCCGCATGACGAGGTCCGGCGAGAGCGTCTCGCCGAACGGGATCACCGCGGCGAGCGCGATGACGGGGAAGAGCGCCAGCATCGGCGCGAGGCTGAAGAGGAGCTTGTCCGCCTTGGGCGGCATGAAGTCCTCCTTCGTGAAGAACTTCACGCCGTCCGCCGCCGTGTGGAGCAGGCCCGCGACCCGAAGCTCGAACTTCCCGATCTTCAACGTGGCGCGGTTCGGACCGATGCGGTCCTGCATCATCGCGCCGCCGCGACGGTCGAGCCACGTGAGCAGTCCCCCGACGTTCACGAGGAACCCGACCATGATGAGGATCTTGACGACGGTCCAGATGAGGAGGCTTGCCATGATCTTCAGCTCACTCGGGGGGCCGGGGGGGCGGAGGCCCCCGTGGCGGACGCGGCGAGGGTGGGCGACGAGGGCGCGTTCGTCGCCGGAGCGAGCGCCGCGCGGAGGTCCTTGAGCTTGGTCCACGTCGGCTCGACACCGAACGCGATCGCGAGCGCGCGCGCGTGGTGCCATGCCGGCTTGGAGGAGCCCTGCTCGGCGATCGCCTTCTCCGCGACCTGCGCGTAGCCCTGCTTGTTGACGTAGGTGCCGCTCGTCTCCGCCCAGGAGGACGACGGGAGCACCACGTGGGCCGCCTGCGAGAGCGCGCCCTCGTGGGTCGCGGCGACGACCAACGTGCTCAGCATCCCGAGCGCGGTCGCGTCCTCCGGATCGTCACGCTCGGTGAGGCCGCCCACGGCGAGCACCTGCGTGACCTTGCCGGCGCGGATGTCGTCGAGCAGCTGCCGGAACGTCCGCACGTCGGGGAGCATCGCGCGGACGCCCGCCGTGTTGGGGTTCTTGTCGGCGCTGATGAGGATGTCGTCGGCGTAGCCGGTGCCGGCGCCCGCCATGTAGAACGCCTTCGCGCCGAGGAGCGTGCCGAGCTCGCGGAACGCCCAGTTGTCCTCGAGCGAGTGCTGCGCGGACAGCACGATCGCGATGCCCTCTCGGGGCCCGGCGTCGAGCCGCTTCTTCGCGTCGGCGACGGCGGCCTCGACGGTCGCCTGGCGGTTGCCGACGCGCGCTTCGGTGATGCGCTCCTCGTGCGCCGCGCGGTACGAGAGCATGCCCTCGTCGCACATCCAGTAGCCGTTGACCGCCTCGTTGTCGCGCGGACGGTAGCGATACGCCTTGTTGTAGCGCGGGTCGTAGTCGAGGTGCGCGTTGCACCCCGTCGCGCAGCCCTGGCAGACGCTCTTCGCCGTGCGGAGGAACCAGACGCGCGCCTTGAAGCGGAAGTCCTTCGTCGTGAGCGCGCCGACGGGGCAGACGTGCTCCGTCATGAACGTGTAGTGGCCCTCGAGCTGCCGGTTGGGCGCGACGAAGATCTCGTTGAGGTTCCCGCGCTCGCGCATGTCGAGGACGGGGTCCTTCGCGACCTCGTCCATGAAGCGGATGCAGCGCGTGCACATGACGCAGCGCTCGGCGTCGTAGACGATGGTCGGGCCGAAGACGACCGCCTTCGGCTTGTGGATCGGCTCGTCCTTCATCCGCTTGCCGGTCTGCTGGTGCTCGAGCCAGTAGTCCTGCAGCTTGCACTCGCCGGCCTGGTCGCAGATCGGACAGTCGACGGGGTGGTTCAGGAGGAGAAACTCCTGCACGTGCGCCCGCGCCTCCTTCACGTGGGGGCTCGAGTCGGCGAGGACCTCCTGGTTCTCCGTGGCCGGCATCTGACACGCCGGCTGGAGCTTCGGCTTCTGCCGCGGGCGGTAGTCCCCGAGCTTCGGGTCCCACTCGACGACGTCGAGCATCATGGCGCGCTGATTGGCGGCCGGCTTGATCTCGACGAGGCACATGCGGCAGTTCGCCGGGACGGAGAGCCCCGGGTGCCAGCAGTAGTGGGGGATCTCGTGGCCGTTCTTGTAGGCGGCCTTGATGATGCTGTCGCCCGGCTCGAACGGGATGTCCTGGCCGTCTAGCTTGAAGGTCGGCATTCGTCTCTCGGTCGGGGAGGGTGAACCCGTGCCGTGGTTAGCACGAGCCGCCCTCGTGCCCCGGGATTTATTACGGTTTGCCTGCGGTTGGAAGCCCGCTTTCGCGCGGGCCGGGTCCGCGGCCGCCCAGGGCGCAAAGTTTTCGTGAAACGAGGCGCTCAGACCGCGACGAGGCCGAGCCGAGCGAGGCGCTGGAGCGCCGCGAGGACCTCGCCCTCGCGCATGCCGGACACGTCGACGAGGCCTGCGACCGTGAGCCGGCCGTCCATGAGGGACAGGAGGAACGCCTCCCGGTGATCGATGGGCGCGCTCGCGAGCGTGCGGCGATCGACGAGCACGCGCGGGGTCGCGTCGTGCGGTGCGCGCGAGGCGAGACGGACGGCGGCGGTGCCGACCTCGTCGACGCGGAGGGCGGGCCGCTCCGGCTTGGCCCCTCCCGGCGCCGAGCGT
>JALHPN010000266.1 GCA_022842465.1 Polyangiaceae bacterium | reverse complement strand
GGCGCGGCGACCGCGGTCTCCGCCGACGGCGCGGCCTTCACCGCCGGCGACGACGGCGCGGGCGCGGCGCCCGTGGCCTCCATCGATGCCGAGGACCTCGTCGCTCCCGGCGCGGTCTGCGCGAGCGGCGAAAGCTCCGGCTTCGGGGGCGCCGCCTTGATCGAGCCCGACGAGACGGCCTTGGCGACCGTCACGGCAGGTGACGAGGGCGTCGCCTTCGCGGCGGGCGTCGCCGCGGGCGTCGGGATCGCGGAAGCCGGCTTCGCGACCGGAGATGTCCGAGGCGACGAAGGCAACGGCGGTCGCGCGGGCGGCACCGGCGGCGCCTTCGCAGGCTGCGGCGCCTTCACGGAGATCGCCTCCTCGATCGCGTCGGCATCGAGCTCCATCGCGCTGCTGGGGACGGGCTCGTCCTCCTTCGTCGGCTCTTCGCGCTTCGGCTCTGCGGCGATCGGGGACGGCTCGGCGGTCGGCGTCGGGACCGCGGCGGCGTGCGCGGCGATCGCGGCCTCGAGCGGCGACGACACCGGCGTCGCCAGCGACTCCGCGCGCGGCGACGGCGGCGGGGCCGCCTCGACGTTCGTCGTGGTCGCGGCGATCAGCGCATCGACCTGCTCGTAGGTGGGCTTGGGCTTCTCCTCTTCGACGTCGGGCTTCGACTGGCGCCCGAGCTGAGGAAGCTCGCCGGGCTTCGGGGGCTCGCTCGTCGTGGCGCGCGCGGCGCCTTCCGCCGGGAACGTCTCCGCCGGGGTCGCCTTCTTCGCCGGCGCCTTCTTCGCCGGCGCGTCGCTCTTTCGCTCGGCCGCCTTCTCGTCGAGGGCCTTCGCCTCCGGAGCCTTCTTGCTCCCTCGGAGGACGTAGAACAGCACCGCGAGGAAACCCAGAGCCGCGATGGCGACCAAGGTCGTGTTCGACATGGGGCCCAGGTTATCTGGGTTTCCACCCCTGATGCCCAACGACCTGCAAGGGGGCGGACTCGTCCCTACATGGTCAGGGCTCGGCCTTGACGTTCGCCCAGTCGCTTCCGTCGGTGATCATCGAGCGGAGCCATGCCCCGAGCTGCGTGCCGCTGCTCGTCGTCCCGAGCTTGCGGAGCATGGTGTGCGCCGTGCCCTTGACATAGAAGGTGCGCCCGTTCGGGAGCGGGGCGAGATCCGTCGCCACCGCCTCGATGTTCGTCTTGAACTCCTCGGCGTTCATTCCGTAGAAGCGCGAAATGGTCGAGTCGCGGTCGTACGAGAGCAGCGCCATGCGCGACGTCGGGTATTTCTGCGCGTAGTACGGCATCGCGGCGGCGGGGTCCGTCTTGCAGCCCGCGCAGTCGGCGGGGAACGCGCCGAAGAGATCCCACGCCCCGTCCCACTGCGCGAGGTACGGGCTCTTCGCGGCGGGGAAGGGCGGCCCCGAGTCGTCGACGAGGTCCGTCCGCGTCGGCGCGAACGCATCCGCGATGCGCCCGAAGTGGATCGCGCCGCCGAAGCCCCCGGCGCTGCTGCCCGAGACGACGACGCGACCGACCTTGCCCTTCCACGTGGCGGACGCCTTCTTCAGCGCGAGCTCGACGTTCGTGCGGCCGAAGTGGTGCACCGTCCCCGCGTCGTAGGTCGAGACCTTCGCCCCCGCGTGCACGTCGCCCGTGCAGTACGGGATGTAGACGAACGTGTCGTCCTTGAAGACGTTGAGGCTCGACGAGCGATCGAAGATCGAGTCAGGCTCCGAGCGGTTCGCCACCTGCTGGGTGAACTCCGCCTCGCCGTACCCCGTCTCGATGTTCGTCGCCGACTTCGCGGCGAAGCAGGTGAGCCCGTTCCAGCAGGCGCCGCCGCCCTCGAAGTAGAAGACGAGGCGATCGCTCGTGCCGAGGTTCACGCCGACGCCGGTCTCGACGCCGTTCCCGCACTTCGAGCCCTCGACCCGGTTCCACGCCCATGCGCCTTGGCTGCCGACGAGCTGCGTGGCGGGGTCGCCGTCGCCGCTCAGGCCGCCGCCGTCGGTGCCGCCGTCGGCGGTCGACGGGTCGGGGGTCACGGTCGGGTCGGTCGAGCTCGAGGAGCTGCACCCCACGCCGGTGCAGGCGAGGACGACGGCGGGGAGGACGGCGGAGAGCGAGGACGCACGAAGGAAGGGGAGCGACATCACGCTCTCCTTAGGCAGCCTTCTCCTCCGCCTCAAGCGCGACGGGCGGTCGAGACCCCCGGGTGACACCTCGCGGCTCGGATCCCGCATGTTGCGTCGCGTCAGCCGGGCGCCTGCGGGCGGCGGCGAGCATCCAAGCGAGCAGCGCGACCGTGGCGAGGCGTTGGAGGACGGTGACGGCGACGGGCCCGCCGCCGTCGGCCCCCACGTTCGCGACGTAGAGCGTGAAGTCGACGAGGCCGAGGCCCAGCGTCAGCGCGCCTGCACCCAGGACGTCGCGGGGCGATCGTCGGTCCCAGGCGAGCGCGAGGACGGCGCCGGCGCCGGCCGCGAGACCGGGCACCCCCGCCAGGACGACGGCCGCCGCGTGGAGGCGCCCGTACCGATCCCCCGACACGAAGGCGACGAGGAAGACGGCCATCGCCGTGACGGAGGCGAGCGTCCGCACCGCCCGTCCCAGCCGCGCGGCGCGGGGCGCGAGAGACGTCGTCCGCGCGAAGAACGGAACGAGGCCGGCGGCGAGGACGATCATCGCGAGCTTCCCGGCGAGGGCGCCGGGGTTGGGCTGTCCGTCGAGGGCGATCCCGCGCGCGAGGTCGCAGAGATAGTTACGCCAGAGATCGTGCCCCTGCGCGCGCGAATCCCACGAATGCCCTCCGGGGTAGAGGGCCATCGCCGTCGCGACGAGCGCGGTGAAGAGCGCCACGGAGAGCACGATGGCGCGGTCGCGTCGGCGCTCGAGGGTCATCGTCCTCCATCGAGCAACGAGCGTACCACCGGGCGCCCGGCGAGGCGCGCGCGGGCTCGAGCGTGCAGGGCCGCGCACGGCCCCGCGCCGATCAGCGCGACGCGTGACGGGCGCGCGCGGTCGGCTTCGGCGGGGCCGCCGTGGGCGCCTCGCCCGCGGCGTCCGCGCAGCAGCGGAACCCGATCTGGTAGAACTGGAAGTCCTCGCCGTGCGCGGTCGTCATCGGACGGCAGCGGTCGCGGACCGGACCCCAGTAGCCGCCCTTGAGGCCGCTTCGGAAGCCCTGGCCGGTCTCGTTGACGACCCACTCGTCGACGTTGCCGGTCATGTCGAAGACCCCGTACGAGCTCACGCACGCGGCGCGCGAGCCGCTCGCCTCGCCTTGCCAGAGGCGCGAGACCTCGGCGTCACGCGTCTTCGGGTTGGCGAGCGCTTTCTCGTTCACGTCGGGATGCGGCTTGTCGATGTTGCACGCGCTCGAGTCGCGCTTCGTGCCGTACGGGTACGGCGAACGCTCCTGGCCCTCGCACGCGAGCGTCCACTCGCTGTCCGAGCAGAGGCGCTTGCCCTCGCCCTTGCAGGCGGCGGACGCCTCGTGCCAGTTCTTCATCACGACGGGCTGCCTTCCCTGCTGGTTCGGGTACTCGAACACGTCCATGCAGAAGTGCTTGCGGACGGCGGCGACCTGGCATGCGCTGCTCGGCGCGAACTCGGCGCACCGACGTGGGCTCACGCTCTCCGGGTCCATCCACTTCACGCACTTCTGCTCGAGCTGGGGGCAGTAATCCCCCTCGACCTCGACGGTGCCGGCCGGGCAGGACGCGGGCGCTTCCGCGGTGGCGGCCGCATCGCGCAGGACGAAGGTCGGCTCCACCGCCGGCGCCTTCGGACCCGCCGTCTTCGGCCCGGCGAGCGCCTCGCCGGGCGACGTGAGCGCGCCGCCCATGGCCGTCAGGAAGACTGCCGCCGCCACCGCCACCGCCGAGCCTGTTCGCGTCGCCATCGGGACGAAGGGGCTGCACCGGCCGGTCCATCGATCGAGGCTCCGCGACTCCGGAACGATTCCAGAAGGTTGCGTGAGCGGATCGGGCGCGAACCACCCCTGCGGAGTGCAAGCCGTTGCCGATCTCGGCAAGGGCGGAGCGCAGCGGCGCGCGCTTCGAGTGCAGAGCGCTGCACAAAGCTCGGGCCCGCGTGGGAGCGTCGCCCTCTCTTCCTCGTACGCCGATGGGCGCGGCCGCCTTCCTCGGCGCTCGCGTCGATCCTCGCATCGCGAACGCCCTTCCCGATTCGAGACTGTGTTCGCCCTTTGCGCAGCCCGACGGCGGCCGCGGCGCGTGATGTCGAGCCAAGCGCGCGAAATCGTGTTCGGTACGGCGCGGCACAGCCGCTGCAGAGGACTCGATGCAGCAACTCCCACCGAGCCGAAGGAAACCCCGTCATGGAACGCACCTCGATTGTCCTCTTGGCCGCCCTCGCCGTGGTCGCCTGCGGTAAGCCGGAAGACGACGCGGACAGCAGCGGCGCGGCCGCATCGTCGGCCTCCCTCTCGCCGGGCATCTACGACGGCGACGGCGCGGTCCTCCGCATCACGGACCTCGAGAACGGCAACCGCCTCTTCGACTTCGCGCACAGCTACGAGAAGTCCCCGAGCGGCGCCCAGGTCGTCGTTCGGACCATCGTGAAGGGCGCGGTCGAAGTGAAGAAGGGCGAGACGCCGAAGCTCGTCGCCGACGAGCTCTACCCCTGCGCCGCGACGCTCTCCGCCAAGGACGGCAGCATCAAGGCCGACGCCGACTGCCGCGGCAAGGGCAAGCTCACGCTGACGATGAAGCCGCGCGCGCACGAGCGCCTCGAGGGGACCTACGAGGCCGGCGGCAAGACCGTCAAGATCCAGAAGGCCACGAACGACAGCCTCGACGTCAGCATCGAGGGGCTCCCCGCCCCGAAGAACGGCGCCTGGGTCTACGGCGGCGGGGCCTACGCCGCCGACTTCGGCGGCTGCCGAGTCGCCGTCGTCGTGCGCAGCGCCGAGAAGGAGCTGCTCCTCGACGTCGGCTCCTCGAAGAAGGCGATCGACCTCGACGTCCGGAACGCGGGCGAGAAGTGCGCGCTCGCCTCGGGGCGCTTCGTCGCCCGCTGACCGCCTCGCCCGATCCAACGAGATTCACGAACCCTCTCTCCCCTCGCGTAGTCCTCAGGAGCCGTCCCATGTTCACGAAGCGTGTCGTCCCCGGAATGATGCTCGGTCTCATCGCTGCGCTCGCGCAGGCCTGCGCCGCGGAGAACGCCGACGTCGGCGCCGAGGCGCCCGAGGCCGAGGCGACGGAGACGGAGACGACCGGCACCGTGGCCCAAGGGATCATCAAGGAGGGCCGCGATCCGAACGCGGTGACGGACATCCCTTCCTACTTCGCGGTGCCGAAGCACGCGCTCGGCGGGACGCTGGAGGTCGAGCGCAGGGGCTACCCCTGGTCGACCGTGTGGTCGCCGTCGCGAGGCAACCCGAACCTCGGGCTGCGCATGATCGCCATCCCCGAGGGGGGCACGGGCTCGCGCCTCGAGATGGCCCGTGAGCTCGGCGAGACCGGCGTGATGCAGGACGGTGACGTCGTCCTCTCGTTCCGCACGGGACTCGCGGACACGATGGCGTATCCGCACATCCAGATGGGCTCGACGCACGCGGGTATCGTCTTCCAGGACGTGGACGGTGGCCCCGCGCACAACCTCGACCAGCCGCTCGACGGTAGCTACAACAAGATCGTCAACAAGCGCTTCGTCGGCTCCTTCGACTCGAGCCACTACGTCGGCGCCTCGGACTCGACGGACGCGCTCCACATCCTCCGCCCCCGCTGGACCCCCGAGCAGCGTGCGGTGCGCGCTCCGAACCTCCGGAGCTGGGTGAAGGTCCTCGGCGAGACCCACGAGCGCATCCGCGCTGCCGGCGGCCTCAACTTCAACAGCGACTACCTGAAGCCGCTCATCAACTCCTCGGCGAGCGCCGCCAAGATCGCGACCGAGTTCGGTCACGTGATGCTCGGCAAGGTCCAGCCTCGACAGGACTTCGACATGTTCTGCTCGGAGATGGCCTACCACCTCCTCGTCCTCGCGAACTGCACGACCGAGGAGATCCGGAACACCGACGTCGGCAAGGAAGCCACGTGCGCCGCGAGCGGCGCTCCCTTCAACCCGATGAAGCTGCTCGGCGACGGCAAGGACGCGCCGGGGCTCGCCGAGGGCCCGCTCCTCGGGCTCCTCCACTCAGGCGTCGCGCCGGCAGCCGACGCGCTCGAGCAGATCTTCCCCGCCGGACCCACCGCGGGCGCGGCGAAGCTCTCCGCAGGTCACCGCGCCGTCGCGGAGGCGACCAAGCCGCTGATGGGCGGCATCCAGAAGTACTACGCCGAGCGCCTCGCCGGTAGCCCGGACGCCGACACTACCGCGGCGCAGGTCAACGCGATGACCGGCAACGGCACGAACTACTCCCCGACGGCCTTCCTCGTCGAGGCGATGAGGCCGGACGCGACCAAGCGCGGCATCGACTACATCGCCACGGTCGTCTTCACGAGCAGCGGCGCGACCCAGCGCGCGAAGGGCCTCGCCAAGCCGGGTCCGGTCCCGGCGCCCTGACGTCCCTCAGAATCTCGCGCCGACCGCGAGGCCGCCGAAGAGCGACGGGACGAGCCGCGTGGACGTCTCTTCGCGGAAACCGAGGAGCGCACCCGTCGCCGACGCCTCGGCGAAGAGCGTGCTCCCGAGGTCACGCCGGACGGCGGCGAAGAGCTCCGACCCGACCACGAACGCGCCGAAGCTCGTCGCCGCGCCCGTCCGCGGGATCACGTCCTGCACCATCCACCCGGCACGCGCCCCGACGCCGCCGCGGAACAGCGTGGCGCCGACGGGGAGCCTGAGCTCGAACGTCGCGCGGCCGTAGCCTGTGACGAGGCGCTCCTCGCTCGTCGGAAGCTCGCGGCCCGCGAAGGTCGCGCCGCCGCCGATGCCGACGGCGACGTTCCGCCACGCGTAGTTGTATCCTGCACGCGGGCCCTGCGTGAGCCCGGTCCGCGTGTCCGTCCCGACGTCCCATCCGGCGAAGAGCTCGTGGGAGCGAACGGACGCGGGCGGGAGCGAGGGCTGGTCCGGCTCGCGCGCGCCGTCGTCGCCCTTCCGGGCGACTCTCGTCAGGCTCTCCATCGTGAAGTCCTTGTCCTCGAGGTCGCGGCTCTCACCCTCGCCGACCGCGAGCTGCGTCGAGAACGCGCTGCCGCCGAAGCGACGCAGCACGACGTAGCGGCCAGGCGGCACCGCGAGCGCGATGCGCCTCGTCGGCGACGCCCAGACCTCGGAGAGGACGCTCTTCGAGCCCGCCGCGTAGACGACGAAGTGCGCGTCGCGCGTCTGGGGGAGCGAGACCTTCGCCATCTTCGCCGCGGTCTGCGTCAGGACGAGCGGCGCGAGCTCGCGCAGCGTGACGACGGCCTCCGGCTTCTGGAGCACACCGCTGCTCTTCGCCGAGCGAATCAGCGTCTGCGAGTGCGCGAAGGCGAAGCTCTCGTCGAGCGTCACGCGCGCATCGCCGTTCACGTCTGCCGCGCCGCGGAGCCCGTTCAGCCACGTGTGCGTGAAGATCGCGCCCTGCAGCTCGTCCGACTCCTGCGCGGCCTCGCCGTCGCTCGACGCGTGGAGCCACACCTGGCCCGTGGCCTGCGGGCTCGTCGTCGCGCTGATCGCGAACGGCTCGTCGGCGACGAAGCCCTTCTCTCGGGTCGTCCGGCACGCGTCGGTGATCGAGAGGCGGAGCGAAGCAGGGACCTCGCCGAGCTTCGCCTGGAGCTCGACGAGCGTCATGCGCTCGTCCGCGAGGTGGAGGGCTTCGCGATCCCCGTGGCCGCTGAAATAGAAGACGAGGGTGACCTCGTCCGCCCTCTTCTGCGCTGCCTGCGCCTTCGCGCGATCGAGCGTCGCGAGGAGCTGGGCGCGCGTCGCGCCCGTCAGGACGAACGCGTTCTCGGGACGCACCCCGCCGAGCCCGACGAGGACGTCACGCACGCGGACGGCGTCCTGATCTGCGTACTTGAGCGGCCGCTCCGCGGGGAGCCCGAGCTTCTGCCCGACGGCCACGAGGATGCGCGTCGGTTCGGCCTCGGCCGCCCCGGTGAGGAGCGCGACGGCCGCGGCGAGACCCGTCGAGAGGAGGCGCTTCATCGGGATTCGACCTCGATCGGGAACGTGACGAGGCCGCGCGTGTCACGGGTCGCTCGCGCGCGGCGGACGTCCTCGGGGCGACCGACGACGATGACGCCGCGCGTGGGCGCGTCGTCGACGCGCGCAGAGCGCTCCGACAGGTGCATGCCCGCGTCGCGCACGCCCTCCGTCATCAGCTCGAGGAAGCTCCCGTCGTCGCCCAGCACGGCGGCGAGTATGGCGTCGGTCCGGTCGAGCGCAACCTCGAGACGCAGGCGATCGCCACTTCGGACCGAGACGGAGGAGGTGAAACGCGTCTGCTCGGGCCCGCGCTCGCGCACGACCGCGACCGTGAGGCCCCCCTTGAACCGCGTGTCGGGCTCGACAGGCTCCGGATCGCGGGCCAGGGCGAGCGGTTGGTCCGGCCCCGCCGGCGGTCCCGGGCGAGTGAGCCAGAGGAGCACCCCCGCGGCGAGCGCGAAGGGAACGGCGACGGGGAGGAGCATGCGGACGCTCGGTGCCGCGCCGCTCCGCTTCGTGAGCTCGGCGACGCGCGCCTCGGGCGCCTTCGCGCGAGGCGCCTCCGCCGCACCGCGAACGCGCTCGACGTAGTCTCGGCACGCGTCGCAGGCCGCGACGTGCGTCGCCGTCGCTCCGCCTCCCGGCGACTCGCCGAGCGCGAGCGCTTCGAGGTCCAGCGCATTCGGGTGAGTCACGAGAGCGCCTCCTTCATGCCGTCGTCTTCGAGCCGGAGCCGGAGCTCCGTCCGGATCTGCGATGCACGCTTGTTCACGGTCACGCGCGAGACGCCGAGCTCGTCGGCGGCCTCCGACTGCGTCAGGCCGTCGACGAAGAGCATCACGGCGAGGTGCTGCTCGTCGGGCGCGAGGCGCTCGAGGGACTCGAGCACCGCGCGCCTCGCCTCGGCGTCGACACCCGGCGCGGCGCCGAGCGCATCGACGTCGTCGAGGGACAGCGCGTCGCGGGAGCGCTTCCCGCGGCGGAGCAGATCGAGGCTCGCGCGCTCCGCGGCGCGGCACAGCCAGCGGTACGGCGAGTCCGCCTGACGGAACGTCTCTCCGCGCCGGAGCAAAGTCGCGATCAGCTCTTGCATCGCATCCTCGGCGAGAGAGTCGTCGCGGAGGAGCAGCCGGCACCGGCGCTCGAGCAGGGGCCCGTAGCGCCGGTACACCTCGGCGACCTCACTCCGCGACAACCCCCGGAACGGCAATGTCAGGGAGCGCCAGCGTCGATGCCGGGAGGCGTCACGTTCGGCGCGCCGGCGTCTTCCGCGGCGGTGCCTCCCACGGGGCAGGGCCACCACGCGGGGGCCTCGCCCGGCGGGAGCCGATCCACGGGCCCAGAGGCCCCTCCGCAGCCGTACGCGATGTCCGGCGCGTCGCTCGAGCAGAGCCCGGGCGGCGCCGGCGGCGGCATCGTGCACGGGCCGGACTCGTACCAGTACGAGCGACCGTCCGGGGCGCAGACGAGCTCCGACGGGGAGGGCTCCGTGTACGACGACGGCTGGGTGTCGGTCGTCCCCGAGCAGACTGCGCTCGGGAGCACCCTCGCCGTGGAGAGACCGAGCTCGATCGCCGTGAGCGGCAGCCAGCGCTCGTTCTCCGACCACATCAGGTTCAGGCCCGCCGCCGGGAGGACACCCGCCTTGTCGCGGAGCTTCTCGTAGGCGAGCGTGCCGCCGCCGCGGAGATGCGCGAGGAGGAGCTCGCGGTTACCGCCGACGATCGTGTCCGTCGTCGTCAGCGAGCTGTTCGGCTCCACATCGAGCTGCCCGTTGCCGTTCGCGTCGACATAGATGACGAAGCCGCCGAGCGCGGCGCTCATCGCGTCGGTCACCACGGTCCCCGTGACGTTGTCCATCGGGCGCAGTCCGACGTTCGCCGGGAGAGGCGAGGGCGAGCCGCTCGTGGACCCGCCCGAGGAGCTGCTCGTCGAGGCGCCGGAGCTGCCCGACGACGAGGAGGAAGAGGTCGAGCCGGGCGTATCCGTCCCGCCCGAGCCGCTCGTCGAGCTGCCGGGGCCCGGCAGGGCGACGTCGTCGTCGAAGGAGGCGCGATCTCCGTCGTCGAAGATCGCCGCGAACGCGCTCTCGGGCGGCGTTCCGATCGTCATCGTGAACGTGTTGCCGACGACCGGAACGTCGGCGCCGACGAGGACGCGGCTCGGGCCGCTCGTGCGCCAGAGGAGGGCGACGCGCGCCCCCGACGGGACGGCGGACCCCGTCAGCGTGCCGGTGACCGTGGCGGTCTGCTCGGTCGACGCGCCGTTCCTGGAGGGATCGGAGATCCCACCGCAGGCGAGGAGCGCGGCGGCTCCGGCGGTGCAGGCGACGAGGAGGCTAGGGAAGGTGAGGAAGCGGCGCATGGGGATGTCTCCGGCGAAGCAGTGTGGACGGAAAGCCTTTGCCCCGTAGACGCAGCGAACGCGTCGGGGTGTAAAGCACGGGCCGGCGTTTTTTCAAGGCGTGGTCCGAACGGGGTGATCGCGCAGGGATTCTCGTAGGATGAGGACGTGCCGCGCGTCGCGCTCGCCCTCGCCCTCGCCCTCACCGCGCTCGCGGCGTGCCGCACGCCGCCGCGGGAGCCACCTCGTCGCGCGGAGGAGCCCTCGGACGCGGGCCTCTCGGTCGGCGCGATCGAGGCCGGGCCCCCTCAGGTCACGGTGGCGGACGCCGGGCCGAGCCGGCTGCCGCCGGGCTTCTGCACCGACGGCTTCGAGCCCCTCGATCCGACGCACGAAGCGTGCGTCCTCGTCCCGGCATCGGGAGGGGCCGCCTCCGCGCCGCGCCTCCTCGTCTACCTGCACGGCATCGTGCCTCCGCAGGACGAGAGCCCGCAGAAGACGAACGTTCTCCGCGTCGTCGCCGCCGCGGCGACACGCGCAGGGGTCGTCGCGCTCGTGCCGCGAGGGGTGCGCGGGGTGGGGCCGAAGGGGGCGAAGGACTGGTACGCCTGGCCCACGTCGCCCGCCGATCATCTCCGCCTTGCGCGAGACATCGTCCTCCGCATCGCGGCGGCGAAGCGGACGATCGAAGCGCGCTCGGGCCGGCCGTGCGCCCGCACGTACCTCGCGGGCTCCTCGAACGGGGCGTACTTCCTCTCCGCGCTGGCCCTCCGCGGTGAGCTCCACGCGCTCGCGTTCGACGTGGACGGCCTCGGAGCGATG
>JALHPN010000265.1 GCA_022842465.1 Polyangiaceae bacterium | reverse complement strand
TCGCGGCCGCCGTGGAGCTGCGCCAGCGCACGGAGTCGCCCCTCGTCGGCGAGCCCCGCCGTCGCCTCGGCGAGGAGCGTGTCGTCCTTCCGCGCGAGCGCCGAGGCGACGGCCTCGGACTGCAAAGGCGAAGCGCCCGCGAGGAGCTCGCGCACGATGCCGGCATCCGCGAGCTCGATCGTGAACGAGCGGAGGCCCGTTGCCCGCACGGCGTCCACGGCGAGCGCGAGGAGCTCGACGTCGCCCTCCCCTCCCGCGACGCCGCAGAGCTCGACGCCGACCTGCGCGATCTGGCGGTGCTTCTTCGCGCGCCCGATCCGGCGCCGGACGACGGTGCCCTCGTACGCGAGCCGGTAGGGCGGCGCGTGGCCTCGGAGGCGCGTCGCGACGATGCGCGCGATCTGCGGCGTCATGTCGGGCCGGAGCACGACGACCTCGCCCGACTCCGGTTCGATGAAGCGGAGCACGTCGCTCGCCGTGAGACGCCCGAGGCCGCGCTCGACCACGTCGGCGAGCTCGAAGGCGGGCGGCGTGACGACCCGGTAGCCGTGCAGCGCGAAGCGATCGAGCGCAGCCCTGCCGATCCGCCGACGGCTCGCCGCCTCCTCGGGCAGGAGGTCACGCAGGCCTGCGGGCAGCGGGTGCTCGAGCGACGCGGGCAGGGCTTCGTCCACGACCAGGGGCGTCTCGCACGGACCCCGGACCCCGTCAACGGGACGCCCACGGGCTCCGAGCGGGCGCAGGCGCGCGCCGGATGAGCACGCCGGGGGCGAGGAGACGAGGTCCTCCCTCGGCCCCTCGCGGGCAACGCACTCCTCGCGGGTGACGCCCGCGTGCCGTCGCGATCCACCGCGCGGCTCGGATCTCCGCGGGCGCGCGGCTGGACGTTTGCCGTCGCAGCGGACCGCCGCTTGCAGCGAGCGTGCGACATGAGCCCGTACCCCTCCCGCGCTGCCCTCCTCGTCCTGCTCTCCCTCTCCGCGACCGCCGCCGCGTGCTCGAGCGAGGAGGTCGTCTTCGACGATTTCTGGGACGACATGGGGGACGAAGACCGCGAACGAAGGCCGTCGCCGCCGCTCACCGACCCGCCAGACCGCGCGACGCCGCTCGCGCCCAGCCCGACGGCGTGCGCGGGGGTCGCCCTCCGTCCGGCGCGTGGTTCCTTCACGGGCTCCCTCGCGCCGCTCGGGCGATCGGACGCGCCGGTCGACGTGGTCGTCACGGAGCGCGTCGTCCCCCGCGCGGACGGCGAGCCGTACGGCTATCTGTTCGCGCTCGCCTTCGAGTCGCAGCCCGACTCGTGCGGCCTCGCGAAGCTCGGACGTCATGCAGCCTGGCAGCAGGGGACGGTCCTCACGTTCACGCAGGGCGGCGACGCGCCCCTCGCGCAGCCGTTCGCCTCGGGCCGCTTCCGTGGAAGCGTCTCGTACGAGTCATCCGGCTGCGGCGACGACGGCCGCGTCGCGGCCGCGAGCTCGACGAACGACGCTCACTACGCCGAGGTCGAGATCACGGCGTACGTCGGCGCGTTCGCCGAAGGGACGTGGGAGATCCGCGAGACCGGGACCGACGTGATCGTGGCGAGCGGCGCCTTCCGCGCCCCCCTCTGCGACGCCCCGGATCCGGCTCCGGCGCCCGTCTGCTGCCGGTGACGAGGCGCGGCGAGCTCGCCTAGAACCGGCCGCGGATCCCCGCGAACGTCGCGCCGACGACGGGCTCGACGCGCGCGCGCGTTCCGGTCGCGGGCGCCGCCTTCGGCCCGGCGGTGAGGACGAGAAAGAGCCCGCCCCCGATCGCGCCCACCCCGCCGCCGATCGCGAGCGTCGAGATCAGCGCGTCTCGGTCCCCCTTCGACTTGGCCTCCGGCGTGCACGGCGGCTTGTCCGTGTCGGCGCACGGGTTGCCGATCGCGTCGACGCCGAAGTAGCTGCCGACCCCGACGCCGGCGACGCCGAGACCGACGAGCGACCAGCCGATGATCCGCTGGAGGCCGCCGTCGTCCGGAGCGACGTCGCGCGTGGGGCTCGGGCGAGGGTCCTCCTCCGCCCCCTTCGTCACCACGGGCGGGGGCGGGAGCTCGGTCTGCACCTCCATCGCCGGGACGGCGACGTGCTGCACGCTCTTCTCGCTTCGCGCGATCTTGACGAGCTTCTCGACGCTCTTCTTCCCCTTCGCGCGAAAGGTGAACTTCCGGTCGACCGTCGTCGTCGGCTCCACCATGAACGGAGCCCCCGTCTCGGCCTCGGGGATCTTCCGGTCCTCGACGAGGACCTCGGTGAGCGGCTCGCTTCGCGGGTTGTCGACGATGACGACGGCGAGCTTGCCCTTCTTCTCGACCTCCGCGAGCTGCTGGCGCACGAAGTCCCGACGGTCGGTCCGGCCGAGGCTCACGGCCATGACCTCCGCCTGCCGGAGCTCGACCCACGCGAGCCAGTAGCTCTCCTGGGCCTTGTGACAGAACGCGAGGTTGATGAGCGTGCCGAGCTTCTTGTCGAGCTGGTAGGCGCGCTCGAGCTTCGGGCACGCGTTCGCGTAGTCGCGCGCCTCGAGGAGCTGCTGCGCCTCGCGGAAGAGCCGCTCCGCGTCGGCGCCTCGGTCCTCTCCGCGCGCGGGCGTGGTCTCGACGAGCACGGCCGCGGAGACCGCGAGCGCCACGCCGAAGGGAGTCGACCGGTTCATTCGCGCGTCAACGGTAGCCCAGCCGGGAGCGAAGGTCGCCCCGTCGTCGCCGTCGACGTCGTCGGCGCGCTCGGGAGCGTCACCTTCCGAACGGACGAAGCGGGCGCCGCGGTCTTCGCGGTCGCGCGCTTCGCCGACGCAGCCGTCTCCGGCGCAGGAGAGGCGGCGATCAGGCGAGGCGACGGCAACGCGACTCCCCCGTGCACGGGGGACGTCGGCGGCGCTTCGCTCTCGGGACCGGCCACGTGCAGAGGCCCGGTGACGATCCCGGTCGCGGGCCCTGCGGGCGCGGCGGCAGGCGGCGCGAGATCGACCGCGTCGCTGCCCTGTGCGCTCACCGCGGCGGACGCGCCGGGCTCCGCGCTCTCTTGCATCAGCGTGCGGGCGCGGAGGAACGCCGCCGTGCCGATCCCGACGCCGAGCACGGCGGGCGCGACGATGGCGAGCATGATCCACCTCTTCGAGCCGCCGCGTGGCGCGCCCGAGACGGTGCTCGCGGTGCCGTGGAAATCGGGGTGCTGCGAGTCGCGGCGCTTGGGCGACGACGGCACGGCATCACCCGCACCGCGGAGACGGAGCCCGCTGTTCGGCTCCTCGGGCGCGCCGCGCGCGAGCGTCGCGGCGACGCGGTCCGCCGACTGCGCCCAGGTGCCGGAGCCGAACGGCGCGAGCGCACGCGCGAGCTCGCCGACGTCCTCGAAGCGCTGCTCGCGCTTCTTCGAGAGACACCGGAAGATCACGCGCTCGAGTCCCTCGGGGACGCCGTGCACCAAGGACCGGATCGGGATCGGGTCGTGCTCGAGGATGTGCGCGAAGACCTCCTGCATCTCCTCGCCCCCGAACGGCATCGTGTTCGTGAGCAGCTCGTACATGAGGACGCCGAGCGCCCAGATGTCCGTCCGGTGATCGACGCTCCGCGGGCTGCGCACCTGCTCGGGGGACATGTACGGGGGCGAGCCGAGGACGCTCCCTCCTCCCGTCAGCTCGCGCCCGCGGCTCGGCTTCGTCGCCTCGGGCTCCGGCGTCTTCGAGATGCCGAAATCGAGGATCTTGATGATCTGCGTCCCGTCCGCGCGTGACGAGAGGAAGAGGTTCGAGGGCTTGAGATCGCGATGGACGATCCCGCGCGCGTGCGCGTGGGCGAGTCCCTCGAGCGCCTGGAGCACGTAGTCGACCACGAGCCACCGCGGGAGCGGCCCGCGCGCGTCCGCGACCGCGCACAGATCCGCGCCTTCGAGCAGCTCCATCACGATGAACGGCAGCCCGTCCTCGCCGGTGTCGACGTCGACGACGCGCGCGACGTGATCGGACTGGATCTTCGCCGCCGCGCGGGCCTCGAGGAGGAGGCGGGACTGGGCCTCGCGGTCGGCGATGTCCTGGTAGAGGAGCTTCACCGCGACACGCTGGTCGAGCAGCTCGTGGTGCGCGGCGACGACGACGCCCATCCCCCCTTCGCCGAGGATGTGCTCGACGCGGTACTTCCCCGCCAGCACGTCGCCGACACGGAGCAGTCGGCCGCGGCCGCTGGTCTGCCCTCGCGCCGTGCGCTGCGAACGGGCGTTACGCACCGCCATCCCCTCCAGCGTAGCGAAGCCGCTCGGCCCCCTCCAGCAGGGAATCCCCGAAGCGCCTGTTTCGGAACGGAACGTGGGCGGGCGCCGGGGCATCGGAGTTGTACGGGGTCACGGCAGCTGTCGGAAGCCCTTACAGGCACCCCGACCGAGTCGGGGCCCGAGATCACGAAGGAATCCGCCGATCGCTGCCCTCCCCGACGTCGGCACGGTCGTCGCATTAGCTCGCTTGCGTAGCGCAAGGAAAGCGAGCACCCGATGGCCTTCTCGATCGAACGCGACATTCTCGACCTCGCCGTCACCGGTGAGACCGCGGCTCTCGACCACGTGCTCCGCGTGATCACGCCGCACGTCGAGCGCCAGCTCCTGCGCTACCCCGTCAGCGACGAGGACCGCCGCGACCTCCTCCAGGCGACCCTCATGCAGATCGTGCGGCGCCTCGGCTCCTTCCGGGCCGAGTCGAGCTTCTCGACCTGGCTCTTCCGCGTGACGGCCAACGAGGCGTTGATGCTGATGCGGTCACGCCGCCGTCACCGCGCCCGCGTCGTCGAAGGCCTCGACTGGGACGAGCTCGCCACGCTCCCCTCCTCCGAGGACGCGAGCAACGACGCCGGTCTCGGGACCGAGGCGCGCGAGCGAGACGCCGTCGTCCGTGACGCGCTGAAGTCGCTGCCGGACGACTACCGCGACGTGGTCGTGGCGCACTACCACATGGATCTCGGGCTCCAGGAGATCGCCGACCGTCTGTCGATCACCGAGAGCGCCGTCCGCTCGCGCCTGCACCGCGCGCGGTCGCGCCTCCGCTCGCTCCTCGAGCGGAGCGACGCGGTCGAGTACACTCGCGCGGCGTGACCCTTCCGCGTCCGTCCGCGCTGGTCTTCGACCTCGACGGGACCCTCGTCGACTCGCGGGAGGACATCGCGAGCGCGGCCAATGCGGCGCTCGCGCGCTTGCATCTCCGCCCGCTCGCGTTCGAGGCCGTGCTCCCGATGATCGGCGACGGCGCGAGCGCCCTCGTCACGCGCGCGCTCGCGGCCGCCGGCGGACGGCCGGAGGACCTGGCCGTCGCGCTCGGCGCCTTCCGCGAGCACTACCTCGCGCATCCCTGCGCGCACACGCGCCTGCTCCCAGGGGCCTCGCGCGCGCTCGGGCTCGGCCTCCCCGCGGCCGTCGTCACGAACAAGCCGCGCGACGTCACCGAGCTCGTGCTCCGAGGGCTCGGCGTCCGTGACGCGCTCGCCGTCGTGCGCGGCGGCGGAGATCATCCGCTGAAGCCTGCGCCCGACGGCGTCCTGTCCGCGCTGGCGGAGCTCGGCGTCCGTCCGCGGGAGGCGTGGATGATCGGCGACGGACCGCAGGACGTCCTCGCGGGTCGCGCCGCGGGCTGCGCGACGGTGGCGGTGCCCGGCATCGCGGAGCAGGCCCACGTCCTCGCGGCGCGGCCGGATCACGTCGCGCGAGATCTCGACGAGGTGTGCGACCTCGTCCTCGCGCTCACTTGTCGGGCCTGACCTCGATCTCCTTCAGTCGGGCGCGGACGGCCTGCAGCTTCGCGATCGCCGCGCGGAGCTTCTCGCGGTCGGCAGCGAGGTCGGTGAGCTCGCCCGGATCCTTCGCGAGGTCGAAGAGGGAGTACATCGCGGCGCCCTGGTGGATGAGCTTCATTCCCGGCGTCGGGCCCGTGATGAGGGCACGTCGGACGGTGTTGAACGGGCCCGCCGGCATGTCGATGTAGACGTCGCGCTCCTCGTGCTCCTCGCCCTCCGGCAGGAGCACGTCGTCGAGCAGCGACGTGCCGCGGAGCTCGTGCCCTTCCCCCTCGGGGCTCGGATCGAGGCCCATGAGGTCGAGGATCGTGGGCGCGACGTCGATGTGCGAGCGCTTGAGGGGCACCCGCCTCGGCTTCTCGCCCGGCACGTACACGACGAGCGGGACGCGCACGAGGGACTCGAAGATCTCCTGCCCGTGCCAGCTCATGTTGTGCTCGGCGAACGCCTCCCCGTGGTCGGCGGTCACGACGATCGCCGTGTCCGGACCCCAGGGCTGCGCGGCCACGTAGTCGAGCACGCGGCCGATGTGCTTGTCCGTGAACCAGACCTCCTGATCGTAGAGGTTCTTGCCCGGATACGGCCCCGTGAAGGTCGGCGCGCCCTCGTGGGGGACGTACTGCGCGTGGGGATCGAAGTAGTGGAACCACCCGAAGAAGCGCTTGTCGCCGCCCACGGTCGTCACCGCGCCCGTCAGCACGGTCCCCGCGTCCTCCGGCGCATCGAGATCGATCGCGTCCCCGCCGGCGGCCGGGGGAGCCGTGTTCTCCGGATCCGCGAGGAGCTTCAGCGCGAGATCGCTCATGCGATCGCTCGTGACGGACGTGTCGTTGTCGCCCATCCCGGGCGGGATCGCCGCCGTGCTCCACACGGCGAAGCCCTGGTTCAACCCGCTCGAGGGGCGGAAGTACCAGTGGCAGTGTCCGGCGAACGTGCGCACGCCCGCGTCGCGGACGCGCTCGGTGACGAAGACGTTCGACGGCGCGTAGGTGTTGAAGTGGCTCCAGTCGCGCCGCGTCTCGCTGGGGTAGCGACCGATGAGCATCGGGCCGACGCTCTTGCCGGTGTACGAGGCCATCGCGTATGCGCGCTCGAAGACCGTCGACTTCTCCGCGAGCGCGTCGAGGTTCGGCGACACGGGCTTCGGGTAGCCGAGGAACCCGAGGTCGGTGCGGAGCGTGTCGACCGTGATGAGGATCACGTTGTACGAGCGCTTGCGCTTCTTCGCGCCCTCGGTCGCGAGGACGTCGGGGACCTCCGGCTCCGCCGCCGGCGTGTCGGCGCCGGAGCAGTCCTCGTCGATGCCGTTGCCCGGGACGTCGGTCGCCGCCGGGTTGACGTTCGGGTTCCTGTCGTCGCAGTCGCCGCCGCCGAAGCGGCCGGAGAATCCGTCCTTGTCGTGGTCGGTCGCGCGCCGCAGGAGGGCGAGGGACACGCGTCCGAGGGGGGCGAGCTTCTCGAGACCTGCCGCGATCGCCGGCTCCCTCTCGAGCTCCGTCGAGGCGCGCGCGGAGAGCCCGCCGAGCACGAGGAAGACGAGGACCGTCGCGCCGGCGGCCACCAGGGCAGAGGGCCGCGCGATCCACGGGGCGTTCGCGGGCACCCGCGCGAAGGCGATCGGCGCGAGGTAGGCTCCTGCCGCGAGGAGCCCCGCGTTCGCCACCGGGCGGAGATCGAGCTCGGGACGCTTGAGGACGCCGAAGATCCCGAGCACCCCTCCCCCGCCGCTCGTGTCGCCCGTCGCGACGCTCACCGCGAAGAGGGCGCCCGCGAGCCCGAGCGCGAGGCCCCCCGTGACGAGCGGATCGAGGAGCCCGGGCACGGCGCTCGAGCCGACCGCGAGGAGGCGGCGGACCACCGGGACCAGCGCCGCGGCGAACGCGAGGACGACGACGAGGATCCCGACGGACGCCGCGCTCACCGTGAGCCCGCTCTCCGGCGGAAGACCGACCGCGAGCGTGCTCCGGGCGGCGTACGCCGAGGCGACGAGCCACGCATAGGTCGACAGGACGAGGAGAGGCGCCACCGTGGCGTTGCGGAGTCGATCGAGGAGCGGGCCCTGCCGCGCTGCCGCGACGTGGTCCCAGGGCCCCTTGGGTCCGTCCGGCTCGAGGACGAGGAGCGCCGTCCCCGTCGCGGCCCCGACGAGCACCGTGACGGGCAAGAGGATCCCGAGCTCCGCCCAGAGGAGCGCCGCGAACGTGCCGCGGCCGCTCGCCATCGCCGCGAGCGCCGTCCGCGCCTCGAGGTACGCGACCACGAAGGCGGAGAGGCCCGCCCCGAGGAGCGAGAGGACGAAGCGCAAGGCAGCGCGGAGCACCGCCTGGCTTTCTACTCGACCGTCCTCTTCTTCGCGAGAGGATGTGCCGCGTCGTACACCGCGAGCAGGTGGGAGATGGAGACGTGGGTGTACCGCTGGGTCGTCGAGAGCGACGCGTGCCCGAGCATCTCCTGGATCGAGCGGAGGTCGGCGCCGCCGTCGAGGAGGTGCGTCGCGCACGTGTGCCGCAGCGCGTGGGGGTGGAGATCGGCGCGGCCCGCCCCCACGAGCCCGTAGCGGCGGACGAGCAGCTGCGCGGCGCGCGGCCCGAGGCGCCGGCCGCGGGTCGAGACGAACACGGCATGCGGATCGAGGGCCCGGGTCTTCGGATGCGCGAGCTCCGCCTTCACCGCGAGCCATTCCGAGAGCGCGTCCGCGGCCTTTCGCCCGAGCGGGACGATCCGCTCTTTCCGCCCCTTGCCGAGGACGCGCGCGCTCCGCTCCGACAGCGAGAGCATGCCCACGTCGAGCCCGCAGGCCTCCGAGACGCGGAGCCCCGCCCCGTAGAGGAGCTCGAGGAGAGCGCGATCACGGAGCGCGACCGCGGCCTGGGCGCGCTTCGACATCACCGTGTCCTCGTCGGGCGCCTCCATGACGGCCCCGGCGTCGTCCGCCGAGAGGAACGTCGGCAGCTCGCGCCTCACCTTCGGGCTCGCGAGGAGCTCGGCCGGGTTCTGCTTCGTGAACCCCTGTCGCTTCATCCAACGGCAGAACGTGCGCACGCTCGCGATCTTGCGCGCCACGCTGGAGGGCTCGAGCGACCGAGCGATCTCGCCGAGCCAGGCGCGGAGCACGTAGACGTCGAGCGCCGCGGCCCCTCTCTTCGCGAGCGATGCACGCGTGCCGTTCGCCTCGCTGCGCGCGGCGACGAAGGCGAGCAGCGCTTCGAGATCGCGCTTGTACGCCGAGACCGTGTTCGGCGACGCGCGCTTCTCGGCGGCGAGATGGACCACGAACTTCGCGAGGAGCTCGTCGAGGGGCTCGCGGTCCATCCCCCGACCTTCCCACGACCGCACGGGAACCGGCAACTCCGCGCCGGCCGAGCCGCGGGTGCTAGGCTCGTCCGCGCCGTGCTCCGGAGGCTCTGGGAAAAGCTGAAGCTGCTCTGGACGCTCGCGAGGTCGGAGCGCGCCACCCCGCGCGAGATCGGCTGGGCCGTGTTCTGGGGCGCCTTCGCCGGGTGCACGCCGGCCATCGGCTTCCACGGCCCGCTCGCGCTCGGCGTCGCGACGCTGCTCCGGAAGAACCGGTTGTGGGCCTGGATGGGCTCACGCATCTCGAACATGTTCTTCTTGCCGTTCATCGCGCTCGCGGAGATCCAGGTGTCGCACTGGATCCGCACCGGCGAGACCGTGCAGCTCCGCCGCGAGGACGCGCTCGCGCGCGCCCCGGAGCTCCTCCTCGACTGGCTCCTCGGGACGATCCCGGTGGGAGCCGCCATCGGCGCCTTCTTCGGGCTCGTCGCGTGGGCCTGGGCTGCGCGGAGAGCCCGGCGGGTCACGCCGCCGCGTGAGCCCGCTTCAGATCGTCCACCGTCTTCGGGATCGCCCGGGTGAGGTTGTCGGGCTCGCCGGCCGTGACGAGGATGTCGTCCTCGATGCGGACGCCGATGCCGCGCCACTCGGCGGGGACCTTGTCGTACTCGGCCCCGATGTAGATCCCCGGCTCGACGGTGAGCACCATGCCCGGCTCGAGGGGGCGCGCCTTGCCGCCTGTGTGGTAGCTGCCGACGTCGTGCACATCCATGCCGAGCCAGTGACTCGTCTTGTGCATGAAGAACGGCTTGTACGCCTCGTCCTTGATCAGCTGCTCGGGCTCGCCCTGGAGGAGCCCGAGGCGAACGAGGCCGCGCGTGATGACGTCGACGCACGCCCCGTGCACCTGCTCGAGCGACGAGCCCTTCACGCTCTTCGCGATCCCCGCCTCCTGGGCCTCGAGCACGAGGTCGTAGATCGCCTCCTGCTCCTTCGAGAACGTCCCAGAGACCGGGAACGTGCGGGTGACGTCCGCCGCGTAGTAGTCGTACTCGCACCCGGCGTCGATCAGGAGGAGCTCCCCGTCGCCCATCTTCCGGTTGTTCGCGCGGTAGTGGAGGATGGTCGCGTTCGTGCCCGATCCGACGATGCTCCCGTAGGCGGGCCGCTCCGATCCGTGCGCCCGGAACGTCTCGAGGAGGAGCGCCTCGACCTGGTACTCGTGCATCCCCGGCTTCGTCCGGCCCATCGCCGCGAGGTGCGCCTTCGCCGTGATGTCGGCGGCCTTCCGCATCGCCTCGATGTCCTCCCCTCCCTTGAAGAGGCGCATCTCGTGGAGGATCGTGCCGGGGTCGACGATCTCGACCGGCCACGTGACGCCGAGCCGGCCGCGCGCGCGCGTGCGGTCGAGAGCCTCGAGGACCTTGTCGTCCATCGGCCGGCTCACGCCGAGGCGGTAGTAGAGGCGCCGGTGTCCGGCGAGCAGCTTCGGGAGCTCCTCGGCGAGCTTGTCGATGGTGAAGGCCTCGCTCGCGCCGAAGTGCTCCTTCACGCCGTCGACGCCGAAGCGCGGTCCGTCCCAGATCTCGCGGTCCTTGTCGCGCGGGCGGACGAAGTACGTCGACTGCTTCGTCTTCGCGTCCATCACGAGGACGGACCCCGGCTCCGCGAAGCCGGTCAAGTAGAAGAGGTCCGAGTCCTGCCGGTACTCGTGCTCGACGTCGTTGTTGCGCGTGAAGACCGGCGCGGCGGGGAAGACGCAGATGGCGTCCTCCCCGCTCTTCGCGACGGCTTCGAGGAAGGCGAGACGACGCTTCGAGAAGAGCTCGCTATGGCACGTGCACATGGCCCCTGATGTTTGCCACGGGGCCCGCGTGGGCACAACGCGCCTCTCGCGCTGCCTCGCCGCCGCGCCGGTCACTCCATGAGCGAGAAGACGACCAGGATCGCCCCCAGGATCGCGAAGCCGGCGAGCAGGAGCAGGAGGACGCCGGCGCCCTTGCTCACGGTCGTGCCGGTCTTCTTCCACGCCGTGCGGCGTGGAGAGCCCCCGGAGGCGGCGGGGTCGGTCGCGTCCCGCCCGGTGCGGCTGACCGGCAGAGGCGACGGGAGCGCGGCGGCGCCGCCCGCAAGCCGGTCCATCGGCTCGATCGCGAGGGCGGCCCCGCCGGGCG
>JALHPN010000264.1 GCA_022842465.1 Polyangiaceae bacterium | reverse complement strand
CGGTAGGACGTTGTCGCGAGCGCGGCGTCGAGCGTGAGGCTGACCGCGCGCGCGACGCGCACGTCGGCGTCGACGCGCGGTCCGAGCTGCGTCACGGTGACTGCGCGCGTGCGAGGCGCGCCCGTGCCGTCGAGCGCGAGGCTCACCCGGCCGCGCTCCTCGGCACGCGCGGGCGCCGCGAGGAGCAAGAGCGCGATCGTCGGCGCGAATCTCACGGAGATCTCCGCAGCTTCGTCACGCGCTTGCCGTCGGCCTCCGCGACATACACGCTTCCGTCCCTCCCGACGGCGATCGCGTGACCGCCCTCGAGCCGTCCAGCGGGCGCCGTCCAGCGCGCGACGGGGAGACCTTCTCGCGTCAGCGCGACGACGGCGCCGCGAGGTGAGGCGGGATCCTGGTCGCCGCCGTCCACCACGTAGACCCGCGCGTCGGGCCCGACGGTCACCGACCAGGGGCGCCCGACGAGGGCACTCGGCCAGATCGCGAGGAGCGCGCCGTCCGGTCCGAATACCTGGACGCGCGCGTTCTCGCGGTCGGCGACGTAGACGCGGCCGGCCGCGTCGATGGCGAGCCCGTGAGGCGTACGGAGCTCGCCGTCCCCCGAACCGCGTCGGCCGAGCTCGGAGGTGAAGGCGCCCTCGCGGGTGAAGCGCGCGATGCGGGCGTGGTTGTAGCCGTCGCTCACCACGACCTCGCGTGTGCGCGGGTCGAAGGCGACGGCCGTGGGCCGGTCGAAGGCGTCGTCCGGCTCGGAGCAGGCAACGAGCGCGAGCGCGAGAAGACCCGGAAGCGCGCGCATCACTCGGCCCCGATGCGGCGGACGACGGCGCGCGAGCGCGGATCGAGGACGATGACCCGATTCGCGTCCGCGTCGGTGACCCAGAGGAGCCCCTCGTCGTCGAACGCGAGGGCGTGGGGGAGCTGGAACAGGCCCTCCCCGAGCTCGTCTTCGACCTCGCCGGTGTCCGGATCGAGCACGGCGATCGTCTTGCCGCCGATGGGGCGCGTGTTGCGCGCTCCCCCGTCGGCCGTGTGCGAGATCCAGACGCGGCCGTCGGGCGCGACGGCGACGCCGAGCACGCGTCCGAGGGTGCGTCCGGCGGGGAGCCTTGGCCAGTCCGACACGAGCGCGAAGGACTCCGCGACGTCGCCGCTCTCGGGCGTCGCGATGGGCGCGACGTCGCACGAGGCCGCGAGACACGCGAAGACGGCCAGACTGATGCGTCTCGTCATGACTTCCGATATAACAGTGTTATAGCGTAGAGCAACCGCATGGGCGCGAGCCGTCGCATCCGCGATCCCGACGTGATGGTGGAGGACGTCTTCCAGGCGCTCGTCCGCGGCGACCTCACGCGCGACGACCTCACGGTCCGCAAGCTCTCTGCCCGCTTCGGCGGGAGCACGATCGGCCTCTACCACTACTTCGGGTCACTCGACGGCTTCCTCATCCGCGTCGACGGAGCCGGCTGGCGTCATCTGCTCGCGGAGCTCGAGCGCGCCGTCCTGCGCGGAGGCACCCTCGTCGACCTCGCGCTCGCGTACGTCGCCTTCGCGAAGCGGCACCCCACGCTCTACTGGGTCATGGCCGAGCGACCCTTCGATCGCGCCGCGCTCCGCTCGGAGGGCCGGCTACGTCAGGAGCGCCCCATCCTCGACGCATTCGGCGCGCTCCTCGCGCGCCTGGGGAGCAAGGAGCCGTCGCGCGATCTCCTCCTCGTCTTCGCCACGCTCCACGGTCTCGCGTCTCTCGTCGGGGGCGGGCGCTTCGATCTCGGGGGCGCGCGCGAGGTCCGCGAGCGCGTGGAGGATGCCGCACGCGATCTCGAGCGCCTCTTTCCGCGCTAGATCATCCCCGTGGTCGCCTCGCGATCCACGCTGGATCGGTTTTTCCCGTCTCGACAGCGTGGCGCGCACGCTTCACGACAGGAGGATGGCTGGCCGGCTCGCTGCTCTCGCGTGTGCGTTCGTCGTCGCGTCTCTCGGCGCGTGTGCTGCTCCCGGCGCGGAGGGCGACGTCGACGATCACGCGAGCGACATCGTGAACGTCCCGCACACGCCCGTCGAACGCCAGGCGATCGGCAACTGCTGGATCTACGCGCACGCGACGTGGGCCGAGTCGATGCACCTCGCGGCGACGGGGGAGACGTTCGACGTCTCGCAGTCGTACTGGACCTACTGGCACTGGTACGAGCACATCCTCACGAGCGAATGGGGCGAGATCGACACGGGCGGGAACTTCGGGACCGCGAACCGCCTCGTCCGGAAGTACGGCCTCGTCGCCGAGCGTGACTTCGTCCCGAGCGACGACGAGGGGGAGATGGCCACGCGCCAGAAGACGGCGCTCGACGAGATCAACAGGTCTCTCACGACGGGCGCGCTCTCGACCGAGGAGGCGAGGGGAGACGCGACGCTCGTGCGGCGCGAGCTCGATCGCGCCTGGGGTCTCGCGCCGGAGGTCGTCGCCACGCTCGACCGTGTCTTCGGTGTCCCGGTCGACAAGGGGTTCGACGGTCGCTCGGCTCCGGCCGACGCCAGCGGCACGACGATCATCCCGGCGACCGCCTTCGTCGTCGCCTATCCGTCTTCGCCGGGCGGCCCGCCGCAGCGGAAGACGCTCTCGGACGCGATGAGCGAGTGGAGGACGGAGGGCTACCGATGGGCGGACGACAAGCGGGATTTCCTCCTGCGCGTCCAGCGGGCGCTCCACGACGCGCAGCCCGTCCTCATCACGTGGTTCGTCGACTTCAACGCGCTCGAGAACCGCGCGAACGAGCGGCGCGGTTCGTTCAACATGACGACGCTGAACGAGCTCGGGCCCGGGAGCCAGGGGGGGCACATGACCGTGCTCGAGGACTACGAGGCGGAGCTCGAAGGCGGCACCGTCCTCCGCGCCGGCGAGACGCTGGATGCGGCCGACCCCGCCCAGGCTGCGCTCCTCGCGAAGGCGCTCGAGCCCGCGACGAAGGTGCGGTTTCTCCGCGTGAAGAACTCGTGGGGCAACGCGCGACCCGATCGCGCGTTCGCGCCCGGGATGCCGGGCTACCACGACCTCGCGCTCGACTACCTCGCCGGGCCGATCAAGAGCTGCAGCGAGAAGGACGGACGCGTGGACCTCGCGACGTGCCGGGACGGGACGATCCCGCTCCAGGACGTCGTGCTGCCGCCCGGGTACTAGGAGCCCTTCAGCTCGCCTTCTTGCGGGCGGGTCTCACGCGGCGCGCGGGCGAGACCAGCTCGCGGATGAAGGAGCTCCGCGGTGGCGCACCGCTCGGCACGAGGCGCTCGGGCGTCTCTTCGAGGACGGACGTGACGGACCCGAGGAGCGCATCGAGGCTCGGGGCGAGCGGGTAGAGCTCGTCCTCGAGCGCGCCCTGGCGAAGGACGACGTAGACCGCGCCCCGCTGCGAAGGCTCGATCGCGCCGTCGGCATCGACGAGCACGTCGTCCCCGACGAGGAGGCCGCCAGCGACGCCGTGATCGCTCGGCGGTGTGTTCGCCGCGAGGAAGTCGATGACGCCGTAGAGCTCCACGATGCTCCCGTTCGACAGCTCGAGCGAGCACGTCGTCAGGAGGTGCCGCACGAGCGACGAGACCTCGGGCGGCGCGTCGACGAGGACGGCCGGCCCCGTCGCGAGCAGATCGTCGAGCGCCTCGACCTCGTAGCGAGCCAGCGTGTCTCGACGGCGCGGGACGAGCGAAGCGAGCTTCGTGCTCACGCGCTCGTCGAAGCGATACGGCACCATGCAGGGACGACCTCCTCGAAGATCGCGAGGCTACTCCGCGAGCCCGTCGGATCAACGCTCCGTCGCGTCTCGTTCGGCGAAGCGCCGTGGTGCCGAAAGGTAGCTCTCAGTCGCCTGTCGGAGCCAGGGCTTCGGCTTGGTCGGCGGCACGGTTCGAAGGTATCACCTTCGTTGCCATGCCCGAGGACGTCGCGCGTGCGCTCGATCTCGCTCGGTCGATCGCGGCAGGGCACGGCTACGAGAGCGCCCCGGTCGTGCTCGCGGATCGGAGCAACCTCGTCCTCCACCTCGCGCCTCATCCGCTCGTCGCGCGGGTCGCGATGGCGACGTCGCTCGCGCGCGTCGGGATCGAATGGCTGGCGCGCGAGGTGGAGGTCGCCCGTTTCCTCGACGCGCGCGGCGCGCTCGTGACGAGGCCCACGGAGCAGTTCGACGCCGGCCCCTACGAGGAGGGCGGGCTCGTGCTCTCCTTCTGGGAGCTCGAGTCTGTGCGCGAGGTGAAGGTCCTCGGCGAGGAGGCGGGGCGTTCCCTCGCGACGGCGCATCGCGCGCTCGCCGACTACCCCCGGGGCCGCCTGCCGTCGTGGGGCGGTGTCGAGGAGGCGCGCGCCGTCCACGCCCGTGCGCTCGGGCGCGACGTCTTCACCGACGACGAGCGCGAGCGACTCGCGCGGGCATGGGCCGTCGCGGAGAAGACGCTGGCCTCGGCGTCTTCGCGCACGCGATCGATGCAGGCCGTCCACGGCGACGCTCATCTCGGGAACGTCCTCTCGTCCGAGCGCGGCGCGGTCTGGACGGACTGGGAGGACGCCTTCTTCGGTCCCGTCGAGTGGGACCTCGCGTGCCTCCGGTCGCGCCTCGACCTGTTCGGCGAGGACCGTGAGGCGATCGAGGGAGCGATGGGTGCCTACGACGCGCCCTTCGACGGGGTGCTCCTCGCCGATCTCGGGCTCGTGCGGAACCTGCAGGTGATTCCCTGGCTCGCCCTCTTCGCCGAGCGCCAGCCGGAGCTCCTGCCGCGGATGCGTGCCCGGATCGCCGCGCTCACGACGTGAGCTCGAGCGCGTGCGGATCGCGTCGTGCAAGGCGTGACTCCCATGCGCTGGCTCACTGGAAATGTTCGCGGTTTCCCCGCAGGTCTCACGCTCGGCCTCCTCGCCTCCGCTGTGGCGTTGAGCCTCCTCGGGGCAGCGCGCCGCCGTCGCGCTCGCGCGCACGCGATCGATCCTGGAGACCGTCTCGTCATCGACGGCGCCAAGGACGCGGATCCCGCCGCGCTCTCGGCGCGCCCGGGCGTCGAGGCGAACTCCTCCTCGAGCGCCCGGCTCGAGAGCGAGTCCGACGTCGATCTCTTCGCGGTCCGCGAGCGCTGGTAGCCGCGCCGTTCGAGAGTGGTAGCGTCGAAGAGCCGTGAGCTCGCTCTTCGCGCCCGTCTGCTCGATCATGCTCACGAAGCGCCGGCGCTTCTTCTGGGCGGCGTGGTGGAGCGGGCCGCCGACGCGGACGCCGTTCCGGAAGCCGGATGCGTCCGACGGCGGGGCGCGCACGTTCGAGGAGGCGCATCGGGCGGCCGAGGAGGCCTTCGGCGCGCCGCTCGGCATCGTCGACGTCGCCTGGGCGCGGGCGTGGAACCGCGTCCTCCGCGGCGAGCCGCCTTGGCCGAACGGCCCTCGCTCCGCCGCGCCTCCTCCTCCTCCTCCCGCCGACGCGGGCGCGCGCGGCGAGACCGCCGCCTCCTCGCTCTGGCAAGTCCTCGGAGTGAGCTCACGAGCGAGCGACGAGGAGATCAAGGCGGCCTTCCGGAAGAAGGCGCTCGAGCTCCACCCCGACCAGGGCGGCGAGGCGGACGCCTTCCGCGCGCTCTTCCGCGCGTACGAAGAGGCCCGTCGTCGCGCCAGGAAGCCTCGCCGGAAGACGACGTGAGCGGGCGGAACCGGTCTATCCTGACCGGGTGAAGAGCGGCCTTCGTCGCGCGTTCCGCGCGCTCACCTTCGTGCTCCTCGGGCTCACGCTCTGGCTCGCCTGGACGAACGTCCTCTCGGACGACTCTGCCGTCCGCGCCCAGGCCGAGGAGAAGGCGCGCGCCTTCGCGGGGTGCAACGCGACGTGTCGCGTGCTCGACATGCACGGCGATCGAGGGATGCTCTCGACCGAGGTCATCTACACGATCGACAAGGCCGGCGTCGTCGTCGTGACGTGCCGCCGCCCGCAGATCGCCTTCGGCGATCACGTGTGCGTCGCCGCGAAGCCCTGAGGCCCGCCCGAGCGCTCTCAGCCCGGGAGGAGGGTCGCGAGATCGCCCGCGAGCGACGAGCGGACGTGCTCGATCGTCTTGCCGCGGAGGCGCACCTTCGTCGCCACGAACGCGCTCTTCGCGAGCTGCCCGAGGCGAGCGGCCTCCTCCTTCGCGCGGGCGAGCACCTGATCCGGGGGGACGGCGACGTCGAGGTAGCCGACCTCTGCCGCCTCGTCGGGTCCGTAGATCTTCGCCTCGAGCGTCGCGCGTCCGAGCTCCGTCGTCGTGATGCGATCGCGCGCGAGCTCCATCGCGAGGACCGGGACGGGGAGGCCGATCTGCACCTCGTTCAGGCCGATGCGGTACGCGCCCTGGGCGCCCACGCGGACGTCGCCGGTGAGGAGCACGAGCGAGCCGCCCGCGAGCGCGTGACCGGTGCACGCGATGACGAGCGGGACCGAGGCGCCGTAGAGCCGCATGTAGAGCTCCGCGCCCTCGATGAGGAGCGCCTTCGCGTTCGCCGGGCTGCTCATCATGACCTTGAGGTCGAAGCCCGCGCAGAAGCGGTCGGGCCGCCCCGTCAGGATCATCGCCGAGGCCTCCTTCTCCGCCCGCTCGAGCGCGCTCGTCAGCTGGGCGATCATCGCGCTGGAGAGCGCGTTCGCCTTGCCGTCGTCCATGCGGACGATCGCGGTGGTTCCTTCGAGCGTGTAGGAGAGGAGGGGGTCTGACACGGCGGTCACCTTATCCCGTCGCGGATCGACGGGAAAGCCTGGGCCGCTCTCGGCTAGCCTGCGGCGATGTCCGATACGCCTCGCCCGGTCGCGATCGCGCTCCTCGCCGCCGCGCTCGCCCTGGTCCCTCGTGACGCCCATGCGTTCTGCGGCTTCTACGTGTCGGGGGCGGACACGTTGCTCTTCAACGACGCGACGCAGGTCGTCCTCATGCGCGAGGGCACCCGCACCGTGCTCTCGATGCAGAACGCCTACAAGGGCCCTCCCGAGGCCTTCGCGATGGTCGTGCCCGTGCCGGTCGTCCTCCAGAAGGAGAACGTGCGCACGCTCCCGAAGGAGGTCTTCGCGAAGATCGACACGCTCGATGCGCCGCGGCTCGTCGAGTACTGGGAGCAGGATCCCTGCAGCCCGTACGGGCACGGGTTCCCCGGCGGCGCGCTCCGCGCGCGGGGGGCCGGCGGCGCGCCGAGGCCTGCCGCCGCCGCCCCGGCGAAGGAGCTCGGCGTCACCGTCGAGGCGCAGTTCACCGTCGGCGAGTACGAGATCGTCGTCCTCGGCGCGAAGGACTCCGCCGGCCTCGACACGTGGCTCCGTCAGGAGTCGTACAAGATCCCCGAGGGCAGCGAGCCCTACCTCCGGCCGTACGTCCAGTCCGGCAGCAAGTTCTTCGTCGCGCGCGTCGATCCGAAGAAGGTCACCTTCGACGCGAAGGGTGTCGCGCTCCTCTCGCCCCTCCGCTTCCACTACGACACCGAGTCGTTCTCGCTTCCGGTGCGCCTCGGCCTCGTGAACTCGTCCGGCAAGCAGGACCTCGTCGTCCACGTCCTCGCGAAGAACACGCGGTACGAGGTCGCGAACTATCCGAACGTGACGATCCCGACGAACCTCGACGTCTCCGAGAACGCGCGCGATTCCTTCGGATCGTTTTACACCTCGCTCTTCGATCGGACGCTCGAGAAGAACCCGAAGGCCGTCGTCACGGAGTACAGCTGGGCGTCGTCGACGTGCGACCCCTGCCCCGGGCCGACCCTTTCTTTCCAGGACCTGGCGACCCTCGGCGCCGACGTCCTCCCGTCCGCCAAGGACGGTGATCTGCCCACGACCGGGCCACGCGCGGTCGGGCCGGGCAGCCGCCGCTTCGTGCGCGGCCCTTCGACCGGGTTCGTCCTCACGCGCCTCCACGCGCGCTACGACAAGGAGAACCTCGGGGAGGACCTCGTCTTCCGCGCCGCCGCGGGCATCGCGGGCGGGCGCGAGGTGCGCGCGTCGGGCGGTGAGCTCGAGCACGGGTCCGTGCCCTCGGCGGTGAACAACTTCCAGGGCCGTTACGCGATCCGGCACGCGTGGGGCGGCCCCGTCCTCTGCAAGGAGCCGCGCCGCGGCGTGTGGGGCGGTCCACCGGGCGGCGCCCCGAAGGCATCGCCTGCGAAGGACCTCGCCTTCGCGCCGCGCGACGCGAAGCTCGCGAGCTACGTGCGGAGCGCCATCCCCGAGCTCGCCGTGAGCCCCGAAGGCGCGCCCGTCTCGCCGAACATGCCGCTCGACGGCGGGACGACCCCCGGGCCGCGTGCTGCGAGCACGGCGGACGCCTCGGAGCCTGTGCGGAGGTCGAGCTCGAGCGAACCCACGCGGAGCGGCTGCGGCTGCCGCGGCAACGACACGGGCCGCGTCGGCGCGCTCGGACCCGCGGGCGCGCTCGCGGCGGCGGCCGTCCTCGTCGGCCGCCGCCGTCGTCGTCGCTGAGCTCCGTCAGTGCTTCTTCTTCGTGGAGTCCTTCGCCACCGACTTCGCGACGCTCCTCGCCACGTCGGCGACGGCGCTCTTCACCGCGCCGGTGACGGTCTCCTTCGCGACCGGGCCCGGACCAGCGAGCCCGATCGTCCCGGCCTGGACCCAGCTCCGGACCTTCGCGAGGTGCTCCTCCTCCACGAGGAGCGCGCTCTCGAACTCGGTCGCGATGAGCGGGTGGCCCGTCGCCTTGGCGAGGCGCACGAGCAGGCTCCACCCGTCGTTGTCGACGAGCTCGGCCGTCAGTATCGCCTCGAGACACTGGAGCAGCGTCGTCCGCGGATCCGCGAGCACCTGGATGAGGCCGAGCGACGTCACCGCGATCACGTCCGCGGCAGGGGTCACCGTCGTCGGGTCGCCTCCGAGCCTGAGGATCACGTCGCGCACGAGCTCGAAGTGACGCAGCTCGTCCGCCTGGATCTTGCGAAGCTCCTCGATCGTCGGGCCGCCGGGCAGCGGCTCGGCCATCTGGTGCTTCGTGACGAGCGCTTCGTAGAGGCGCGTGCCCGTCCGCTCGAACGCGAGGCGCTCGGAGAGCTTGTCGACGAGCACCGAGGGGTTGCTGCCCTTGAGCGCGTCGACCATCTCGGACGCGATCCCCTTCAGCTTCCCGGGCGGCGGGACGGAGCCGACGCGCGCGCCGCCCTCCATGTACTCGGAGCGGACGTCGGCGATCTCGCCGGCGTCGCCCGCCATGCTCGGGATGCTCGACTCCGTCGCGTCGATGAGCTGCTTCTTGTCGATCGGCGACAGGTCCATCCCTGTCCGGTTGGTCCCGATCGAGGGGCTCTCCTTCATCATCGCGACACCTCCTGCGTCACCTTCTTGTGGCCGTTGCCGTCGATCGGCATGCGATTGAGCTCGGTTCCCGGTCGCCACTTGTACCCGGCCGCGACGCGCTCGGACGGTGACCCTGCCCGGTTCATCCGCTCGCGATACGCGATCGAGAGCTCCGAGTCCTCGTGCGGCGGCACGATGCGCGTCCCGTTCGCGCGGAGATCCGCCTGCGTCCGGAGGACGTCGCGGATGTACTTGCGCTGGCTCGAGAACGAGATCGGCTCCGGGAGCGCCGCTGGGAGGACCTCGGCGGGATCGCGGTCCTCGATGCGCTCGAAGAGCTCTTTGACCATGTGGAGCTGCCCGAGCTCGTAGGCGACGAAGCGCTCCCAGATCTGCTTGAGTCGCGGGTTCGACTCCGTCTGGAGGCACGACCAGTACGTGTAGACCTCACATGCCTCGTGGAGGAGCCACTTCTCGAGCCACGACTCGGTCGGGTCGGGGAGGCACTCGTACTGGGTGACGTGCTGCTCCTCGATCGACACGATCTCGGCGTAGAGCTGGCGCGCCACGGGGTCGGCGAAGGTCGGCCCGACGACGAGGTAGTAGTCGTGCACCATGTTCTCGGCCGCGATGATCACCTGCGCGTTGAGCTTGCTGATCGCCGCGGCGCTCGCCTTGTCGTAGGAGTCGCGGACGTCGTCGTCCGGCGCGCGGTGCTCCACGCTCGTCGGTCGGCCGGGGACGATGTCCGTGTAGCACTGGGTGATCGTGTTCGCGTCGCGGCCTTCCACGCGATCCATCAGCGCCGAGAAGCGGTAGAGGTGATCGAAGTCCTCGAGCATGCCGAACTCGTAGACTTGGCGCAGGTACGGGTCGGGCTCGTGCTGCGCGACGATCGCGGTGACCTCGATCGCGGTCTGCTCGAACCCGAGCGTCGTCTCGAGCGCGCTCTGATCCGGCGGGTTCAGCCAGTTCACGAGCGTCTGCTGGTGGTGCTCCACGCGGCGCACGCGCGCGAGCGGGAGCTGGAGCTCACGGTTCATCCGTGCGCAGGCATGGCTGAACCGGACCGCTTCGGCCTCGATGCCGTTCATCAAGATCACGCGGACGCGCGTGAACGCGTCGTCGTCCAGCTTGGAGAAGGGCGTCTGGACGAGGTCCTTCCAGTCGAATGTTTGCTTGTCGAGCGGCACACCGCGCTCGTTCATGAGGTCGAGGGCCATGAGGCCTCCTTCGGCGAGGGGAGAGTCCGCGCGCGATTCGCAACCCGTGTGCCCCTCCGGCGATCGCGCGTTTCTGGGGGCCCTCGCCGCGGCCGACCGCGCGAGCCGGGTCGGGTGCCGCAACACCCGCGAGGCGAGGTGGTCGTCGCCAGCGGGCGCGCGACCGAAACGCCACGATGAGCCCACATCGACGCTGATGGATCGGATCGACCTCAGGCGAGGGCGCGTCCCTGCGTCCGCATCGCGTCGATCCGCGGAGTTCTGGCGCGCCGGACCACGAACGGCGCTGGCCCCAGTTCTTGCACCTCTCGTCCGACGTGAGCAAGGACGATTCCGGAGTCATCGATCTCCTCGCCATCCACAACAAGGCGAAGGCCGAGGCGGCGGCTTCCGTCGTCCCGCCGCCCGTGAGTGCCCCGCCGCCTGCGTTCACGATGGATCTTTCCAGTACGCCGGACCTCGGCGGCCTGGCCGAGATGGACGAGCTCGCCTTCGCCGACACAGGCAAGAAGAAGAAGATCGGCATCCTCGTCGGCGCTGCGGCCGGCTGCGTCGGTCTCATCGCGATCCTCGCCTCGCTCGCCGGCTCGTCCGAGGCCGAGGCGACGAAGGCCGCCGCGAGCCCGCGGCCGCGCGAGGCGAAGACGGAGGTCGCGCCTCCCGCCGCCGCCACCACCTCGATTCCTGTCGCCGCCGCGCCTCCGCCGCCCGTCGAGACCGCCCCGGTGACCACGCCGGCGCCGCCGAGCACGGGCAGCCCCGTGAAGGCGGCCCCG
>JALHPN010000263.1 GCA_022842465.1 Polyangiaceae bacterium | reverse complement strand
CGCCGGCGACGCGAGCGAGCTCGTGCGCGCGAACGCGGCGCGCGTCCTCGCCTCCCGCACGGCCCCGGAGGACCGCGCCGCCCTCGACCGCTGCGCGACGAACGATCGGAGCTCCGACGTCGCGCGCGCGTGCAGGCCCCGGACGTCGACGGCTCGGCCGACGACGGAGGCCCGCGTCCGCGCGGTCACGGCCTACGTCCTCGGCGAGGTGGCGAGCACGCCCAAGCCGCGCGCGCCTTACCTCGTCGAGCTCGAGGGCGGGATCCTCCGCGCAGGCGTCGCCGACCGCCGCGGAGCGCTCCACGACCCCGCGGCGCCGCAGGGGGAGCTCGCGCTCCGTCGCGCGCCGCGCTGACGCTCAGCGCGGCGACGTGTTCGCGGGAAGGGGCGCATCGGGCGGCGCCGCGCCTTCCTTGTGGAGACAGGCTCGCGCGAGCACGGCGCCCAAGAGCACGCCGACGACGAGCAACGTCGCGCCCGCCAAGACCCGCATGTCGACGAGGATGCGCGAGAGCGTCACGGGCTTGGCCTGCCCGCCCGGCTGGCCTTGCCCACGCGGACGCTGGCGCGGAAGAGCGGCCGCCACGCCCGTCGGCCCCGACGCCCGCCGGACCGTCTCGAGCGCGGGTCGACCGCGAGGCGACGCGAAGGGCGCGAGCGCCTCCGCCACCTCCTGAGCCGTCTCCCAGCGATGCTCCGGCTCCTTCTCGAGGCACCTCATGATCACGGCGACGAGCGCCGGAGGAAGGTCGGGCCGGAGCTGCCCGAGCGGCAGCGGCGCGTTCTGGAGGATCGCGGTCGCGATGAGCGGCGACGTGATCGGCCCGAACGGCGTCTGCTTCGTGAACGCCTCGTAGAGCATGTGGCCGACCGACCAGAGGTCGGCACGGGCGTCGACGCGCTTCGCGTCCTTCAGCTGCTCGGGCGCCATGTACGCGAACGTGCCGAGCACCGCGCCCGTCCGCGTGAGCGACCTGTCGCCGCCGTGCTCGGCGCCGACCTTCGAGACGCCGAAGTCGAGCACCTTCACCAGCGTGGAGCCTGCCGCCGCGCGCGACAAGAAGACGTTCGGCGGCTTGAGATCGCGGTGCACGATCCCGACCGAGTGCGCCTCCGAGAGCGCCGCGAGGATCTGGAGGGCGATGTCGACGGCCTCGGCGACCACGAGCGGACCGCGTCGGTACGTCGCGACGTGGAGCGTCTCTCCTTCGAGATACTCCATCACCATGTACGGGCGTCCGTCGGGGAGCACGTCGACGTCGAGCAGCTTGACGACGTGCTCGCTCCGGAGGGCCGCCGTCGCCTGCGCCTCACGCCGGAAGCGCTCGACGTCCGAGGCCCACTCCGGGCCCCACATGCCCTCGGTGAGGACCTTGATCGCGACGGTCTGTCCGAGCTTCAAGTGCCGGGCGCGGAGGACGATCCCGAAGCCACCGCGGCCGATCTCCTTCTCCACGCGGTACTTCTCCGCGAGGAGGGACCCCGCGCGGAGGCTCGCGGGTTCGACGAAGCTGGCTCCGCGGAAGGCGGTCATCGGGGGGAGGCAGGATGGTACCATCGCCGGATGGCCAGGTCGCGCAAGCGAAGGCGCGCGAAGCTCGACGCGCCTGAACCGATCGACGATCTCCTCGCTCGCGCAGGAGAGGACCGGTTCGCGAAGCACAGGCCTCCCATCTCGCTCAAGGACTGGCGCGCGGCGGTCGGGGCGCGCATCTCCGACCGCGCGCGACCGATGTCGCTCGAGCGCGGTGTCCTCGTCGTACGCGTCGCCACCAGCGCCTGGGCCAACGAGCTCCAGATGCTCGCTCCCGAGCTCGTCGCCCGCCTGCGGATCCGCGGTCTCGCCGTCGACAGCCTGCGGTTCCGCGTAGGCGCCCTCGATTTCGTCGACCGGCCGCCGGAGCGACGCATCGCTCGCAAGGTGCCGCCGCCCGTCCCGCTCGAGGGAGAGCTCGCCTCAGAGGTCGCGAAGATCGAGGACGAGGAGCTACGCGACATCGTGGGCGCCGCCGCGCGCGCCAACCTCGCGTGGCAGTCCTTCCTCGGCGCCGAGCTCCCGAAGGCCCCGCCCGCCCCTGCGCGCGCGCCGACGGGGCGAGGCGAGCCAGAGCCGTCCAGGCGCGTCAGCGCAGGGCCGCCAGCCTCTCGAGGCCCTCGAGCCGCTGGAACAGGAACCTCTCCGCCGGACCGTAGCGGGGGAGGTTCTGGCGGAGCATCGCGACGTAGCTACGGAGGCGATTCAGGTCGACGGCGGTGACCTTCCTCATCGCGTTGTAGAGCTCGTCGATGACGTGGGGCGGACACGGACGCTTCTGGGCCTGATAGAGCTCGATCACGTAGTCGGCCCAACCGCCCTTCCCCGTGGCGGTCGCGAGCTTCGCGCTGAACTTGGCCGCCTGATCGACGAGCGTCGGCGGAAGCGGGCGACCCGCGCGCGTCGACTCGATGACGTCCGCCAGGGCGGAGGCGAGGAGGCGCTCCGCCTCGCCGGCCTTGCCCATCGCGAGGGCCTTCTCTGCAACGCCCGACAGCAGCTTGAACTGGTCCGCCCGGCGGACCATCGAGGGCTCGGGATCGCTCTCGACGTCGCCCTTCTCGGCCGCGCGTGCGTTCGCCGCCTCCCGTGCCGCAGAGAAGCCTGAGCTCGGCGTGTTCACGCGCATCTTCGGCAGCGTCATCTTGCCGACGCCGCCCCCGGACCCCTGCTGCGCGTCGCGTCCCGCGAGGAGCGTCAGCTCCTGCGAGCCGATGAGGATGCGGTCGCCGACGGCGAGCTGCACCTTGCCCTCGATCCGGTGTCCGTTGACGATGACGCCGTTCCGGCTCGCGAGATCCTCGATCGTCACGCCGGTCGGCGTCACCTCGAACAGGGCATGCCTGCGAGAGACGAGGGGATCATCGAGTGAAAGTTGGCAGCTCGCGTTCCGGCCGACCGCGAACGTGCCTTCGTTCAGCTCGAGATCGTGTTGGAGGTAGCGCAGCCGGAAGCGCATCCGTCACGACCTATTCGAGTGGTACCACGAAAGACTTCGGTCTTCGTAGTTTCTCGCGCTTATCGAAGTCCCGCCGCGAGGCCGAGGCGCGCCGCTCAACTCTTCGCTTGGGCCATCGGGGCCACCGACGCCCTCACCCGCTCCAGCGCGGCGATGGCAGGGCCCTCGGCAGGGCCCGCCGGCAGGGAGCGGGCATGGACGGCAAGGTGCTCGACCGGCTCCGCCATGTCGGACGGGAAGCGGACCGCGATCTCGGCGAGCCTGCCGACGACCTCCTCGGGGACGACGACCGGGACCCGACGGTAGACCTGTACGACCCAGAGGCCCCACGCGGGATCCTCGAGAGCCACGCTCGCGCGGGCCGCGCCGTCGGCGAGCTTCGCGAGCTGCGGCCCGTCGACCGCCTCGCCGCGGTGAAGGCGCTCTTCGACCTGCATCGTCGCCCGGCGAAGGATCCGATTCACGTCCTCCCAGCGCTGGAGGGAGAGCGCGCGCTCCAGGACCTCGAGGAACAGCTGGACGCTCCAGATCGCCTGGGCGGTCTGGCCGAACTGGCCGGAGAGCGTCTCCTCGTCGAGCGCCTCGGTCGCGCCGCAGCTCGGGCAGGCGCCGGCCTCCTGGGGATACGGCATCCGGCAGCGCGCGCAGTGGCGGAGGAAACCGGTGGTCTTCGCCGACGTCGCGGGCGCCGCCTCGACGCGGCAGAAGACGAGCTCCTGCGTTCCGATGCGGAGCCGGTCCCCGTCCTTCAGCTCGGTCGGCTCCTTCACTCCGAGACCGTTCACTTTGACGCCGTTGCGGCTACCGAGGTCGTAGACGACCGCTCGCTCGCCCTCGAGGACGATGCGGGCATGGTGCCGCGATACGAGGGGATCCTCGATCGTGACATGACAGTCGGAGCTCCGACCGAGGATGGTTGCACCTCGGGGGAGATCGAATTCCTGGAGGAGGAACCGGAGTCGGTAACGCGCCACGTGTTTCTCCAGGTGACCCCGCGCGTCCCCCGACGCGGCGCGAGACCGCCCTCGACGAGTATAGCGAGCCGCGAGGCGAGGCCCAGGAGCAAAATGCGGGTGGGTCCCCGCATCCGCGGATGGCCCCACCCCGCCATCGTCCTCGGACGGCCGCGCTCCGAGCCCCGGACCTCGAGCCCGGGGGGCCACGCTTCGTGTGTGCGAGCGTAGGCGGAGCCCGGATCGAGCGTCGCACTGCACGTGGCGGCCGCCGAGTGTGGTAACGTCGCTCGCCGTGGACGAGAGCGTGAGCACCACCACGACGTCCGAGATCACTCGCGTGACGAAGGCGCTCGCCGAGTTCGTCGCGGCGCTCGTCGCGGCCGACGGGGGTGAGCTCTACGTCGTCAGCGCGTCGGAGGACGACGTGCATCTCCACCTGAGCGGCACGTGCGCGGGGTGCCCGGGCGCCTCGATGACGACCGAGCGCCTGCTCGGCCCCGTCGTCGAGGGCGAGCTGCCGAAGGCGACCCTGAAGGTGACGACGGGCTTCCGGATCCCTCCGGGAGCCCGCGCCGTCACACCGCGCTGACCCTCGTCGTCACTTCTTCGGCTTCGTCGCCGGCTGCTTGCCCGCCGGCTTCGCGCTCCCGGCCGGGTTCGGCGCGTTCGGATCCGTGCGATTCTGTCCGCCGGTGACCGCCGCGATGGAGGGGTCGACCGCGGTCGGATCCTCCGCCTTGTTCTGGCGGAGAGACGCGAGGTTCGACAGCGTCCCGTTGTCCTCGAGGACGACGGCGACGAGGCGCTCGCCCGAGCGATCGACGACGCGCAGGTGGTTTCCCGCGTCCTTCCAGTCGACGGTCGTGGCGTTGATCCCCTTCGAGGCGTCCGCGCCGAGGATTCGGCCTTGCGCGCCGAGCTTCGCGTTGAGGGTGTTGACGGCGTCGATGTACGCCTTGCCGTAGACGCCGGAGTCCGAGAGCGGGACCTCGTCGTAGATCTTCCAGAGGCGATCGTTGATGAAGAAGAAGTAGCGCCTCGGCTTCCCCTCGCGGGCGATCCACATCAGGGCTTCTTTGTTCTTGTACGTGTACTCGCCCTTGATCGCCGTCGCGTCGTAGCCGGTGGGCGTGTCCTTGAACTCGATGTAACTGCGGGCGAACGCGCGCTTCTGGTCCTCGCGCATGTTCTCGATCGCGTTCATCTCGGGACCGACCCGCGCCTTCGCGAGCTTCTCGTCGAAGTCCTTCCAGATGACGCCGCCGTTGTCCGTGTAGAGCTTCGTCACGTCCTGGTGGCTCATCCCCCACTTGAGTCCGCCATCCATGAACGAGCCGAGGTTGGCGACCGTCGTCGCCTCGCCCTTCGACCCCTTCCCGGCTGCCTTCGGATCGTCCTTCGTCGGCGACCCGAGGATGTCGCCGCTCCCCCTCGATGCCCCGCTGGTCGACGAGCCCGAGCTCGACGAGCTGCCGGTGCCGGAGCCCGACGACGCCGTGCCCTCCTCGGTCACCGGGTCGGGGATGTTCGCCTGCTTCGGCTCGCCCTTCGGGCCGCACCCGAGCGCGAACAGGAACGCGACAGAGGTCACGAGAGACGCACGCTTCATGGTCCTGGACGGTAACACCCTCCCCCATCCCTCGCCAACGACTCGGACGGCTGGTAAGGAGGAGCGCTATGGTGCATCGCGTGACGACGCCACGCCGGAGGTCCTTCGCGGTCATCCTCGGCCGAGGCGTGCGTGCCTCCGGCCTCGCGCTCGCGCTTCTCGGCGCGGGCTGCGGTTCGGGCAAGGATCCCAACGCGCCGTCGCGCCCGCTGCCGACCTACGCGGGACGCGCTGCGGAGCTCTTCGACGACGGCATCGAGCCGGCCGCGGTCGGCCTCGACTTCGACAAGAGCTACTTGCCGAAGAGCGATCCGCTCCTGCGCGAGCGGACGCAGCTCGGCGACGCCGTCGTCCGTGTGCGGGTCTCCACCGTGACGGCGAAGAACGACGGGCCCGCCTCGACCTACCAGATCGGGCTCCAGGTCCTGGAGAAGCTCACGGGGGAACACCCGCCGCCGGCGAAGTTCACCGTGCAGATCGACAAGACGAGCGAGGCGCACGGCATCATGAAGAACTTCGAGAGCCGACTCGTCGGGTACCTCTTCGTCGCCTTCGTGCGCGAGTTCGTGCGGCCGGACGGCGATCGCGACATCCATTTCCACCTCACGCCGGACACGAAAGAGGTCCGCGCGGCGGTGACGGACGCGGCGACACTGGCAGGCATCCAGGGAAAGTGAAGGGCGGTTCGACGTGGCGATCGTGATCAAGAGCGCGAAGGAGATCGAGGCGATGCGAGTCTCCTGCCTGATGGCGGCGGAGACCCTGCTCCTCGTGGGCGAGAAGCTCCGCGCGGGCATGACGACGGACGACATCAACACGATCGTCCACGAGGACACGATCCGACGCGGCGCGCGTCCGTCGCCCCTCAATTACCGCGGCTTCCCGAAGAGCGTCTGCACGTCCGTGAACGACGTCGTCTGCCACGGGATCCCCGGGCCCCAGGTCCTGAAGGACGGGGACATCATCAACGTGGACGTCACCACCTTCTACGGCGGCTTCCACGGCGACACCTCGGCGACGTTCTACGTCGGGACGCCGAGCCCCGAGGCACGGCGCGTCGTGGAGACCGCCCGGCGCTCCCTCGATCTCGGGATCGAGCAGGTCAAGGACGGCGCCCGGCTCGGCGACATCGGCGCCGCGATCCAGGAGTACGTCGAGGGCCAGGGCTGCAGCGTCGTCCGCGACTTCGTCGGTCATGGCATCGGCCGCGTGTTCCACGAGGACCCGCAGGTGAAGCACTACGGAAAGCGCGGCGCCGGTGAGCGGATGAAGGCGGGCATGATCTTCACGATCGAGCCGATGGTGAACCTCGGTCGCTGGGAGGTCGAGGTCGACCCCAAGGACAAGTGGACCGTCACCACGGCAGACGGCTCCCTGTCGGCCCAGTTCGAGCACACCATCCTCGTGACGAAGAGCGGCTACGAAGTCCTCACGAAGCGACCGAAGCCGCTCCGGATGAGCGAGAACGTCGCCACCATCATGCTCTGAGGTGGACGTCACGCGACGCGTGACGCCGGCGCCGTCGCTGCGGCCTTCTTCGGCGAGGTTCCACGCGCGGCGAGAAGCTCGACCGCGGCCCGCTTCGCCGCCTCGCCGACGCGAACGCCGCCGATCATGCGCGCGATCTCCGCGACGCGCTCCGCGTCGGAGAGCCTCCTCACGGAGCTCGTCGTCCGCCCCTTCTGCTCCGTCTTGCCGACGACGAAGTGATGGTCCGCGAGCGCCGCGATCTGGGGAAGATGCGTGATGCAGAGCACCTGGCGATGGCGCGCCACATCGGCGATGGACCGGCCGATGACCTCCGCGATCGCGCCGCTCACGCCGGCGTCGACCTCGTCGAACACGTAGAGCCCCGCCGGGCCCTTCTCGGCCAGGACGCGCTTCAGGGCGAGGAGCGCGCGCGACAGCTCGCCACCGCTCGCGATTTTCCGGAGGGGCCGCGGATCCTCCCCCTTGTTGGGCGCGATGAGGAACTCCACCCGGTCGATGCCGCTCGCCGTGAGCCGCGCACCGTCGACGGGCGGGAGCTCCGCGGCGGTCGCGGCAGGCACCCTGCTCACGTCGACGACGACCCGCGCCCGACCCATGCCGAGGAGCGCGAGCTCGCGACCGATCGCCTCCGCGAGCCGCTCGGCGGCCTCCCGTCGCTTCTTCGAGAGGTGGCGCGCGTCCGCCCCGACGCTGCCGAGCACGGCATCCCTCTCCCGCTCGAGCTCGCCGAGGAGGTCGGCGGCGCCGGCGAGGTCCTTCAGCTGCTTCTCGAGGTCGTCGCGGAACGCCGCGAGCTCCTGCGTCGTGGGTCCGTGCTTCCGGAGGAGCTTCTGGAGGCGGAACCAGCGCTCGTCCACCTCGGCGAGTCGCTCGGGGTTCGACTCGATGCCCCCCGCGTAGCGGGCGAGCGCGCGCGCGACGTCGACGAGCTCCGCCCGCGCGGTGTCCACCTGCCGCGCGAGCGCGGCGAGCTCCTGGTCGATCGCGGCGGCGGCGTCGAGATCGGCCGAGGCTCGCGCGAGCCGATCACACACGGTGTCCTCGCTCTCGTAGAGCACGTCGGCGGCGCTCTGCGTGAGGGCCTGGAGCTTCCCCGCGTGGCGCAGACGCGCCCGCTCGCCCTCCAGGTCTGCCTCCTCACCGGCGCGCGGGTCGAGCTCCTGGATCTCCTTGAGCTGGAAGGCGAGGAAGTCCTCACGCTCCGCTCGGGATCGTTCCGCTTCGCGCACCTCGCCGATGCGCCGGACGAGCGCCCCGAGCTCGGCGATCCGCTCCGACAGCGCGTCGCGCGCCGTCTCGAGCTTGCCGAACGCATCGAGGTACTCGAGGTGGGTCGCCGGATCCGTGAGGCTCACGCTCTCGTGTTGCGAGGCGATGTCGCAAAGGTCGGGGGCGAGGTCGAGGAGCTGGGCGGCCGTGCACAGCTTTCCGTTGAGGAAGGCGCGGCTGCGCCCTTCCGCGAGGACGACGCGACGGACGACGAGCTCCCCGCGGTCACACGGGACGCCGGCGGCCTCGAGCTTGGCGAGGACGCGCGAGCCAGGGGCCACCTCGAACAGCGCCGCGACCTCGGCCTCGCGCGCGCCGTTCCGCACCAAGTCGGGACGGGCGCGGCCGCCGAGCACCAGCTCGAGGCCATCCACCACCATCGACTTGCCAGCGCCCGTCTCGCCCGTGAGGACGTTGAAGCCGGGCCCCAGCTCGAGGACCTGGTGGTCGATGAGGACGAGGTTGTCGATGGTCAGAGAGAGGAGCATGCGTTCAGTAGATAGCAGGCGTTCAGTGTGTGGCCAAGACTTGGAAATCGGCGCTGGTGCCCAAGCGAACGACAGGTCACCAAGGCCATGAAATCATTTGTTTATCTTAGGATTGTCTTGACGAACGCGACAATGGGCCACTAGCCTGCCGGCCCGTCGTGCGTCGGGGGCGGCAACGTCTGGCGCCCCGCGCGGCAAACGGTACCTATGGCCGCGAAAGCATCTGCGAAATCGGCGAAGTCCTCGAGCAAGGCCCCCGTCACCGGAGGAGCCGAGCGCGAACGCGCGAATGCTCCGAGCAAACGCCGAGTCGCGGCGGCCGCGCCCGTGGACGTCCCCAAGCCCCTCACCCTCGAAGAACGGACGACGATCCTGGAGGCGCGCCTCCTCAAGACCGACGTCGAGTTCCAGAAGGCCTACCGAGAAAGCCTCGACATGTCGTGGGTCTACCACGACAGCGCGCTGGAAGGGACCGTCTACACGTCGGTGGAGCTGCGGGCCGCGATGGACCCGAGCGCGCCGGTCGTGACGGACTCGAGCCTCCAGCCGATCTGCGAAGAGATCCGGCGCCACCGCGAGGCGCTCGACTTCATCCGCGACTTCGCCACGAAGAAGCGTCAGCCGCTGACGATCGACGTCATCAAGAAAATCTACCTGATCCTCCACCCGGAGGACGGGGACATCAAGACGGTCAAGTACCGGAAGGACATCCCCCAGCACCGGCTCTACTTCCACGAGTACGCGCCACCCGACAAGATCACGTACAAGGTTCGGCAGGTCATCGACTGGGTGAACGACCCGGAGACGCGTCGTACGCGCTCGGTCGTCCGGATCGCCGCGCGCGCGCACTACGATCTCCTGCGCGTGTTCCCGTTCGCGTCCGACAGCGGGACGGTGGCGCGGCTGTTCATGAACCTCCTCCTCCTCCGCTCGGGCTACCCGCCCGCGATCGTCCACTCGACCGAGCGCCAGCGCTATTACGAGGCCCTCAAGGGCTCCAGCGCGGCGATGACGCAGATCGTCCACGAGGCGATCGAGAACAACCTCGCCTCGGTGGAGAAGCTCCTCGATCAGAACGACAGCAAGGGCTACCAGGTGCGGGTCTAGCGCTCGGCCGGGGGACGAGCGGCGTGCTGGCGAAGCGAATCATCCCCTGCCTCGACGTCAAGGACGGGCGCGTCGTCAAGGGCGTGAACTTCCAAGGCCTCCGAGACAAGGGCGACCCGGCGGAGCAGGCTCGCCGCTACGACGCCGCGGGCGCCGACGAGATCACGCTCCTCGACATCACGGCGACCCATGAGGGGCGATCCGCGATGCTCGACGTGGTCCGGCGCGCGGCCGACGCGACGTTCACCCCGCTCACCGTCGGCGGAGGCGTCAAGACCGAGGCGGACGTCGAAGCGCTCCTGGCGGCCGGCGCGGACAAGGTCAGCTTGAACTCTGCCGTCGTCGCCGACCCCACCCTCGTGGCGCGCTGCGCGGCGCGCTGGGGCTCGCAGGCCATCGTCGTCGCCGTCGACGTGAAACGGCGGCCCGCGGCGGCGGGCGCCGACGCGGATTGGGAAGTCCACACGCACGGTGGTAGGACGGGGACGGGGATCTCCGTGCGCGCGTGGGCAGAAAAGGTCGCGGGGCTCGGGGCGGGAGAGATCCTGCTCACGAGCATGGATCGCGACGGCACGAAGGACGGCTACGACCTCGAGCTCCTCCGCGCGGTGGTCGACGTCGTCTCCGTCCCCGTGATCGCGTCGGGAGGCGCGGGCTCGCTCGACCACCTTCGCGATGCCGTGGCCGTCGGGCGCGCGAGCGCTGTGCTCGCCGCGTCGATCTTCCACGACGGCACCTACTCGATCGCCGAGGCGAAGGCGTTCCTCGCCGCCGCCGGCGTGCCCGTGAGGCCGAGCGCATGAGCGCGATCGAGGGGTCCGTCACGCTGGAGGACGTGTTCGCCGTCGTCGAGGCGAAGCGGGTCCCGCTCGCGCCGGAGCTCGCCGGTTACCTCACCCTGGAGATCGCGGACGGGTCCGACGCCGGCGGCGGCGACGTCGATCCTCGCACCGTCTTCATCAGCGAGGAGGGCACCGTTGCCCTCGTGCGCCCGAAGTCGAACCCCGCCGTCGGCGATGCCGAGACGAGCGTGCGCACGATCCTCGCCAAGCTGCTCGACGCGAGCGGCTCCGCGACGCCCGCGCTCGGCGTGGCCGCGAAGCGGAAGACCCCGTCGGGCATGCCGGCGCTCGTCGAGGAGCTCGAGGCGGCGCTCATCCCCGTGAACCGCGCCGCGGGCAGGCGCGCCCTCGCGCGGCTCGCCCGGGAGGTGAAGCGGGTGACGATGGGCGTGGGTCGCAATGCCTCCACGCGCGCCGCGGCTCCTCTTGCCGGGGTGCCGGCGCGGCCTGCGACGCGAGCGCGTCCTTCGACCTTCGAGGCCGAGGAGGTCGCCACGGCGAAGCGCGGTCACCTGCCCGATGCCCCTCCGGCTGCGTCGGTCGAACCTGCGCCGCCCGCGCGCCCGGTCCCGTCGCTCGGGTTCACGCCCGCGCCCG
>JALHPN010000262.1 GCA_022842465.1 Polyangiaceae bacterium | reverse complement strand
GCGGAGGCGCGGACTTCGGACGCGAGGAGCTCGCATCGTCGCCTTCGCCGCTCGAGCCGCCCTCGTCCACGGGCGGCGTGCGCGACGCCGCGCTCGGCAAGGCCGACGGCCGCGCGCTCGCCTTCGGTGCGACGCTCGTGCGGGGCGCGGGGTTCTCGCTCACCAGCTTCGGCGGCGCGTAGCTCACGCGGGGATCGCCCTCGGGCTTCTTGAGCGTTGCGCCCTTCGCGCGCTCGAGCCCCGCGGTCGCCTCCGCGTCGCCCGCCTTCATCCGGAGGACACGGCGCCATGCGTCGGCGGCCTCGCGCGAGTCGGTGAGCTGCTCCTCCCAGACACGCGCGACCTTCCGCGCGAGCTCCGCGCGGGCGGTCATGTCCTTGCCGCGGAGGATCTGGTCCTCGTAGAGCTGGACGAGGGACTTGTAGTCGTTCAGCTCCATGAGGAGGCCGGCGAGCTCGTCCATGACGGCCTGGTCCGTCGGCGAGAGGTCGTGGAGCTTCTTCAGGTCCGCGGCGGCGTTGACGGGCTCGACGAGCTGGTCGCGACGGATCTTCGCGCGCCGCGCGAGCAGCTGGCGCACGAGCGGGCCGTCGAAGACCTCGTTCAAGGCATGGGAGAGGGCGGCCTCGGCGCGACGCGGATCTCCGCAGTCGATCCCGAGCGCCTCGAGCATGTCGAGCGTGAGGCCGTCGACGTGCGCGACGAGGGCGTCGCCGAGCCAGGCGAACGCCTGCTCGATGTCGTGGAGATCGCGGTTGGCGATCGTCGCGGCGCGGCGGAGGAGCATCGCGCGCGTGCGCCCGCCGTCTCGCGCGCCGTGCCCGCCGTTGGCGAACGCGTGGCAGAGCGCGCGGCGGAGGCGATCTCCGCCTCCCATGCGATCGCCGTCGCGCGAGGCGTTCTCGAGGACGACGAGCGTCTCTTCGGTGGGCGAGCCCGACAGCGCGAGCTCGAAGAACCCGCGTGCCCGCTCCGGCTGACCTCGCACGGACGCCACCTGGGCTGCACGGCCGAGCGCGCGCACGCGATCGGCCGGCTGCTTGCTGCGCGTGACCTGACGCTCGTAGAGGTCGATGACCTCGGCGGGCTTGGCGGCGAGCTGCGCGAGCCGCTCGAGGAGCGGCTCGGCCTGACCGGGCGGGACGAACGGGAGACCGGCCTCGCCGTGTCCGATCGCGTCCGCCCGGGGCATTCCGGCCCGGACGCGGACCTCGGCCTGTCGAACGAGCTCGTTCGCGCGCCCTTCTCCCTGCGAGTCGCGCGCGAGGAGATCGTGCGCGACGGAGAGCGCGTCGTGATCGCCGGTCTTCACGGCGAGCTCCTCGAGGTGCTCCGCGAGCTTCCTGTCGGCGCCCTTCGTGCGGACGAGCTCGATCGCGACCTGCACCGCGTCGGCGTCGCGCCCGACCTCGGCGAAGCGCTCGAAGGCGCCGCGTAGCGCCGCCGTGCGCTCGGCGCCGTGGCGAGCGTCGAACCACCACTCCTTCAGCTTCGAGGCGACGATGCCCTTCCAGCCGAGGCGGTCCCCGAGCTCGATGTAGGCCTGACGCACCGTGGGCTCGCCCTGGTCGGCGAGATCGGTGAGGGCGCCGAGCGCCTCGTCCCCGCGATCGAGCTTGTCGGCGAGGATCCCGGCGAGCTTCTTCGTGAGCTCCACGATCTCCTGCTCGTCGGCCTCGATCTCGATCCGCTCGACGAGGAGCTCCGCGACGCGGCCCCACTGCCCGGTGAGCTCGCAGAGCTCGCAGAGGCGCGTCAGGGCGTCGAAGTCCTCGAGGTCCGCCTTGCGGACGAGATCGAGGGCGCGGATCGCGTTCCTCGGATCGTCGAGCTTCTCGTAGAGGCGCGCGAGGCGAGCCGCGATCTGACCGCGCTCCTGGACGTCGGCGACGAGCTTCAGCTCACGCTCGAGCGCATCGGCGGCCTCCGCGAGGCTGCCGCGCGCCTCCTGGAGATCCGCGATCGCCTGGAGGGCAGGGCGGCACGTCTGATCGAGGTCGCTGAGGATCGTCTCGTAGCGGGAGATGGCGGTGTCGACATCGCCGACGCCGTCGGCGAGGAGCTCGGCCTCACGGAGCGCGACGCGCGCCTTCTCCGCCTTGTCGACCGTGTTCTGGCCGAGTCGCCGGAGGAGCGTGGCGGCCTCGGTGTGATCCTCGCGATCGACCGCGTCGTCGATGAGGCGCTCGAGCGCCTCCTTGTCGTCGCCGTCTTCGAGGAGCTTCAGCCAGAGCTCGCGGGCGAGCTCCTTGTCACCCATGCGCGTCGTCGCGAGGGTCGCCGCCTCGCGGCGCGTGTTCGTTCGCTTCGCGCGATCGGAGAGGCGGTCACCCCGCTTGGTGAGAAACGCGACGAGCTTGTCGACCTGATCCGCGCCCCCGTAGCGCGCGACGAGGAGGTTCGCGTAGTCGTCGTTCAGCGGATCGAGGTCGGTCGCCTCTTCGAGGCGTTCGAGGGCCTCCTCGTGCCGGCCGGCCTTGCCGAGGTAGTCGGCGGCCCGCGCGAAGTAGGCCGCCTGCTGCTTCATGTCGCCGGTGAGGAGCCCGCGCTGGTGCGCGGCGTGGGCGGCCTTGTCCCAGGCGCCTTCGCCGGAGTAGAGGCGGTCGGCCTCCTCCCAGAGCTTGCCGGTCCTGAGCGCGTCGGCGGCCTCGGCGTACGAGTCGCCCGCGAGGACGGCCTGCCCGAGGCCCTCGCGCAGCTCCGCGAGGCGCTGCATGAGCTGGCCGCGGGCGACGGGATCCTCGATCTGAGGGGCCTGCTCGGCGAGGATGCCGGCGGCGAGGTCCTGCCGCTCCCCCTTCTCGAAGAGGCGGGAGGCGGTGAGGATCGCCTGGTCGTCGTCGGGGACGAGCCGCGAGATGCGCGCCCACGCTTCGCCGGCGCCGACGAGGTCCTTCCGCTTCTCCTCCTGGAGGCGCGCGAGCTTGCGCTCGAGGATCACCTTCGTGTCGACGTCGGACTCGATCGTGGCCTCCTGCTCGAGGAGGTTCGCGAGATCGTCCCACCGCTGGGAGCGCTCGAGGAGGCGCATGAGCGCGGTGCGCGCGCTCTCGTCCTTCCGGTCGAGGGCGAGGAGCTGGCGCCACGCCGCGATCGCGCCGTCGACGTCGCGTAGGTTGCCCTCGCAGAGGCCCGCGACCTCGCGGAGACGCTCCTTGCGGTTCTCGTGGTGCTCCGGCGCGTTGGCGGTCGCGCGGATGCTCGCGAGGAGGACGTCGCGGAGCTGCCCGTAGTCTCGCTTCGAGCGGAGGTAGTCCTCGACCCAGCCCAGGGCCTCGGAGTGCGCGGGATCGCTCTCGAGCACCTCCTTGTACTTCGCGAACGCTTCGGGCTTCTTCCCCTTGCCGGCGAGCATCTGCGCGGCGTCGAGGACGCCCTGCAGCTTCTCCGGGGAGAGGCTCCCACCACGCCGGTACGCGGTGCCGTCCTCCGAGTCGGGATCGAAGGCGCTCACCTCGCTCGACGTGCGCGCGCTCGTGGCGCCCGAGCCCGTGCCGCGCTTCATCGCGCCAGGAGGCGCGGCGGACGTCGACGTGTTCGTGCCGTAGCTCACGTTGGTCGCCGAAGCGCCCGTGCCGTAGCTCGCGATGGTGGACGGCGCGGCCGAGGTCGGGGGAGCCGACCGCGTCGTCGCGGGGTGGTCGCCGCGCGACGTCTCCGGCTCCTCGCCGGCATGGTGCACGAGGTCGTGACCGAGGTCACCGCTCGTCGCCGTGGGCGCGGAGTCGGCCGCGACGTTCGGGTTCGACACGAGCTCGAGGTGAGCTGCCGCCGGACCGAGGATGCGCCGCGCCTCTTCCGCCATCGCCCCCGTCGGATTCGCGGAGAGGTAGGCGGCCGCGCGCGTGTTCTGGTCGTTCGTGTTCCCGAGCGACTGCGAGTAGTGCGCGAACAGCTGGAGGCCGCGGTCGTTGCCGGGCTCGATGTCGAGCGCCGCGCCCGCGTACGCGAGCCCGTGCTCGCCCTCGTAGGCCTCGGCCAGCGCGACGAGGAGCGCCGCCGCGTAGGAGCGCTCCTCCGTCGGCACGGCCTCGCCCGCCTGGATGCGATCGAGGACGCTCGAGGCGTACTCTTGCTGGAGGGCCGGGTCGTTCGCGTCCACCTCGCGCGCGGACTGGAGCGCGCGCGTGGCGCCGAGGAGGTCGCCCGCGAGCTTGCGGGTCGCCGCCTCGTCGCGGAGGAGCCCGACGCGGCGCCCGGGATCCTGCTCGAGCTCGAGCTCCATCCCGTAGAGCGGGACCGCCTCGGCCCACTGGCTCAACTGCTTGTGGAGCTCGCGCGCATTGTAGATCGCGTACGCGCTCGTCGGATCGAGCTCGATGGCTTTCCTGAAGTTCTCGATCGCCTTCTTCGGCTGGCTCAGCGGTGCCTCGGCCCAGAGCCGACCGAGCTCCTCGTGCATGCCGGCGAGCTCGCCCCGGAGCTCCGGGTTCTGCGTGGCGAGGGGCGTGATCGCCTTGGCGCGGCGATCGAGCAGCGCGACGAGGGCCTTCGTGTCGCCCTTGTCGCGGTAGAGCTGGGCGAGGCGCTCGGCTGCCACCTGGGCGGTCGGATCCTTGTCGATCGCCATCATGAGGACGCGCGCGGCGCGGTGCGCATCGCCGAGGGTCGTCGACCACACGTTCGCCGCTTCGGCGAGCCAGTGGGCGGCGTACGCAGGGTCGCGCGTCTCGGTCCCCACGCGCTCGAGGAGCATGGCGTAGGACTTCGGGTCGTCTTCGCCGTGCTGGTGCGCGTCCTCGAGGGCCGCGCCATCGTGCGGGTTGTCGACCAGACGCGCGACGAGCCTATCGATTTCGGCGCGTTCCATCGGGCCGGGAAGCTACCACCACGCGGCCGCGGCGAGCAATCGAACCTCTCTACGGAGGTCCGCGGGTTGCTTGCGCTCCGGCGCTCGGTTCTAGCGTGGCGCGCGGGTCACTCGAAGATGCCGTAGGGGCTCGACGCGGACGCGGCCGGCGTCGCGGTCGGGCTCCGCCCGGTCGACGCGGCGGTGACCGGCTTGCTCGGCCGGACGGGCTTGCCTCTCGGTCCGCCGGCGCCTGCCGCACCTGCCGCGCCGGACGCGGGCGGTTGGGCGCGGGGGAGCGAATCGAGGGCGACCGTCGGAGGCTCCGCGGTCGCGGTGCCGAGCGTCGGGAGCGGAGCCAGGGTGCTCGCGCTCGTGCTCGCGGCGGCCTCGGCGGGCTTCGCCTGCGGGCTCTGGCGCGCCATGAGGAGGAAGACCACGGCGGCGACCGCCAGCGCCACCCCGGCGAGGGCCGCAACGAGGAGGGGCGGCTTTCGCTTCGCGCTCGGGAGCGGGACGGGCGGCGGCCGCATCGACTCGGGGAGCTGGATGCCCGCCGCGTTCGTGACCGACGCGCGCACGCCGCTCGTCGTCGCGCCCTGCGCCTCGAGCGCCGCGAGCAGCTCGCCCGCGAGGACCTCCGCCGTCTCGGGCCGCTCCTCGGGGGTCTTCGCCAACGTGCGCATCACGACGGCCTCGAGCTCGCGCGGGATGTTCGCGTCGGGCGCGACCTCGCTCATCTTCTTCGGGGTCGACTTGATGTGCCGAGCCATGACGACGACCGCGTCGTCGTCCGTGAAGGGCGGGCGCCCCGTGAGCATCTGATAGAGGATGACGGCGAGGGAGTAGAGGTCGCTCCGCGCATCGAGCGGCTTTCCCTGCGCCTGCTCGGGGGACATGTACCGCGGCGTCCCGAAGACCGTGCCCGCCTGGGTCTCGACGACGCCCATCGGCTGCGCGTCGGGATCGAGCATCTTGGCGATGCCGAAATCGAGGACCTTCACGATCTCCTCGTGGCCCTTCCCGAGCGCTCCCGGCGGCCCGCCCCCGGACATCGGCGGCGGCCGCATCGACCCCGTGACGACCCGCGCGAAGAACAAGTTGTCCGGCTTGAGGTCGCGATGGATGATCCCCTTCGCGTGCGCCTCGGCGAGCGAGCGGAGGGCCTGCCTCGCGGCGTCGACCGCGATCGCAGGCGGGAGGCGGGCGAGGCGCGTCAAGCGCTGGCCGAGGCTCTCGCCCTCGAGCAGCTCCATCGCGAGATAGAACTCGCCCGACTCGCTCTGGCCGAAGTCGAAGACGGTGACGGTGTTCGGGGACGCGAGGAGGCTGTTTGCGCGCGCTTCGCGCATGAACCGCGCCTTGGCCGACTCGTCGGCCGCGCGGTCTCCTCGGAGGATCTTGATGGCGACCTCGCGCCCCATCGCGTGCTGCTTCGCGCGGTAGACCGTGCCCATCGACCCGGCGCCGATGCGCGCCACGATGGTGTACCGCCCCTCGAGGGTGCGGCCCACCATAGGGTCGTCCGAGACGAGCTCACGGCCGCGCACGAGGGCGACGCCGTCGTTCGGGCAGATCACCGGCGCGTTCGGCTCGGGGAAGCGCGTCCGACACCGCGGGCACACGAGCGCGTTCGGTTCCGAGGGAACCGTATCGTCCGGACGACGCAGTGCGGTGGGCAACGACACCGTGGTTCAACTCTCGCGCGGCAGAGGCGAGGGCGCAAGCCGGACGGCGGTCAACGTCCGGCGGCCGCCAGGGGGAGCACGTTGCGCGGGTCGCAGACGGTGCTGATCGCCTCTCCGAGGAGGGGCGCGCCGGCGGGGATCTTCGCGACATCGACGCCCTCCCGGACCCGGCGGATCTCGAGGTGCAGGTGGACGAGCTCGGGTGATCCGGTGTCGCCGACCGTGCCGACCACATCGCCCTCCCGGACGCTCGCACCCGGCGCGAGCCCAGCCGCGACGCTGTCGAGGTGACCGAAGAGGACGACGTAGTCGCGCAGGCGTCCGCCCTCCCGCAGCGTATGACGCGTCACGACGGTCGTGCCGAAGAGAGGTCCCGTGTAGAGGACCTCCGCGTCCCCCTCCTGGTGCTCCAGGACGACGAGCTTCACGGGCGTTCCCTTGACCTGGGGGAGGTCGACGCCCCCGTGCCCGACGTGCCGGAGCGTCCGGCCGCGACGCTGCTGGGGGTCGGGCCGGTCGAGGTCGTAGCCGCTGATCACGTGGTGGCTGCCCGGGATCCCGGGGGGGACGGGGTAACGGTAGAGGTCGTAGTCGGACGGCCGATCGGGCAGCCGTGGGATCTGCTCGTACGCCGCGACACGCCCGGACTTCTCGCGGTGGACGTTCGCGACCGCCGGGGCGAGTGGGCCGTCCTCGGCTCCGCCTGCGAGGTGCACGCAGACCGTGCCGTCGGGGGCCGTTCCCGCCGGACATCCTCCGGGAGTCAGGGCGGGATCGCTCCCCGTGGCCGCGGGCCCCTCGGCCGCGACGGCGACGCGGATGCCCGCGGGGCCGCGGACCGACGTGGAGCCGAGGACGACGCAGAGGCCCGTGGCCGCGAGGGTCCAGAGGCCGCGTCGATCGGTGCCGTCCACGAAGGAGGAGACTACCACGCGGGCCGATTCCTTCCCGGGAGGTGGTCGTGCTAACCCTCGGGCCGCCCATGACCGTAGAGAGCACACTCGCCGCGCTGTTCGAGGCCGAACGCAACGTGCGCCGCCGCCACGGCGAGCTGCTCCAGGAAGGACGCGGCGAGCTCGTCCGCGAGCTCGTCGCCGCGGCCCGGGAGGCGACGAAGCTCGACGCCGAGGAGGCGGCCCTCCGGCTCACGCGGATCGCGTCGCTCCTCGGCGACGTGGAGGGCCCCGAGGCGGTCGACCTCTTGATCGAGATCCTGGGGAGCGACTCCGCCGAGGCGCGCGTCACGGCCGGCGAGGCCCTCGAAGGGATCGCGTTCGAACGCTTCAAGGAGGTCGCGCTCGGCATCGAGCGCGCGCTCGACCGGCTGCCGAAGGGGAGCCCGGCGCTCACGGAGCTCCCGTACCTGCTCGCGGAGGTCGGGGAGCCCGGCTGCGTGAAGGTGCTCGGGAAGTTCTTGACCCACCCTGACGCCGAGGCGGTGGCGGCGGCGATCGAGGCCCTCGCCGAGCTCGGCGACCCCGCGGCCGTGCCCCTCCTCGCGCCGCTCGAGAAGGATGGGCGTCAGGTGCAGCTCGACGAAGAAGACGGCGAGAGCGAGCGCGTGGCGATCGGCGATCTGGCCCACGAGGCGCGGGAGCTCCTCTCGGAGATGGCGGAGAGCACCCAGGAAGCGTTCGCGAGCGCGCTCGGGAAGGGGGCCTCGGGCGGCGGCAAGGGCGGGGCGCCCGCGCCAGGCCGCGCAGGCTATCCAGGCCCCAAGGGCGGCGGCGGTGGCGGCAAGGGTCGTCGATGAACGAGCGGCCGTCGGGACGTAGCCAGATCGCCACGTCTCCGGCGCGGCGCCTAGGGCCGGAGGACGCGGCGCTCTTCGACACCGAGGTCGTGCCCCGCTACCTCTCGCTGTTCGCCGAGCGGATGCTCTCCATGATCGCGGCGGGCCCCGACGCCCGCGTGTGTCATCTCGGGTGCCGGACGGGGTTCCCCGATCGCGATCTCCTCGCGAAGCTGCCCGGCGTGCACGTCCACGGAGCCGATCCGTCCGAGCACGCCATCGCTCTGGCGCGCAGGAACGCGGCGGCAGTGCCGGGCCTGGTCGCCGACTACCGCGTCGCCGAGACGTTCCCGCTCTCGTATCCGGCGGGCGCGTTCTCCCACGCGTTCACCCTCCATCCGCTGGCGGCGCCGGAGGAGCGGACGCGGATGCTCGAGGAGCTCGCGCGCATCGTGGCGCCGAGGGGTCAGGCGCTCGTCGCGATGCCGCTTCGAGGATCGTTCCTCGAGATCGGGGATCTCCTCCGTGAGTGCGCCTTGAAGCACGAGCTCTCGGAGCTCACGGACGCGGTCGAGGCCGCGGCCCAGCTCCGTCCGACGGACGAGATGTTCGCGAACGAGCTGGGCGCGGTCGGGTTCGAGTACGTCGACGTCGACGTCCGACCGCGGACGCTCAAGTTCCTGAGCGGCCGCGCGTTCTTCGAGGACCCCGTGACTCGCCTCCTCCTCCTCCCCGAGTTCCGCGTGAACCTCGGGGTGACGGACGACATGCCGTTTTCCTACGTGCGGGACGCGATCGACAAGTACTGGAGCGACGCCCCCTTCGAGCTCACCGTGCACGTGGGCTGCGTCAGCGGCCGCCGCAAGGCCTGATGGAACGACGCGGCCCCGGCCGCTCGGGGCGGTCGGGGCCGGTCGCGGCGTCGCTCGGAGCATCAGCTCACTTGCAGAAGCCGTCGATGCAGACGAGCGGGGAGGCGCACATCTTGTTCTGCGTGGGGTCGCACTCGGTGCCGAGGTTGTCGTTCGACCCGCAGACCGAGTAGCTGCCCGAGGCCGTCGTGACCGGCTTGCAGACGTTGAACGTGTCGGCGGCCTTGCAGGCCTCGGAGCCCGCGTCGGCGTCGCACGCGATGTAGCAGCTGCGGCGGAGGCAGACGCTGCCCTGCTGGCAGGCGTCCTGGACGCCTTCCTGGCTGCAGGTGAAGACCGGCTTCTCGTCCGGCGTGCAGCCGCCGTCGATGCAGACGAGGCCCGCGCCGCACGTTCCGCCCGGGCCGCACGGGGCGACGCAGTGCTCGTCGACGCAGACGTTCCCGCCGGGGCACTGCGCCGAGGTGGTGCAGACCGTGGGGTTGTTCGTGCAGACGCCCTTCGCCGTGTCGCAGCCGTAGCCCGTCGGGCACGGCTTGGTGTCGTTGCAGGACGGGGTACATGCACCCTGCACACACTGCGCGCCGTTCGAGCACTGGGTCGCGTCGGCGCACTGATCGGCAGGCGCCACGCACGAGCCGCTGAGGCACTTGGCGCCCGCCGGCGTCGCGCAGTCGCGGTCGCTCCTGCACTGCGAGGGGGTCCCGGGCTGTCCAGTGGGGACGCAGCTGGCGGCGCCGCCGCTCACCTTGCAGACGAAGCTCGAGGGGCAGCCGAACGAGGAGCAATCCCCCGGGTGGCACTTGTTGTCGGCGCCGCAGACCTGGCCTGCACCGCAGTCGGCCGGCTTCGCGCACGTCGTGCCGGAGGGCGGCGGCGGCGGCGCGTCGCCGAGGTGGCAGCGGCGATCGCTCCCGCAGGAGTAGCCGCTCGGGCAGTCGAGCCCCGAGTTGCATGTCCAGCCGGTGCAGCTGCTCGAGTAGTACGGGTCCGGGCACTGGTAGCAGTCCCCGTCGAGGCAGACGCGGTGGTCGCGGCCCTCGGGGTAGATCGGACACCCGCCGAGCACGGCCGCGCCGGTCCCGAGAAGAGCGAAGAAAACGATGCGCTTCATCATCATGGGGTCTTGTCCTCGTCCGGGACGGTCAGAGGCCGGGGAAGAAGGGGGGGCAGAGCCCCCCGCGTGAGCGCGACCTGCGCGAGCACTCCGTCGGCCTCCGGCAGGAGGAGCGTAGCAACCAGCATGCCCCAGACAAGCCATCCCTCCGCCCCGGAAAAGACGGGTACTCCGGAGGAGGCGTGGACGCTGGTTCACGCCGCATGTGGACGACGCGTCATGTGGGCCTCGGGATCGCGGCCCCGAAACGGGGTGCCCGGGCCCTCTGGCCCTCCCTTGCACCCGCCGCCGCCGAGGGGTCGGCTGCCGTACGTTCCCTTTCGCACATCTCCGCGTGATAGCGTGGAACGGAGGCCGGTCGTGCGGGGCCCCAGGCAGATCCCTCGATGGACGTCAGGTGCGAGCGTTGCGGCACGGAATACGAGTTCGACGACGCCCTCGTCAGCGGGCGCGGCACGACCGTCAAGTGCACCAACTGTGGTCACAAGTTCAAGATCCGTCGGTCCGACGGGGACTACAGCGAGGACTTCTGGAACGTGCAGACCGGAGACGGTCGCACGCTCGTCTTCACCTCGCTCCGCGAGCTGCAGCGCGCGATCCAGGCGCGTCTCGTGGATCGGACCGACACGCTCTCGCGTGGCGGCCTCCCTCCGAAGCCGATCGGCGGCATCCCGGAGCTCGCCCCGTTCTTCGAGCAGCGTGATCAGACCCCTCGTGACGGCCGCCGAGGTGGGACGCTCCCGCCCGCCCCGCCGAAACTGGATGGGGGGCCCGGGCCTGCGGACGCCACACGTCTCTCGCGGCCGCCGCCTCCGCCCGGCGCCGTAGCCCCTGCGCTCGGCCCGCCACGTCAGCGCGTGGGGACGAGACCGGACTTCCCGGCGCCCCCCGCCGTCCTCAACCCCTCCGTGACGAAGACGATCCCCGGAACCGGCGACGACGAGACGGGCGTGGTCACGTACCCGCCCGTTCGCCCCAGGATGGGCTCCGTTCCTCCGCTCGGCGGACACGCGGAGGGCGAAGCGAGCCCGCTCGCGAGCACCACGCCGAGCGGTGGAGGCGGCCGCGCCGAGCTTGCGGCGGTAGGGGCGATCGGGACCGCGGCGACGCAGCCGGCCCAGGCGGCGCCCGTCGCGGACCTGTCCCGGACGCAGCCGATGACGGGCGGGTCCGCTCACGCC
>JALHPN010000261.1 GCA_022842465.1 Polyangiaceae bacterium | reverse complement strand
GAGGCCCGCGACGGCCGCGACGGCGACGAGGACGGCGGCGAGCAGACGCGGGCGGCGCATGGACGGCTCATCGTAGTGCGCCGCGCGACGTGACGCCGCCGCGATGCCACACGCGCGAGAACGTCTCACGCCCTCGCGCGAACGATCGCCCCGCACGAGCGCATCGCGCGGCGCGGCACGTGATTCGCAAACGCGTCCGTCCGTGAGCAGCGCCGAGTCCAGGACGACGAAGGCGGCGGCGATCGCCCAGCACGGCGGGCGCGTGCTGCCTTCGGTCGAGGTCGTGCACTACAACGCGGAGCTACGCGACGCGGAGGGGTTCATCGGGGACCGCGCGAGCAACCGCGCCTTCCGCGCGATCCTCGAGGACTGGCGCGAGCGGCTGCGCGCGATCGGCGATGATCCGCTCGGCGAGTGCCCGAGCGACGAGATCAGCAAGAAGAAGCTCGACAAAGTGCTGGCGGAAGGCGCTCCGGAGGCGGCCGGCATCATCCACGGCGCGATCGAGGACTTCGCGAAGGAGCTCGCGACGGTGACCGGGCGCCTCCTCCGCCTCAAGGGGTGGCGCGACGTCGAGCGCATCGTCGTCGGTGGGGGCCTCCGCGCGTCACGCGTCGGCGAGCTCGCCGTCGGCCGCGCGTCGGTGCTCCTCAAGGCGAGCGGTCATCCGGTCGAGCTGCGACCGATTCACCATCACCCTGACGAGGCGGGCCTCGTCGGCGCGCTCCACCTCGTCCCGTCCTGGGTGCTCGGCGGCTACGACGCCGTGCTCGCGGTCGACATCGGCGGGTCGAACATCCGGTGCGGCGTCGTCGAGGCGCGCGTGAAGAGGGCGCGTGACCTCTCCGCTGCGGCCGTGACGCTCTCCGACCTCTGGCGTCATGCCGACGAGAAGCCCTCGCCCACGCGCGGGGAGGCCGTCGCTCGGCTCGTCGCGATGCTCGAGGGGCTCGTGAAGCGCGCGCGGAAGGGCGGGGTGAAGGTCGCCCCGTTCGTCGGGGTCGCCTGCCCAGGCGTGATCGAAGACGACGGAAGCATCGACCGCGGCGGGCAGAACCTCCCCGGGAACTGGGAGTCGAGCCGCTTCCACCTCCCGTCCGAGATCGTCCAGGCCCTGCCGACCATCGACGGACACGCCGCCCACGTCGTCATGCACAACGACGCCGTGGTTCAGGGACTCTCGGAGATCCCATTCGCCACCGACGTCGGGCGCTGGGGCGTCCTCACGATCGGCACGGGGCTCGGGAACGCCGCGTTCGCGAACCGGGCGACGGAAGCCCGCGACGGTGAAGAAGACGCCGCCCCTGCGACGGACGGAGAGCCAGTCTCGGCCTGATCGACGGGCTCACGGAGCCCCCTTCGCGGTAGTCTCGGGACGCCATGTCGGCGCCTCCTTCGCTTCGCCCCGCGGGTTGGCTCGCCCTCGTGGTCGGCTGGAGCGTGCTCCTCGCGGCGTACGTGGCGTACGCTGCGACGCGCACGCCGGCCATCACGCTCGCGCGGGACGCGACGGGGTCTGTGACGCTCACGCGCGAGGGATGGCTCGCTGCGAGCGAGGCGGAGCCGCTCGACTCCGCGCCCGCGCTCCGCCTCGAGCAGGCCGGTCTGTCGGGCTGCCGTCTCGTCCTCGTCTCGCCGTCGAGTCACGGGGGGGAGCGCGAGGTCGCGACCTGGGCGCGACGCTCCACGTGCAGTGCTGCCGGCGAGCGCGTCGCGGCGGCCGCGTCCTCCCTCGCGAGCGGCGCTCCGTTCCGGAGCTCGATCCCCGTGACCGGCGGCCAGATCTGGTGGCCGCTCCCGCTGGTAACGGCGTGCCTCTTCCTCTTCGAGCGTCGACGGCGCGTCACCCCCGAGGACCTCCCATGATCCGTCTCCCGTCTCCCCCTTCCCCTTCCCCGGAGCTCCGCGTCGCCCAGGCGCGCTTTCGCGCGTTCTTCGAGGAGCTCGGGCGAGCGTTCGTCGAACGAGACGACGTCCTCGCCCAGGTCGCGCTCGCCCTCCTCGGCCGCGAGCACGTCCTCATGACGGGCCCCCCCGGCACCGCCAAGAGCGGGATCGCGGCGGCCGTGCTCGGGCGCATCGTCGACGAGCGGACGGGCAAGCCGAGCCTCTTCGCGAGGCAGTTCACCGAGTCGACCGTGCAGACCGATCTCGTCGGCCCCATCGACTTCAAGACGCTGATGGCCACGGGACGGACCGAGCACTTCACCGACGAGGGCATGCTCGGCGCCGTCCACGCCTTCCTCGACGAGGTGCTCGACGGACGCGACATGCTGCTCCGCACGACGCTCAACGTGCTCCACGAGCGCGAGCTGAAGCAGGGCGGGAAGACGACGCGCGGCGCGATCGAGTGCGCGCTCATGACGACGAACCGCTACCTCGCGGAGGTGCTCGAGGGCTCGCGCGAGACGCTGCTGGCCTTCGTCGACCGCATCGCCTTCGTGGCCTTCGTGCCGAAGGCGTTCGCGAGCCCCGAGAGCCTCCGGCGCGTGCTTCGGACGCAGGTCGGCGGCTCGCGCCCGCGCGAGCTCGTCTCGACGCTCACGATCCAGGATCTCGACGTGCTCCAGGACGCCGTCGACCGCGTCCTCGTCCCGGACGAGATCCTCGGCGCGCTCGCGAGCCTCCTCACGACCCTCGAGACGGACCTCGCCCACGCCGCGAAGAGCGATCCGACGTTCTTGCCGACGCGCTACCTGTCGACGCGAACGGCCGTACGGCTCGCGCGCACGCTCCGGGCGATCACCGTCTACGACGCGCTCATGCGGGACGAGACGCGACCGATGGTCGTGTGCCACGAGGACCTCGCCCTCCTCCGCTTGAGCCTCCTGCTCTCCGGGCCGCCGCGCGAGGCCCTCGCCGCGCTCGTCGAGAAGGAGGCCGACCCGCGCGAGCGGCGGCAGCTCGCGATCCTGCGGACGGAGCGCGACATCTTCGAGCGCGCCCTCTCGCGGCTGCCGCGCACCGAGGTGAAGTCGGAGGCCGCGAAGGGCGCGAAGGAGGTCGCGACGCTCGAGCGAGCCGTCGCCGAGGCGACGAAGCCGTCGGGCGACCCGCGCGGGCTCGTCGACGCGGCCGTGAAGCTCGCCGAGACGGCGAACGCGGGAGGACCCGCAGCTCCGCGCGCGGCCGATCTCCTCGACGAGACGCTCGCGCGGCTCGCCGAGCGCGCGGTCCGGGCGGGAGCGACCGCGGGGGCGGCGCCTCTGGGGGTCGACGTCGTCGCCGAGCTCGCGTCGCTCGCCGACGGCCTCGAGGGCGCGAGCCAGACGACACGTCCGGTCGCGCGCTGGCTCCGGGGACGTGCGGTCCAGAGCCTGCTCGCGACGGCGCGACTCGCCGGGACCCGGCCGGGCGATGCGCTCGCGGAGGACGTGCCCGAGGGGGCGGACATCGAGGCGTACGCGAGGCTCGCCGAGACCGCCACGACGCGGATCGAGTCGCTGCTCGACGGCGCCGCCAAGCTGCGCGCCGCCGGCGCAGACGACGACGGACCTTCGAGCTTCGACCACGCGTCGGCGACGGCGGCGGCGGAGCTCGAGGACGAGCTGTGGTCGATCTGGGACACCGGCTTCCGCTCCTCGGTCGCGCGCGCCCTCGGGGCGCTCGGTCCCGACGAGCTCGGAAAGCTGCTCGCTGCGCTCGGGCCCGCACTCGAGCGCATCGACGGCTTCGGCGTTCGACTCGGGCGGCACGGACGCGACGCGCGCGGGCTGAAGAACCGCGTCGTCGGTCCGCGCATCGAGCCCCTCGTCGCCGCCGCCTTCGCGCGCGTGGAGGCTCGCGACCGCCTCGAGCTCGTGACGGAGATCGGCGAGCTCGTCGCGCAGCTGGAACGCGCGAAGCTCGAGGCCGTCATCCCTCCTGCGACCCTCCTCCGCCTCGCGGCGGAGGCCCTCGTCCGTACGGAGGCGAGAAAGGGCGCGCCGCCGGAGCCCGCGCTCGGGCACGAGGGCTACCGTGAGCTCCGCGCAAAGGAGGCCCGCGTGTCGCTCGCCTACACGATCGTCGAGCTCGCGCTGCGCGTCACCCCGGAGAAGCCGCGCGCGACGGGCACGCCCGAGGAGATGATGCGGGGGCTCTCTGCCGTGGTCTCGACGCTCCCGAAGGAGCTGCGGGCGAGCATCGTTCTGCTCGACCTCGAGCGGATCGAGCGCGCCCTCGCCTACCTGACGCGCTGGTGGTCTAGCCTCGAAGGCGGCGGGGCGCTGGCGAGCGCAGCGACGTCGAAGGACGGCGAGGCGATCGGTCGCGTCCTCGCCGAGCTCGCCGCGAGTCGCTTCTTCCACGTGACACGCGACGAGGGCGCCCTGCTCCGCTTCGAGCTCGAGACGCGCGTGATCGGCGAGGTCTTCCCGGAGGCCGCGCCGCGCGCGAAGGAGCTCGCGTCGCAGGCTGGCGCGCTCGCAACGACGTCGGGCGATACGCTCCACGCCCTCCGCCGCGGCCGCTCCGACGCCGGGTGGGCCGACCTCCTCGACACGGCCGCGCGTCGCGTCGCGACGCCCTCGTGAAGCCGCGTGTCCAGGGCGATCTCGCGGTCCGGATCGAGCGCCTCGCCCTCGATCCCGACGCCATCGCGGAGCACACGCTCTTCCGGATCGCGCGCCCGCTCTTCGCCCTCACAGGATGGCGGGCGCGGCTTCGTCACGCCGAGCTCGTCGCGCTCGTCGCGGTCGTGAAGGGGCTCGATTCCGCTGCGGCCGTCACGCAGAAGGACCGCGACGCGGCCGCCAAGGCGCTCTCGGCAGCCGTGGCGGAGCTCGAGTCGAACGTCGCGACGCTGGAGCGCGTCGCGATCGTGCGCGGCCGTCCGCCGGTCGCGCACGCCGCGTGGGCGAGGCGAGTCTGGGAAGTGCTCGTCTCGGCGGCGGCGGGGCTCGAGGCGATCTCCGCGCGCGGGAGCGAGGAGCGCGCGCCGCTGAGGCGCGTCGCAGGCGTCGACCGCGCGGCGATCGCGCCGCCTCTCGCCCTCGCGGGATCGAGCAAGGCGCCGGAGGACGCGGCGGCGTTCCTCGCCGAGGTGACCGCGACGAAGGATCGACGCGTGCCCGAGAGCGAGGCGCGCGTCGTCGAGCTGGAGCTCGCCACGATCGATCACCTCCTCGCCGCCGCCCGGGCCGAGACGGATCTGCTCGGGCGGCGCCGGCGCCTCCTCGTCGCCGCGAGGCAACGCCTGCTCGACGCCTCCGCCGCGCTCCCCCTCGACGAGGCCGGCACGGCGACGCGGCTCGACCACATCGCACGCGAGATCGCCCGCGTGGATCGCCTCGAGAGCCTCGGCCTCGAAGCCGACGTCGGGCTCGCGCACCAGGCGCAGCGCGCGATCGATCGCGGCGATCCGCGTAGCTTGTGGGCGGCGCTCGCGGCGATCGACGCGGCCTCTCTCGCGAGCGGGGATCTCGACGTCGCGCGCGTCACGACGCGGAGCGCACCCGCGCTGTGGGGAGACGTCGACCCGTCGAGCGCCGAGGCGCGACGGCGGTCTCTGACCGCGTCCGCGAGCGAGCTCCTCGGCGCCGAGACGAAGGAGTCCGTCGCCCAGGCCCTCCGCGCAGGCAGGGAGGCGGCGAGGCGGCAAGCCTCGGACGGCAAGACGGCGACGGAAAGGCGCTACGGCGAGATCCTCCTCGACAGGTCCTTCGGCGACGGCGCGGAGGACGAGCTGCTCGCCTCGGTCGTCGCGGTGGATGGATGCTTCGAGGTGGGCGGCGCCCTCTCCCCCGTGCGGATCGTGGAAGAGGAACGCATCGCGCGCCTCGTCCGGTACCCGACGCAGGATCTCGTCCTCGTCCCGGCCACCGATCCCACGGATCTCCCGGACGCGATTGTGGCCGACCCGCGCAGCGTGCTCCTCGACCTCGTGACAGGCCGCCTCCTCGCGCGCCGCTTCGTGCAAGAGGAGCCGGTGCCGCGCACGCGCGTCGCGATGACGAGCGAGGTGCGCGTGTACGTCCTGGACGGATCGACGTCGATGGCCGGGCCTCGGGGACGCGTGCGCGACGCCATCCTCGTCGCCGAGCTCGCGACGCTCATGGCGCGGCTCGCGTCTCCCGGCTTCGTGCGCGCGACCCTCTATTTTCGCTACTTCGACGAGACCCTCGATCCGGTCACACGCGTCGACACCGTCGAGGGCGCGCGGGCGGCGATCGCAGACGTCCTGTCGACGCCGCGGTTCGGCGGCACCAACATCCAGCGCGCGCTCGTGGCGAGCCTCGAGCAGATCAGGATCGCGCGTGACCTCGATCCGAAGCTCGCACGCGCGCAGATCGTGCTCGTCACGGACGGAGAGGCGTCCGTCGACGAAGCCGCGCTCGTCACCGCGCGCGCGGGCCTCTTCGAGCTGCCGGTCGGGATCAGCGTGATCGCGCTCGGACAGGAGAACCCCGCGCTCCGCGCGATCGTCGCGCGGCAGCGGGCGACGGGCGAGGCCGCCTTCTACCACTACCTCGACGACGGACAGCTCGAGGCGATCGCGACCGCCCGCTTCGACGACGGCCTCGCGCTCCACCTTCCCGACGCGCCGTCCCGCCCGCTCGCGCGGGTGGCCCGGGACCTCTCGATCGAGGTAGGGCCGCTCGTCGACGAGCTCGTCGCAATCGAGCGGGAGCGCGACGTCGCGACGATGGAGGGGCTCGATGCCGAGCTGCAGGCGCTCCGCGAGGGCGGCGCCCCGGACGCGGCCGATCAAGGCGTTCGCGCGCGGCTCGAGGCGAAGAACCGCGACCGCGTGGCGCTCGGAGCTCGCTTCGCGCGCTGGTTCCCCGCGGCAGGAGTCGCGGAGACGGACACGGCGCCGGCCGTCCCGCGCCATGCCGGCGAGGACGTCGAGGCGGTCGCGTGCGCGCTCGCCTCCGTCGCCGAGGTGACGTCGCTCCTCGGCGGCTCCGAGCTCGCGCGCCAGGCCGACGCGATCGATCTGCTCGAGCGTCTCCTCCCCGACGCGCAGCTCACCCCCGCGCGCTACCGCGCCGCGCTCCGCGACCACCCCGATCTCCTCGGCCCCGCCCTCGCCGCCGTGCATCGCGCCGTCCGCGGGCGCCCCGGCGCGTGAGCCTCGGCCCTCGAAGGCGAAGCGTAGGAGGCGGAGGCCGCTCGAGCGCGTGAGAGCCTCGTGTGATGGGCGTCGTCAGACGAGCTCTCCTGATCGCCCCCTTCTCGCTCGCGTCGCTGCAGGCGTGCTCCCTCTTCCTGTCGACGGACGACCTCGCCGGAGGGGTGGGAGCGGCGGACGGAGGAGGCCCCCCGAGCGCCGTCGCCGACGGCGCGAGTCCTCCTCCCGGTCCGGGTCGTGACGCCGGAGCGGAGGCTTCCGCCTGCGCGAACGGCGGCACCGCGTCGCTCCCGTTCTGCGACGATTTCGAGCGCGTCGACGTCACGGGCCCCTGGCCCCAGGCCTCCACCGGCGACGGTGGGTCCCTCGGGATCGGGCAGGATCCCGACGGAACCGCTTCTTGCGCGTCGCCGCGACGGGCGGCGCCCATGCGCGGCTGACGTTGTCCCGCGCGCAGGTGCTCCGCGAGGCAGAGCTCGCGTTCGACGTCCGGTTCCGCTCGGCGCCGACCGGTGGCACTGCCATTTCCCTGGTCGGCACCCGCACGCCAGTGCAGCGCTTCGGCACCATCTACGCGCTCATCGGCGCGAGCCGCTACGTCGTCCACCACGCGTTCCTCCAAGACGATCCCGGCACGACGCAAGGCTACGGGCAGACTCCGCTCAAGCTCAGCCCCGAGGTGGGGCGGTGGCAACGGTGGGACCTGCGCCTCCGGTTCGAGCCGGCGCCGCCGACGGTGGAGCTCCTCATCGACGGCGAGGTGGCCGCCGCGGGCCCCATGCACGCGTCGTTCACCGCATCGCCGCTGAGCTTCGACGTCGGCACCCCGTTCGCCGACAACCTCCAGATCGACATCGACAACGTCCGCATCGACGGGCGCTGACGCCCGCGCCTGAGCGCCATCGTCGCCTGCGACGGACGGGATGACGGCCACGTCCTGGACGCCCGCGGCTCGCTCCGCGTGTACTCGACGCTTCGGTAGGGCGCCGCCCAGCGACCGGCCCCCCGCGTCCCGCGACCGTCTCGACGCACGATCCCGCCCCCGGATCGCGCGCCGGATCGGCATCGTGGCGGGCAGCCATGACGCCCACCCGCCGGACGGTCGCGACGCTCGCCGCTCTCTGCTCCGTCACCACGTCCGTCGTCGTCGCCTGCGGGTCGGACGACGCTCGCGGCTACGCCGTCACCCCCGGCGCGACCGAACCTGGGCCGCTCGGGCCGAGCGGCTCGCTCGGAGGGGGAGACGCCGGCGCTGGTGGCGGCAACGGCGACCCGGCGTGCGCGGCGCAGGTCACGACGGCCAAGCGCGCCGAGGTCGACGTGGTCTTCGTCATCGACACGTCGGGGAGCATGAACGAGGAGACCGCGCAGGTGCAGCAGAACATCAACACCTTCGCGAGCACCATCGGCGGCAGCGGGCTCGACTACCGCGTCGTCATGATCGCGGAGAAGCCACGCCAGCTGCCGATCCCCCTGCCCATCCCGCCGGCCGGCATCTGCGTCCCGCCTCCGCTCGGAGGCCCGAGCTGCTCGAACAACCCGCCGACGTTCCACCACCTCGAGGAGGATGTCGGGAGCAGCGACTCGCTCCAGATCTTGCTGGATGAGCTCCCGAGCTACCAGGGATGGCTCCGCCCGACGGCGTACAAGGTCTTCATCGAGGTGACCGACGACAACTCGGCGCTCCCCTTCGATCAGTTCGACGCGCAGCTCCTCGCGAAGCCCGGGGGTCTCTTCGGGACGGCCGCGCAACGTCGTTACATCTTCAACGCGATCTGCGGGTGGAAGCGCAACACGCCCGTGCTCTCCGCGCAGAAGTGCGGCTCGGCCGAGAACACGGGGGACCAGTACCAGAACCTCGCGCAGCTCACGGGCGGCGTCGTCGACTCCGTCTGCGAGACCGACTACTCGAGCGTGCTCGGGAACATCGCGAAGGGGCTCGTCACGCGGCTCGGGTGCGAGTTCGCGCTCCCCGTGCCGGCAGACGGGAGCGCGACGGACCCGACCAAGGTCGTCGTCAACTACACGCCGGGATCGGGGGGCGCGACCGTGGCCCTCACGCAGGTCACCGACGCGAGCAAGTGCGGGAGCGTCGGCGACGGCTGGTACTTCGACGACGACGCGAACCCCACGAAGGTCGTCTTCTGCACGACGACATGCAGCACCGTCGGCGCCGACACGGCGGGCAAGCTCGACGTCGCCGTCGGCTGCAAGGCGCCGCCGCCGAAGTAGCGCGCGCGAAACGAGCGGAACGGCGGGGCTGTCGCGGCGACGCGTCAGACGGTGGCGAAGAGCTCGTCGAGATCCGCGTCCGAGAGATCCCGCGTGTTCTTCCGCAGCCCCTCGGTGAGGTCCGCGTGCGTGCCGCCCTGCGCCTCGACGTAGGCAGCAGCGCATGCAGGATGCAGGTATCCGGCGCCCTTCGTCACCGTCATCCCGCGCTCGATGTCGCGCTCGACGGCGACACGGAGCGCGCCCTTCGCGACCGGCTCGCCGCACCCCTGGCAGCGCGCACGGCCGGTCGGCGCGCGGTCGGCGTACGGGAAAGGCGGCGGCTTCTTCGCGTCCGCCTCCGCCATCTTCACCTCGAGGACGTCCCGCCCGGGCACCTCGCCCTCGAACGTCGCGAGCGCGGCGCGGAGGGCGTCGCTCATCTTCGTCGCCGCGCAGTCCAGGTGGTGCCAGCGGTAGGAGACGTCGACTCCCTCCCCGAAGCCGCCTTGGGCTTCTTCGCCGAAGCGCAGCTCGCCCTTGGCGATCGGCTTCCTGCAGGTACGGCACGCGGCACGACCAGACTTCGCGACCTCGATCACGTTCATCGCCTTCGCGTTCTAGTCGACGTCGGACGCGAGCGCGAGGGACCTCAAGCAGGTCGGATGCGGCGGAAGCGCGCCTCGACCACGTCGTAGACCCCGTAGGCGACGAGCCCGAGGGCGACGGCGGCGAGGAGCACGGTGCCGAACGTCCACCCCTGCAGGGTGGCGAGCGCCTCCCCGAAGCCGCGCGCCTCGCGCGGGTTCGTCGTGAGCGCAGAGGCGACGAGGAAGATCCCCATCACCGAGAAGACGACGCCACGCGCCGCGATCCCGAACCGCGACAGCCCGACGACCCATCGCGCCGTCTGGGGCCGGAGCTCCGAGAGATCGAGCTTCCGATCGAGCTTCGCCGTCCACGCGCACCACACCTCGCGTGCGGCGTAGGCGAAGAGACCGACTCCGATCGCCGCGACGAGGACCGGCCCGAGCGGCTGCCACGCCATAAGCCGCGCGGTGAGCGGGCGCGCGCCGTCCTCCTCGCCGCCACCGCCCGCGAAGGCCGCCTTCAACGCGAAGACGACGAGCGACGCGTGCACGACCGCCACGCCGAGCCACCCCGCGCGCTGGGCCGCGCCCTTGGCGCCGGGAGGCGCCTCGCGCTCCGGGTTCCACGCGGCCTGGATGAAGCGCCAGATCGCATAGCCAGCGAGGCCGGCCGCCATCAGGACGAGGAGGACCTTCCCGAACGGCTGCGCTCCGATCTCGGCGAGTGCGCCACGCTTGCTCGTGAGGCGCCCCGACGCCTCGTCGGAGATGCCCGCCGAGCGCGCCGCGACGAGGACGGCGAGCGCGCCGATCGTCCCGTAGAGCACGCCCTGGGCGGCGTAACCCGCCCGCGCGAGCTTCGTCACGAGCGGGCTCGCGCGTCGCAGGCGAGGTTGCGTGCTCGACGTCGCGTTCGTGGACCAGCTCGCCATCTGTCGTTCCTCCTTCGACGGCCGCGGCAAGCGGCGTCGCCCCACCGAAGAGCAACGTGCGTGCCCTTCGTGCTCGAGCTTCAGCGCGTGAAGCGCACGCGGATCGAGACGGCGGCGGTGACGGCCTTTCCGGCGCGGTCGAGCGCGGGGGTGAACGACGTCTTCGCGAGGCACGCCCGCGCGGCCGCGCCGAAGCCCTCGCCGCGCGGCGACTCGTCGACGACGTTCGCGGCGGCGAGCTCCCCGCTCGGCCTCACGACGAGCGCCAGCGTGACGAGCCCCGAGTCCGCGCTCGCCGCCGGAGGATAGAAGCCGGCGCAGGGGTTCGCGTCGTCGAGGCGCGCCGGTCGACCGAGGTTCTCGGTCGCGACGGGCACGTCTCCCGAGCCGGCCGCGACACGCACGACGGCCGGTCCAGGAGGCGGTGCGACGGGTGTGGGCACCGTCGCGCGCTCGAGCGTCCCTCCGCGAGCGACGACGCCGCTCCCGAACGATCGTCCGTCCGGGTCCGTCACGAAGTCGACCGCCTCGGCGGGCGCGGGCGCGTCGCTCTTCGCGGTCACGACGTTCCCCGCCCGCGCCACCGCGGGCGCCGAGGGGGCGGCCTTCGCCTGGCTTGTCGCCGTCTCCGCCGGCCGCGACGGCTCGGGCGGCGGCGGCGGCGGCGGCG
>JALHPN010000260.1 GCA_022842465.1 Polyangiaceae bacterium | reverse complement strand
GGCGAGACGGCGCGCGCGCGACCTCGACGTCGGCGCCTTCGCGGAGGAGCCGCGCGCGGGCCGTCGCGAGAGCGACCGCGCTGCGATCCCCGAGGACGACGTCGCGCCCGAGCGCGTGGGCGGCGACGCCGGTCGTGCCGCTCCCCGCGAACGCGTCGACGACGAGACCCCGCGGCGGAGTCGCGCACGCGACGATGCGCTCGAGGAGGCTCCGCGGCTTCTGCGTGGGGTAGCCGGTGCGCTCCGAAGGCGGCGCATGGCGGAGCGGCGCCACGTCCGTCCAGAGCGCATCGATGCGGCGCTCTCGGCACAGCGTGCCGGCGCCGTCCTTCACGAGGAAGTACTTGATGTAGACGCGCCCCGCCGCGCTCCGGTGAACCCGCCCTTCGGCTTCGAGCCTCGCGATCGAGTCGTCGGTGTAGTCGCCGCGCGGCGCGGTCGTGAACGGGCGCCCCTCGTCGTCCCACCGGATCGCGCTCGGCTCGATCGGCTCGAGACGCGTGGGGGGAACGATGACCGCATCGGGCCCGCCGTAGACGAGCAGGGTGTCGAGCGTGCGTCCGAACTGTCCGCTCGCAGCTTGACGTCCGAGGTTCGGCGCGCGGCGCCAGACGATCTCGTTCACGAAGCCGTCGCGGCCGAAGATCTCGTCGAGCACGACGCGCACGAGGTACGCCGCACGCCAGTCGAGGTGGACCCAGAGCGTCCCGCGCGCCGAGAGGAGACCCGCGAGCGCTTCGAGCCGCGGCGCGAGCATCTCGAGATAGGCGCCGATCCCGCCGTCTCTCGCCGCCCACCGATCGCCGTACGCGCGCGTGCGGAGGACGCGGCCGTCGGCGGGTCCGTCGAGGCGCGCCTCCGAGACGTAGTCACGCTCCGACGCGAACGGTGGATCGACGTAGACGAGGTCGACCTTGCCGCCGAGCCCTTCCCGCGCGAGCGCCCGGGCGAGCTCCTCCGCGTCCGCGTCGACCACGCGGACCTGCGACCCACGTTCGCAGGTGCCCCCGTGCGGCCCCCGCTCCACCGCGACGAGCGGGAGCACCGCCGTCGAGTCGGTACCTGATACCGAGCTGAGGTGGGGGGTACGTGCACGTCCTTGACCGGACCAAGTCCGGCCAGGCCAGGCCAGGCGCATGGGCTCCATGCCGCGGGGGCCGGTTTTCCGCTCCGGATCGAGGGCCCCAGGGGTGCCGCGCGAGGCGCGGGTCGCTCGCGACGTGCTGGTCGGTCGTTCGACCGGCGCCGTCGTGGACCTGCCTCTCACACGCATTCGTTCGTACATATCACGACCCGCCCACGTGTAACGGTCGCGGGTTCGCGCTAAGCTGACGAGTCCGTATGGGTGTCGACGCACGCATGCCGCCGCGCCTGGTGGACATCCTCAAGTCCTTGCCCGAGAAGGAGCTCACGTCGCTCGTGGGCCGCCTCGGCATCCGCATCGATCCGGCCAAGCGCCTGGATCCACCTGCACAGATCGCGCGCGCGCTCGTGTCGCTTCCGGATCTGCGCGATCCGAGCCGCTTGCCGCACGCGAGCGTCGAGCTCCTCCATCGCATCGCCGAGGCACGCGGCTCGCTCGTCGTCGCGGCCGTGCCGCCCGCGCTCCAGCCGCTCGTCGAGCGCGCGCTCGTCTTCGCGCGTGGCCACGGCAAGAGCGGCGTCGAGCTCCTCCTCCCCGCCGCCTACCTCGTCCAGCTCCGCGCCTGGGAGGGCGAAGACCCCCGCGGCATCCGAGCGCTGCTCGCGCAGGCGCCGTTCGAGACCGTCAGCGCCATCGCCGGCCACTACCTCGGTCGCCCTGCCACGCCACCGATCGCGTTGTCGCTCGAAGGCGCCTGGGAGGTCCTCGGAGATCCCGACAGGCTGGCCGAAGAGATCGAGAAGCTCTCCTCGACCGAGCGTCGGGTGCTGGACGGCGTGGAGCAGCTCGGCGGCGAAGTCGACACCGAGGAGCTGCTCGAGCTCGAACGCGAGCCGCTCCGCCTGCGCACGGCGTCGGGCGCGACGCCGTCGCGACGCGGCGTGGGCTTCTCGCTGGAGCGTCGCGGCGTGCTCATCCCCGTCCATCCCAACCGGCACGTCGTGCCGACCGAGGTCGCGCGGATCATCGGTGCCAGGAAGAACGCGGAGCGCGAGGCGCGACGCGAGCAGGTGCGGGACTTCGTGACCTCGGGCGACCACGCGCCTCGACGGGCGCGCTTCTCGCACGACCCCGGCTTCGTCGCGATGGCCCTCGCGCTCGCCGCGCGCGACGCCGGAAACGAGGCGCGCCCGGGAATCGGCACCCCGAAGTCGCTCATCACGAAGCTCGCGACGCGCTTCGGACGCGAGCCGAGCCAGGTGAGCATCCTCGTCGCGCTCTCGCGCGCGGTCGGCCTCTGGGATCAGTCGGCCCTCTCGTCGTCCGCCCCGCCGGGCTCGCTCGAGCTCGGCGACGTCGCGGGCCTCCTCTTCTCCGCCTGGCGGCGCGGGGGCGCGTGGGACGAGGCGCGCGTCGAGCCCGAGGTGCTCCGGCTGCCCGTCGAGCAGCGCGACACGAGCGCGAGCAGCGTCGTGCGCGAGCTCGTCCTCGAGGCGCTCCGGGATCTCGGCGAGGGCCGCTGGCTCCCCTGGAAGAGCTTCGAAGGATACCTCGCGTCGGATCACCGGATCCCCGGCGTCGAGCGCCTCCTCCGCCGATGGGCGGAGCGCGCCGGCGTCGACGCCGTCGACCCCGTCGAGGTGGCCCGGCGCATCGTCCTCGAGAGTCTCCCCGCGCTCGGTGTCCTCGACCTCGGTGAGGACGACGGCGAGGACGAGGACGGACCGCAGGTCGCGCTCCGCCTCACGCACCGCGGTCGCGCGCTCCTCGCCGAGAAGGCCAAGGCCGAGGGCGGCGACCTCGCCTCGAAGTTCCTCGACACGCACGTGCTCCGCCTCGGGCTCGGCGCGAAGGTCGCGCACGTCCTCGCGATACACGGCTTCGTGGACGTCGGGCGCGCCGCCGAGTCGCTCGATCTCGTCGTCGCTCCGCAGACGCTGGCGCGCGCGCTCTCGGCCGGGTTCGAGGCCGACTCGCTCCGCCAGCGCATCGAGGCGATCGCCCCGCTGCCCGAGACGCTCTCTCGGACGCTCGCGCAGGCGAGCGTCGTCGTCGGTCGAGGCTCGTTCGTGCCCGCCGGCGGCTTCCTCTGGGTCGACGACGCGAACGTCCGGGAGCTCCTGCGGACACGACGCTCGACCGCCGAGCTCTTCGTCGAGCCGTCACCGATGGGTGGTCTCCTCGTCTCGGCCGCGGTCGATCTCGAGCGCCTCGCGCGACGGTGCCGGACGGTCGGCGTCGAGATCGTGCTCGAGGGTCAGGTCGTCCGGGCGCGGAGCCTGCCTCCGCCGCAGGTCACGACGTCCGGGGCGATGCGGAAGTCGTCCTCGCAGCGGCTGCCGAAGGTGGACGTGAAGCTCGCCGAGAAGGGCGACAAGTCGCGAGGCTGAGCGTCAGCGCGGCTCGGGCGCCTTGCAGCCGACGAGCGCTTCGATCTTCGATCCGGGCGTCCCGTTCGCCACGCCGCACGTCGACGCGCAGAGGATGATCTTGGACGGGTTCGCGTTGTCGTCGTAGTACCACCCGTCCTGGATGCCGCCGCACTTCGACGCGTCCGTCACCTGCGTGAGCGCCTTCGTCGGCTGGCCCGGGGGCACGAGCTGCACGACGAGCTTGGTCGGGTCGGCCGCCTCGGCCTTCGGGTAGGAGAGCTCGCACCCGAGCTTGTCGACGACGTTCTTCGCGATGTTGTCGAGCACCCCGGAGTAGTCCGTCTTGCAGACCTCGTCCACGAGGCCGCCCGTCAGCTTCGAGAGCTCCTGGTAGTCGACGCTCGTGCCGTCCGCTCCGTTGCAGATGTTGGTCGACGGGATCGGATCCGCGAAGGGCTTGCTGATGATCGAGTGCCAGATGTACTTCCGGTTCTGCGCGGTCCCGAACATGCCGGCCGGCGCCTTCGCGAGCAGCTGCGTGTCGAAGGTGGCGAACCCCATCGCCGAACGATCGTCGGTGACCTCGACGAAGATCTTCGTCGAATCGAGCCGGAGCATGTCCCTCCACGCGAGGTTGGCGTTCGCGCTGTCGTAGGTCGACAGGACCAGCGAGAAGGAGTTCTCGCTGCTTACGCTCTGCGGGACGTGCTTGAACGTCGGCGCCTTGTCCGCGCAGTTGGGGCCGGCGAGGGGCTCGGGGACGCAGATGACGTTGCCGGTCTGGCCTGGTGAGCTCGCCCTCGCGACGATGAAGACGACGTGCAGGTCGAGCCCGACGTCGAGGATCTTGCCGGCGAACTTGTTCACGTTCTGCTTGATCTGATTCATCTCGGCGTTCATCGACCCGGAGTTGTCGATGACGAAGATGATGTCGACCTTCGCCTTCTGCGTCTGGGCGGTCGTCGCCGCGCAGCTGTCGCCGCTCGACGACGACGTCCCGCCGTTGCTCGAGCCGCCGAACCCGTCGTCGCCCGAGGAGCCCCCCGACGACACGCCACCTCCGCTCGATCCGAACTCGGAGTCGCCGCTGCTCCCGCACGCGAAGGCGACGAGCGAGACGACGATCGCGAGACCGGACCCCATGAGGCGAGCGAGGCGCATGATGGAAAGGATGAGCCTCGAGCGGGCATCCTGTCCAAGAACAAGTGAAGACGCCGGAGCAGGTCGAGGGGTCACGGTGTGGCCCCCTCGCACCCTGTCCGCGGGCGGCGCGGACGTCGCAGGGCGGGCGGCGATCATGATCGGTGCGATCGGGCTCACGGGGTGATCGAGCAGGGATGAGGCGTGATTCGCAGGGTGATCGCGTTGTCGTCGCGCGACCCGGTGCTAGGGCGTCCGCCATGAGCCACACGCCGATCGCCCTGATGATCTTCACGGCCTGCGCGGCCGCCGGCTGCGCGAGCGAGACGGAGGGGAGCGACGACGCCGTCGCCATGGCGGAGGCCGCGCTCACCGTGCCCGACGCGAAGGCCGGCACCGGGTGCCTCGCGACGCACGCGAACGCAGGCGGCGTCGCCGACCCGTACCTCAGGATCGACTTCGTGCGCCCCGATCGCGTCGACCTTTCGACGTACACGCGCGAAGGGCGCCGTACGGCGACGACGCGCGACGGCACGTACGCGGTGAACAAGCGCGCCGACGGCTCGCTCGAGCTCACGGCGAGCGGCACGTTCGCCGCTCCCGTCGGCACCCTGCGAAGGACGGCGAGCGGCTACACTTTCACGACCGCTGCAGGCCTCCCGTCGGCGATGGGGTGGTGGATGCGCACGACCGGCGTGGCGACGTGCGAGCTCGCCCGGCCCGAGGCGTTCCCTCCGCTCCCGAACCCGACGGCGCTCGCTGCCCCGCAGATCGTGGCCTCCGACTTCGGCTTCGCCGACCCGCTGCCGAAGACCGTGTGCCGGGCGACTGCCCTGTCCGCCGACGGCGCGCGCCTCGAGATCGTGCTCGAGCCCTCACGCGTGTCGACCGGCGGCGGGTGGGGGACACGCTTCGCCGGCTACGCGGACGTCTACCTCTTCGACGAAAAGGGTTACGGCCGGATGGTGCGGTGGATGGCAGACGTCTCGCGAGGCTTCTCGGCGTCACGACTCACGCTGAAGGACCTCGGGGACGTGAAGACCACCTACGAGGGCGGCGGAACGTATCGGCTCGTCTTCGACCCCGCCAGCGCCGCGCGTGACGTGCTCGGGCGCGACCCGGTCCCCCTTCGCTGCGAGTGATTCGGTCTCGGGCGCGCCCCTCGAGCCGAGGTGCGTGTGACCGACGCGCTGCACGCTGGGATCGCGCGCTACGCGAAGGCCTGAATCACGCGCGCCGGAGACGGCGCCCGAGGACGAGCGCCCCAAGCACGAGCGCGAGAACGGACGCGCCGCCACCGTTCGCGCGCCCGGCGCTCGCCTGGCAGCTGTTGGTCGGGATCGTCGCGTCCGCGATGTTGCTCGGCTTGTAGAGGTCGCAGACGCCCGCGATGTCGTCGGCGCCGAGCTCTCGCAGCTGCTCGGGCGTCCGGGAGCAGGGGCTCTCGTTGTCGCAGTAGTCGGCGGCCATGACCGAGCCCTGGGCCCGCGAGTGGTCGAGGCCGATGTAGTGCCCGATCTCGTGCACCATCACCGCCTCGAGATCGAACGACCCTGTCTTGCTCCCCGTCGAGAACTCATGGCCCGAAGCGTTGAACTGGATGCTGGCGCCGGTGACCTTCCCGGACGTGAGCTTCTTCTCGACCCGCGTGAGGGCGAGCGCCCGCGCATCGCCGGGCCACGTGTCGTTACGGAAGTAGATCCCGAAGTCCGTGGGCGCGTTCTTCCCGTTCGGGGGCTTCGTCTCGAGCTCCTCCAGCTCCTCGAAGACGAGCGACGTGACGCGTCCCTCGCACTTCACGTTCTCCCACCGCTTGAGCGCGCGTCGGAACGCGGCGCGGGCCGCCGTCGCCGTGACCCCGCGCGGCGCGCCCGACGTGAACGCGAAGGGCACGGCCTCGTACCCCGTCCACGTCACACCGGCGCCGGAGACGACGCACCCGTCTTCGTCCCTCTCGCACTCCTCCTCGTCCGGATTGCACGTCGACTTCTGGCAGTACGCGTCCGCCGCCGACACGGCGAGGAGCGAAGCCAGGAACGCAGCCGATGCCGCGGCAAGACGAAGACGATCCATCGGACGCGGGAGGCGCTGCAGGAGGCGAGCCAGCGACGCGCAGCAGGGAACGCCGCACGAGGACCCGGGAGAGGCGCGGGGGGAAGGACCGTGATCGATTCCTTCGTGGTGGCCGCGTGCGCGTCGAGAGAGGGACCACGATCCAGGTCCGCGGACGGAGCCTGCCCCCCAAACCGCGCGGGAACGAGGGCCGTCCGAGGGCGGCCCGACGTGGCACGACGCATGCTCGCCCGACGGCATGCGCCGTCGCCCTGCGTACGTCCTCGTCGCCGCGGCTCTCGTGACGGCGTGCGCGGCGGAGACGGGGACGCCGGTCAAACCGGGTGCCCCGCCCAAGACGGGGACGGCGCCCGGCGGCACCACGCGACGGCCTCCGGCGACGTCGGAAGAAGCGCTGCCGGAGGACGAGCCACGCGAGACCGACACGGCGGAGCAGCAGGCCAACGGGACCTGCGAAGACGGCTGCCGCGCGAAGGCGGGCGCGAAGCTCGCGGCGATCGACGCGAAGTACGAGAGCTGCACGGCGGCGTGCACCACGACGTCGTGCCGGGACGCGTGCGACGACAGGTTCGTCGGGGCGTGTCAGGAGGTCGCCGGCTGCAGCGCCTTCGTCGCGTGCATGAACGCCTGCGAGTGATCAGCGGGCGGCGAGGCAGTCGTCGACCCAGTCCGCGAGCGGGCGACGCTCCTTCACCGCGACGATGCGCCCGCCACGGAGGAACACCTCGGCCGGGAACGCGCGTCCGTTGTAGCGGCTCGCCATCGAGTAGCCGTAGGCGCCGGCGTCGAGGAGCGCGACGTGACCGACCGGAGCCTCGGGCAGCTCGTGGGGGCCGAAGTCGTCGGAGCTCTCGCACACGGGGCCGACCACCTTCCAGGTCGCGGTGGGCTCGCCCGTCGTCGTCGCGAGCGGAACGACGCGGTGCCGAGCCTGGTAGAGGGCAGGCCGCATGAGATCGTTCATCCCTGCGTCGATCATGAGCCACCGGCGCCCGCCGTCGCCGACCTTCTGCTGGATGATCTTCGCGACGAGGACGCCGTGGGCGCCGACGAGCGAGCGACCTGGCTCGCACCCGAGCATCAGATCTTCGAGCCCATGCTCCGCCTGCAGCGCACGGGTCGCGCGGATGAAGTCCGCCGGCGTCACGGGGCACCCCGCGCCGTAGTCGATGCCGAAGCCGCCGCCCGTGTCGACGAAGCGGAGCGGAAACCGGCCCCGCGCCTCACGCGCGACGCGGAAGACGACCCGCGCCGACGCCAGGTATCCGTCCGTGGCCGTGACCTGCGACCCCACATGGGCCGTCAGTCCCACGAGCGTGAGGTGGCGCGACGCTGCGGCGGCGGCGAACGCGGTCGGGATGCTCGCGAGCGGGATCCCGAACTTTGCCTCGTCGTGCCCCGTGTTGATGTGCCGATGCGTGTCGAGCGAGTCGGCGTCGAGAGCGGGGTTCAGCCGGAGCGAGATGCGGGCGGTGCGACCGAGGGCCCGCGCCCGCGCGTCGACCCGCGCGATCTCCTCCACGCTCTCGGCTTGGATCGCGAGGATGCCGTCGTGGCCGGCGGTGATCGCGAGATCGAGCTCCTCGTCGGTCTTCGCGACCCCGCTGTACACGATCGCGTCGGCTGCGATGCCGCAGCGCATCGCGAGGACGAGCTCGGCGCCGCTGACCACATCGGCTCCGCACCCCGCCTCCGCGAGCGCTCGGACCACCGGCCCCGCCGAGTTCGCCTTCATCGCGTACGAGACGAGGTGTGGCGCGCCTTCGAACGCCGCGTGCAGCGCGCGCGCGTCCCCGACCATTCCGTCCAGATCGTAGACGTAGGACGGCGTACCGACGCGCGGGTCCAGGACGACGTCTCGGAGCGGGATACCCCCGAGCTCGAGCAGGTCGGAGCCGGCGGGGGCCCCTGGGAGAGCCCCTTCGGATCGAGCAGGGTCGGGGCGGCGCGACGTGGGCATCGGCCGCCTCGGATAGGGCACCGCGCAGGAAAGCGCAAGCGCTCGCGCCGCTTGTCATCGGCGTGCGGTCAGAGGATGCTTCGCCACACGAGATGGCGATCCGACGCGCGAAGCTCATCTGCACGTTGGGCCCGGCATGCGACTCCGTGGAGGGGCTCGAGGGGCTCATCGACGCAGGCATGGACGTGGCTCGTTTCAACTTTTCCCACGGGACGCACGAGGAGCACGGCGCTCGTCTCGCTCGGCTGCGGCAAGCGAGCGAGGCGAAGAAGAAGCCGGTCGCGGCGCTCCAGGACCTGTGCGGCCCGAAGATCCGAACGGGCACCTTCGACGAGCCGTTCGACCTCGTCGCCGGCGCCGAGCTCCTCCTCGAGGAAGGGGACGTCACGAGCAAGGGCGACCCCGAGCGCATCCCCATCACGTACGACGGCCTCGCGGCCGACGTCCGCGTCGGCGATCGCATCATGTTCGACGATGGTCGCATCGTGATGCAGGTCACCGCGATCGAGGGGCAGCGCGTCAGGGTTCGCATCTCGCAGGGCGGCGGCGTGCGGAGCAAGATCGGCGTCTTCCTCCCTACGAAGTCGCTGCGTATCAGCGCGCTGACGGAGAAGGACAAGACCGACCTCGCCTTCGGCCTCTCCCAGGGGATGGACTACGTCGCCCTCTCGTTCGTGCGGCGAGCGGACGACATGCGTCTCGTGCGCGAGATCTGCCAGGAGTGGGGCAAGCCGACCCCGGTCGTCGCGAAGATCGAGACGCCCGACGCGGTCGAGAACATCGAGAGCGTCGTCGCCGCGAGCGACGCCGTGATGGTCGCGCGCGGTGACCTCGGCGTGGAGTTCCCGCCCGAGCAGGTCCCCGTCATCCAGCGGCAGATCCTGATGGTCGCGCGGCGCGTCCGTCGCCCCGTCATCGTCGCGACGGAGATGCTCCAGTCGATGACGAAGAGCACGCGCCCGACGCGCGCCGAGGCGAGCGACGTCGCGAACGCCGTCTTCTCGGGCGCTGACGTCGTCATGCTTTCGGGGGAGACCGCGAACGGCGACCATCCGAAGCTCGCCGCGGGCATGATGAGCGCGATCGCGATGGAGGCGGAGAAGAGCCCGTTCTTCGAGACCTCGCCCTACGCGACGCGCGCCACGAGCGTCGCCGAGGCGATCGCGCGCGGCGCGGTGAACACGGCCCGCGAGATCGGCGCGAAATTCCTCGTCGCGTTCACGGAGAGCGGCTCGAGCGCGACGAACGTGAGCCTCGCCCGCCCGCACGTGCCCATCATCGCCTTCTCCCCGAACCCGGTGACGCGCCGGCGAATGGCGCTCCTCTGGGGCGTAGTCCCGCGCGAGTTGCCGCCGATCAGCGACACCGACGCGCTCGTCGACTGGGTGACGGGCGACCTCATGGCGAACGGGCTCGCCTCCCCCGGCGAGCGGGTCGTCATCGTCTTCGGCGCCCCGATCGGCGTGAGCGGCAGCACGAACTCGATCCGCGTCCACGTCCTCGGCTGAGACGTCAGCTCGAGACCGGAAGCGCGATCGTCACGCACGTCCCCTTCCCCACCTCGCTCTCGATCCGCACCTCGCCGTCGATCGCGCGGACGATGCCGTAGACGGCGGAGAGACCGAGGCCGGAGCGGCCCGGCATGGGAGGCAACACGCGCGACCCGGTGAGCGTCTCGGCCTCGTCGCGCGCGAAGAAGGGATCGAAGACGCGCGCGAGGCGCTCCTTCGGGATCCCCTGCCCCTCGTCCGTCACCGACACGAGGACGTGGCCGCCGTCCCGCCGGACGCGCACGTGGACGGTCCCCCCTCCTGGCATGGCCTCCACCGCGTTACGCGCGACCTGCACGAGCGCCTCCGCGAGCGTCGCGACGTGGCAGGCGACGGGACCGAGCCCTTCGTCGTAGGCGCGATCGACGATGATTCCAGCTCGCGCGCGCCCCACTGCGCTCTCGAGCGCGAAGTCGACCAGCGCGCAGACGTCCGCGGGCTCCAGCACCTGGTCCTCGGCCATCGCGAACCGATGGAGACGATCGATCGTCTTCCGGATGCGGTCGAGGCTCGAGGAAACGCGATCAGCCGCGTCGCGGGTGGCGACGGGATCCTCGTCGGCCACCTGCCTGATGCGCTCGACGTAGGAGGTGCTGACCGTCAACGCGTTGTTGAGCTCGTGCGCCATCCCTCCGACGAGCACGCGGAGCGCCTCGAGCTTCTCGACCACGACGAGCTCGTCCTGCATGCGACGGAGCTTCGCGACCGCGCCGGCAATCCGCTGCGCGCGACGGAACGCGCCGAGCTCGCGGCGGCGCCGTTGGCGCGCGAGGACGACGCTCCCGGCGAAGAGCATGGCGAAGACCACGAAGGCCGGCAGGGGCAGAGAGGGCGCGGCGAGGACCGTGGCGAGCGCGCCCGCGCCCGTCACGAGGAGAGCGAGCTGCCACGGAAGAGGGACGAGGACCATGATCATCGCCACGCCGAACGGAGCGGCGAGCGCGTAAGGGCTCCTCGCGCCGCCGGTCGCGTCCTGGACGACGGACCACCCGACGATGTGGGCGATCGCGCCGAGCACGGCGACGGTATGGAGGACAACGACGCGCCGGCGCCCGATCGCGGCCATGAGCGTGAGCGCAGCGAGCGCGATGGCGGTGTAGCTCTCCGCGAGCGACGTCGTGCGGATGACGGACGCGAGCGCGACGTCGGGCGACGGGAAGAGTACGTCGCCGACCGCGGCGGCGCCCGCGGCGAGCGCGAAGACACCCAGCGTCGGAATCAGCCGGACCGCGAGGCGCCGCTTCCGATCGCGCACGAAGCGCGCGCGCGGCGACCCTGGCTGCGCCGCGCGATCGGCC
>JALHPN010000259.1 GCA_022842465.1 Polyangiaceae bacterium | reverse complement strand
CCGGCGATCCCTGCGTCCATGCCGCGCCGCCCGAGCCGCCCGCGACGGACGACGCGCCCGACGAGGATCTCCCCGTCATCACGCTCGCGATGAGCGACGCGCTCGTCGACGGCGAGCGCGTCCCAGGCTTCGACCTCGACGGCGTGTGCACGTGCGAGACGCGCCCGCTCACCGCGCGCGCCGGCGCCGAGAGCTGCCAGCCCAAGGCGCCGGCGTGCGACTACGCGGGCGGCATCGACAACGGAGTCGGCAAGCTCCTCACGTCGTTCGCCGACATCTACGACTTCGCGGAGCTGCCGCGGAAGCAGCTCGAAACGGGCCGGTCCAACGTCGTCGTCCAGATCTTCAACTACAACGGCAAGGCGAACGACAAGGCCGTCACCGTCGCGTTCCTCCAGTCGGACGGCATCATGACGCCGAGCTGTCCGGGCTCCGTGCAGGATCCCCGCACCGGGAGCTTCACGCCGGGCTTCTGCGGGGACGACGCGTGGACGGTGCGCCCGGAGTCGGTCGTCGGGAACGTGCCGGCGGTGGGCGGACGCGGCTACGTGACGAACTTCCACCTCGTGGCGCGCATCAACGGCACGGTCGATCTGCCGTTCAGCGACTCGTCGGGCCTCGGCGCGCCGAACCCGATCATCGCCGGAAGGCTCGTCCCCCTCGGCGAGGACCTCGCGCCGCGCGATCCGAACCTCGTGCCCACCGGAGAGCGCGCCCTGCGCCTCTGGGCGATCACGGACGGCGTCCTCGCCGGCCGCGTGCCCGTCGAGTCCATGCTCGGGGCGATCGGCGCGCTCCGGCTCTCGAGCGTGGACGGCGGGGAGGCGCCCCAGATCTGCGAGCAGAGCTCGTTCCCGACGGTCGTGAGCGCCGTGTGCGGCGGGGTCGACATCGCGCGGTCCGCGACGGGCGATTTCGTCCCGAGCGGCGCGTGCGACGCCCTCTCCACCGGCATTCCGTTCGAGGCGAAGCCCGCCCAGCTCGGCGACGTCTACGCGCGACCGCGCCTCGCCGGGAAGTGCGACACCGGGACGTTCGTGTACCGCTGCCCGTAGGGCTCAGTCGTTCGGCGGCGGCGTCGCGCACTTCGCCGGGAGGATGCTCTCGTTCGCGGCGCACGCGGCCGGGGCCGCGCCGCCGAGCGCGACGCTCGCGATCCAGTCGGCCACGACGTCGGCCTTGCCGCTCACGATGCCGCCGTGGTCCTGCTCGGCGTCCGCGCAGAACGTGAGCTTGGCCTTGTCCTCCACGAGCCGGTCGTACGCGCACTTCATGCGGTCCGGCGGGATCGTCGTGTCCTTGCCGCCGTAGGCGACGAAGAGCGGCGTCTCGAGGGCCTTGCCGGTGAGGTTCGGGCGGTCGGCGAGGTAGCGGCCGACCCACGTGTCGCAGACGGCGTCCTCGCACGGCCCGCCGACGGCGCCGGAGCCGACGGACTGCACGAACGCCCTGTCGAAGAGCTGGTCGGTGAACTCGACGTTCGACCGGACGAAGAGGTCCGTCCCCCAGCACTCCTCCTTCACCAGCTTCTCGATGAGGGGCCGCTTGTCCTCGGCGAAGAGGAGGAGGCCCTTGCCCGGGCCGTCGAGGAGCTCGGCGTGCGTGTAGTGGTACCAGGCGCTCACGTTCGCGATCGACGTCGAGGTCGCGACCGGGAAGTTCCGACCCACGAGCCCGTTGAGGACGGCGCCCCAGGAGCGCTGGCTGAGCCAGAGCGGCGCGTAGAGCGCGGCGCCGAGGACGGGCCACGTCATGCCGTAGGCCTCCGCCCCGGCGAGGGTGGCGAGCGCGGTGTGGCCGCCCTGCGAGTGCCCGACGAGGACGAGCTTCTGCTCGAGGACGGGGAAGAGGCTCTGCATCGCACGCGCGCCGTCGATCGTCGACCGCGCGACGTCGGGCGCGTGGGCGTACGCGCTCGGCGGGTTGCCCTGCTTGCCGAACGGCGCGTAGCCCGCGAGATCCGGCGCGACGACGGCGTAGCCCGCGCCGACGAGGCCGTAGACCTGGCGGTAGAAGTCGTCGTTGATGCCGCCGAGGCTCGGATCGAGCTTCGTGACGGCGCACCGTTCGGCCTGGCCGCGGCTGCCGCGCGACGCGACGACGACGGGGAGCGTCGCGGCCCGGGGCACGTCGGGGATCATCACGAAGGCGGCCGAGACGGACGGCGTGCTCGCCGCGTCGCCGCGCTCGGTGCGGTACTGGATCTTGTAGACGCGCGCGCCGCTCGTGAGGGGCTTGCCCGCGTAGCCGAGGCGGGTCATCTCGGCCTGGAGGGCCTCCTTCGTGAGATCCTTGTCGCGCGCGCAGACGAGGACCTTGCCGCGGGCGGAGGCGTCCGGCGCGAGCGGGCCGGGATCGGCGTAGACCGCGTCGGCCGCGTCCGTGCACGGGAGCGTGGGGCTCTCGAGCGACGCGCCGGCCGTGCCCCCGTCCGGGGTGCCTAGCGGGTCGGGCTTGTCCTCCGAGCACGCGGGGAAGGCGACGAGCGCGAGGAGACCGGCGACGGCGACGGCGACGAGCGAGCGCATCAGAACGTGTACGCGACGTTCAGGTTGGCGAAGCCGATCTGGGACTTGTACGTGCCGTCCGCGCTCGGCGAGCGCGACACGTTGTAGTCGCCGCTCGTCTGGCCGGGGATGTTCTGGATGCTCCGGCCCTTCGTGTCGACGTCGGCGAAGTAGATGTGGTTGTAGCTCGCGCCGAGCACGAGCTGCTTCGTGAGCGCGACGCGCGCGCCGATCGTCGCGTAGACGCGGAAGGCGTCGATGGTGGACGCGTCGATGGTCTCCTTCGGCACGGCGGGGGTCGTGATGCCGAGGCTGCCGAAGAGCTCGGTCGACTCGGTCAGGCGGTAGTCGGGGCCGACGCGGAGGCCGATGGCGTTGTCCCAGTTGCGCGGGACGTTGAGGATGACGCGGCCGCCGGAGAGGTCACGGCCGTCGTCGGCGACGTCGCAGTTCTCGCCTTCCTTCACGACGCACTGGCGCTTGAAGACGTTCCAGCGGACGAACTCGAAGTCGCCCTTGATGCCCCATTTTTCGCTGATGCGCGCCTGGGTGCCGAACCGGATGACGTCGGGGTAGGTCTGGATGAAGGAGATCTTCTCCGGGTTCGTCTCGGTCTGCGCGCCGGACTGGGCGCGGAGGGTGCCGTTGATCTTCGTGTCGCCGAAGCCCGGCTGGGAGATGTAGGAGAGGCCGAAGCGGAGATCTTCGTTGGGCTCGTAGTAGAGGCCGGCCGAGGCGGCGAGGTTCACGCCGGTCGCGTCGAGGTACGAGCGGCCCTCGACGAGGCTGCCGCCGCGGTTGAACGTGTCGTCGCTGCCGTCCACGTTGCGAGCGCGGACCGTGGCGACGTGGTGGATGACGGGGCTCACGCTCGCGCCGATCGACAGGCCCTTCGGGAGGACGACGGCGAACGCGAACGTGTTGTAGATCGCGAGGATCTGGCCGCTGATGTTGTGCCAGCGCTGGACGCCGTCGCGCGTCCCGGGCGTGTTCGCGACCGGGTCGCGGCGGTCCCACGTCGCGAGCCCGCCGAAGGGGACGTAGACGGCGAAGCCGCCGCGGAGGTACTTCGAGCCGCCGAAGTCGGTGTTCACGCCGAGGTAGGGGAGGGCGAGGAGGTTCAGGAGGTTCCCGCGCCCGGTGTTCGCCGCCTGGTAGTCCTGGCTGAAGACGTCGCTCGTCTGGGGGCTCAGCGCCTCGTAGGGACGCGAGTAGCTCGCCCAGCGGAGCAGGACGGAGACGTCGCCCGTCAGCGTCGTGCCCTTGGTCCCGCCGAGGGCGGCCGGGTTGAAGTAGATGGAGTACGTGTTCGGGACGGCCGGGGTCCCGTAGTCCGACCCGAAGCGTGCCGTCAGGTAGCCGCTCGCCTCCGCGTCACGCGGCGCGGCGACCAGGGCCGCGCACGTGAGGGCCGCGAGGGCCGCGGCCCGAAGCGGGAGCGAGGGACGCCGAGCGAGGGACCGCAGCGAAGGCCGGATCATGATGCGCTCCGGAGTACCACGAGACGAAACGCAGGAGGAATCCTCGATCGACGCGCTCGGTGCCGTTTACGCATTGCGGCGTCACAGCTGCCGCGCGGTCGGGCGTCGCGTCCGACGGATGACGCGCACGCGTGGGGGCGTCCATCCTTCTTGCAGCCGGCGATCCGGGTCGGTAAGAAAAGGGGCATGCGCGTCCGCGTCTTCGTCCTCGCCTCGCTCGCCTGCGCCTCGGCCGTGGGGCTTGCCTGCATCCCGAACCCGTCGGGCGACTTCGACCAGTACAAGGAAGACATCGTCCCGTTCGCGAGCCAGGGCGGTGGCACCTTCGACGGCTCGGCCGCGACGGAGGCCGTGGAGGGGACGTTCTACGGCGCCTGCCTGTCCGAGCTCGGGCAGAACAACCCGGACAAGGTCTTCAGCTTCCTCGTCGACACGAAGTTCACGCCGAACGCGGGCGCGCCGGGCGGCCAGCTCTCCCTGAAGCTCACCGTGATCAAGACGCAGCAGACGGGGGAGCAGACGAACATCGGCCGCGTGCCGCCCGAGACGGTCTCCCGCGCGAACCAGACGGGCACGCCGCTCGGGAGCGAGACGAGCTTCGTCCCGACGGACGCCGAGGGGAAGTTCAACATCGTCTTCGGCAACGTGAACGTGCCCGGCGACGCGAACCCGATCAGCCAGCGCCCCGTCGAGATCATCAACGGCGCGATGGCGGGCCGCTTCTCGCAGAACAGCTTCTGCACGCGCCTCAGCGGCGACGTCGTGGTGCCCATCTCGGTCACGCTCACGCCGTCGCTCAACGTCTGCCAGTTCCGTCCGATCAAGGACGGCGACCCGACCCCGAAGTTCACGAAGGACGATTACCTCCCCGGCACCTGCCCGGAGTGAGCCGCGCGCCCGTCGCCCGGGTGATCGCGGCGCACGAACGAGAACCGGAGCCGCGCCGAGGAGGCGGGCTCCGGTTTTCGTCGTTCCGACGCCGCGAGCGGCGTCAGGCGCTCACTGGAAGCGCGGGATGTTCGGGTTCGTCGGGAAGCCGAGGTAGTGGAACGTCCGCGTGTTGAAGCGGTTCGTGCCACCGGCGTCGGCGGGCGCGCCCGTCGCGTCGACGTAGGGAGCGGCCGTGAGGTCGCCCACCGCGAAGAAGACGAAGCCCGCGCCGTTGCGGTACTCGCCGCCGTCCGGGATGACGCCGGTCGGGTACGAGAGGGCCTGGACCTGCGCGAGCTTCAGCGCGGTGGCGCGGAACGCCGGGACCGCGTACGCGCCCGGGTTCGGCGCGAGCTCGGACGCGAGCGTCACGCCCTGCATCTGCGTGAAGGGCGTCGCCTGACCGACGGCGACTGCGCCGCCGTCGCCGATGTTGCGGTACTCGGTCGCCGCGCCGCCGTCCGGCGACTCGGCGATGCCGGGCTGGATCGGGAGGCGATTGCCACCGAGCGCGGTCGCGAGGAACGGATCCGATGCGGCCGCGGCGTGCACGAACTGCACGCCGATGGACGTCCCGGGGACCGTCGTCATGTTGTCGAGCTCGTAGACCGTGACCTTCAGGTTGCCCACTCCGGCCGCGCCCGCCGTGAAGCCCGCGCCGCACTTCTCCGGCGCGACGGCGGTGTTCGCCGCGCAGCCCGAGAGGACGAGCGCGAAGGAGCCGTTGCTCTTCAGCGTGCCCGCCGGGATGTCGGTGAGCTTCCAGTAGTCGACGTTCTCCGTGAGCGCGCCGGCCGGCGCGCCGGAGCCGACGAGCTTGTCGCAGGTGACCTCCTGGCCGCCCTTGACGTTGCCCTTCGCCGCGAGGGTCTTGCCGTTCATGACGTACGGCGTGATCGCGATCTGATCGAGGGGGAGGCCGAAGCTCGGCACCGAGCCGCCGATGCCGATCGGGATGCCCGGGGGGATCGCGCCGCTGCCCTCGTTCGGGAGCGGCGGCGCCGTCACGACGACGCCCGCGCTCGCGAAGCAGATGCGCACGATGTTGTTGCCCGCGAGGTCCGCGTCCGGCCCGAGGTCGGTCGCGGCGTTGACGATCTGGATCTTCGCCGGCGGCGGGCCGGGCGGGCGCGCGTCGGGCGTGCCGGAGTCCGACGGCGGCGTCGTGCCGGTGTCGCCCGTCGTGCCCGAGTCGGGACGCGGGGCCGTGCCGCTGTCGTCGTCACCACACGCGATGAGCAGTCCGCTCATCGCCGCGCCGGTCGCGACCAGCGCGCCGAGGCCATAACGAAGCCAGTGATTCTTTCGCATCGCGTTCTCCTACTCGTAAGCGTCATGACGCATCGGGAGAAAGACCCCCCTCCGCGCACGAGCGACAAGGCACCTTAAGGAGACTTCGCCCACGTCGCAAGCAGCTTGGTGGGCAGAGAACGCAGGCTCCCCCTTGAAGGCGCAGGCTGACGCAGACCGTGCGCAGGGCCGCCACGCGATCGCGCGCCGCCCGTTCCGTGCACCCGCGCCCCGACGACGCAGTGCGGCAGGCGGGCTCAACGTCGCGAGGTGCTTGCATCTCTCGGCGGCTTCGGCGGACGCTCTCGCCGACACCATGGCCGGGCCCACCTTGCGCCTCACCACCGCGGCTCTCGCTCTCGTTCCGCTCGTCGGCGACGTCGGGTGTGATCGCGGAAAACGCGGTCCGTCCGGGCCTGAGGCCACCGGCGTGGCCTCCGGGGACGCGGGCGCGCGCGACGCGACGCCTGTACCGCCGCCGGCGACCGACGCGGGGACGTCGTCCGGCGACGCGGGCGCGCCGGCGCGACGCGCCGATCTGAACCTCCTCGTCCTCTCGGTGGACAGCCTCCGCGCCGACATGCCGTGGGCCGGCTACCCGCGCCCCATCGCGCCGCGCCTCACGGAGCTCGAGGCGAAGAGCGTGAGCTATACACGCGCCTACGCCATCAGCTCCTACACGTCGATGAGCCTCGGCGGCTTCCTCGGGGGCAAGCTCCCGAGCGGGATGAAGCGGAGCGGGTACTTCTTCGGCACGTATGCGCCGGAGAACGTCATGTTCCCCGAGCTCCTCCAGAAGGCGGGGGTCAAGACGCTGAGCGCGCACGCGCACGGGTACTTCAAGAGCGCGGGGTTCGATCAAGGCTTCGGCAAATGGGAGCTCGTGCCGAACATCGTCTTCAAGAACGAGACCGATCCGAACGTGACCGGGCCGCAGCACGAGATCCTCGCCGAGCGGCTGCTCGACGACCCGGCGCTCGAGGCGCATCGCTTCTTCGCGTGGTTCCACTTCCTCGATCCGCACGACCAGTACGTCTCCCACGAGGCGGAGGGGATCCCGCCGTACGGCAAGACGCTGCGCGATCGCTACGACGCAGAGGTCACGTTCACCGATCGCCAGATCGGAAAGCTCCTCGACTTCGTCGCGAAGAAGAGCTGGGGCGCGCGCACGGCGATCCTCGTCACGGCCGACCACGGCGAGGCGTTCGGCGAGCACAACCACTACGCCCACGGCTTCGAGCTCTGGGAGCCCCTCGTACGCGTCCCGATGTTCTTCGTCGTGCCGGGCGCGGCGCCGCGGAAGATCGACACACCCCGGAGCGCGATCGACCTCGCGCCGACGATCTGCGAGCTCTTCGGCGTCGCGCCCGATCCGGGCTTCGAGGGCAAGAGCCTCGTCCCCGAGCTCTACGGGGCGCCGGCCGACCCGCGCGACGTCGTGCTCGATCTCCCGATGACGAGCGACAACGACAAGCGGCGCGCGCTCGTCCGAGGGGATCTCAAGATGATCGGCTTCGGCAAGGAGGAGGCCCTGCGGCTCTTCGACGTCGCGAAGGATCCGGACGAGAAGACGCCCGTGCGCGGGGAGGCCTTCGAGGAGATGCAGAAGCGGTATCGCGCGGCGAGCAAGAGCATCACGGAGGTGCCGCCGTACGCCTGCGGCGCAGGGTGCCTGAACCGCGCCTACGCGAAGAAGTGAGGCTACTCGGCTAGGATGGCGGCATGCGCGTCGTGCCGATCCCGTGTCTCGCGGACAACTACGCCTACCTGCTCGTGTGCCCCGAGACGAAGGAGGCGGCGATCGTGGACGCGTCCGAGGCCGGGCCCGTGCTGCGCGCGGTGGAGGAGGCGGAGATCGATCCGCGCGGGCGCCCGCACGTGACGGCCATCCTCGCGACCCACCATCACTTCGATCACGTGGGCGGGAACGAGGAGGTCCTGCGGGCGCTCGGCATCGCGCGCGTCTACGGATCGAGGCACGACGAGGGACGTGTCCCGGGGCAGACCGAGCGCCTCGAGGACGGCGACGCCTTCACGATCGGGAAGCTCCACGTGCGCGCGATCGCCGTGCCCGGACACACGCTCGGCGCGCTCGCCTACGTCGTGACGTCGGGCGGGGGAGAGGATCCGGCCGTGTTCACCGGGGACACGCTCTTCCTCGCGGGCTGCGGGCGCCTCTTCGAGGGAGATCCGCCCATGATGCACCGCTCGCTCGCGAAGCTCGCCGCGCTCGAGGCGCGCACGCGCGTGTACTGCGGGCACGAGTACACCGAGTCGAACCTGCGCTTCGCCGCGCACGTCGAGCCGTCGAACCAGGCGATCGCCGAGGCCCGCGCACGAGCCGCCGAGGCAAGGAAGGACGGGAGGTCCACCGTCCCCGGCACGCTCGGGACCGAGCTCGCGACGAACCCCTTCCTCCGCGCGTCGTCCGCCGAGATCCGCGCGACGCTCGGCATCGCCTCGACGGCGCCGGACGAGGAGGCCCTCGGCGCCATCCGGAAGGCGAAGGACACGTTCCGCGGATGATCAGTCGTCGTCGCCGCCGCGCGCGACGTACTCGCTCACAGCGGCGCGCTCGCGCGCGAGGTGCTGCTCGAGGATCGTCCGGAGACGCGCGTTCGCGATGTGATGCGCCGAGTACGTCAGGGTCGGGCGGAAGCCGCGGAGGCGCTTGTGCTCGCCGCCCGCGCCGGGGTTGAACGTGTGGAGGCCCTCGCGGATCCCCTCCGCGATGCCGTGGTAGAAGCACACGTTGAAGTGGAGGAAGGGGAGATCCACGTGCGTCCCCCAGTAACGGCCGTAGAGCGTGCCCGCCTTCTTCACGTTGAACGCGCTCGCGACGATCTCGGCGTCCTTCTCCGCGACCACCCACGCGAGCCGATCGGCGAAGCGTGACGCGACGAGCCGGAAGAAGGCCCGGTTCAGGTACCGCCGGCCGTAGAAGTACTTGTCGACCGTCGTCGTGTAGAGCGCGAACATCGCGTCCGCCGTCGCCTGGTCGTACTCGCGACGGTCGAGCGTGCGGAGGACGACGCCGTCCATCGCCGGCTGCTTCCGCTCCCGCCGGAGCTGCGTGCGCTTCTTCGAGGGGACGGTCTTCAGGAAGGCCTCGAAGTCGGCGTACCCGTCGTTGTGCCAGTGGTACTGGACGCCGTGCCGGACCGCGAAGCCCGCGGCGCCCCACGCGCGCGCCTCCGCCTCGTCCGGGAAGAGGACGTGCGCGCTCGACACCTCGAGCTCCTCCACGAGCGTGCGGAGGGCCCCGGCGAAGAGGGCCACCGTCTGGGCCCTGTCCCGCGACGGGTGACAGAGGACGCGATGCCCCGTGGCCGGCGTGAACGGCACCGCGAGGACGAGCTTCGGGTAGTAGTCGAGGCCGAGGCGATGGGCGAGGTCGGCCCAGCTCCAGTCGAAGACGAACTCCCCCTCGCTGTTCGTCTTCACGTAGGCGGGGGACGCGGCGACGAGCTCGTCCCCGTCGTAGAGCGCGAGGTGATGCGGGATCCACCCCGCCTTCTCGCCGACGCAGCCCGCCTCCTCGAGGCACGCGAGCCACGTGTGCTCGACGAACGGCGAGGCGTCCTCCCGCACCAGCGCGTCCCAGGACGCGGCGGGGATGTCCCCGATGCGCGAGACCACCTTCAGCGTGAGCGAGCGCTCTCCCACTCAGCCAGGGTCCCGCCGGACGAGCGTGAAGAACTGGCCGCGCGGCTTCTCGTCCCGGGTCGCGATGCCGACCGAGACGTGCGACGAGAGACGCCGAAGGTAGTCGACCATCCCGCCGTAGACGATGCCGCCGAGGAGCCCGCGGTTGTCCTCGATCGCCGGCCAGCTCGGCGGCTTCGTCTTCGGGACGGAGCGGTAGTCGATGGCGAGCTCGCCCTCGTGCTCGCCCTCGCCGGGCTTCACGAGGAAGTAGCCGGGGCCGGGGAGCGCGGCGAGGCCCGTGTTGTGGTTGTAGCCCGCGAGGCCGTCCTCGCCCTCGAGCTTCACGAAGCGCTTCTGGAAGCTCGAGAACATCGGGAGGGAGTTGTGGCCCTCGTGGACGACCTCGACGAGGGGTCCGACGGAGGCCGGGACGAGGAAGTCGAGGTCGATCGGGAGAAACCCCTTCGCCGCGTCGTAGAGCGCGGCCATGCGCGCCCCGCTCCAGGTGCGTGCGGCGTGGACGCGCCCCTCGTGGCCGAGCCCGTCGAGCACCTCCGCGAGACGCGTCCGATCGATCGTGGGCTCGAGGAGGACGGAGACATCCATGGTGGCGATCAGCGGTAGCACAGCGCGGGCCGTGAAGTTGGCCCGCGCGGCCGTCGTGGAGTTCGATGCCGACCCATGAACGTGCGTCTCTCCTCCTCGGTCAAGACCTCGCTCTTCCTCGCGCTCGCGGTCGCCGCGACGGGCTGCGACTCGCCAGGCCTCTCGCGGAAGGCGAAGTCGCCCGAGGCGAAGACGGCGCCCGGCACCCCCGTGGGGCAGACCACGACGACGTCGGCCGACGCCCTCGGCGCGAACGGCCTCGCGCCCGGGCAGACGGATACGTTCAAAGTGCAGACCCAGGGGCTCGCCGTCTCCGACGCGATCGCCCAGGCGTGCGGCATCGCCCCGCGCGACGGCGCGAAGACGGCCTCGGCCGCGCGCTTCGAGTTCGACTCGGCCGCGCTGTCGGAGGACGACCGCGGCATGCTCGGGCAGGTCGCGAAGTGCCTCGCGGACGGGCCGCTCAAGGACAAGAAGGTCGTCTTCACCGGCCGCGCCGACGCGCGCGGGGAGCCCGAGTACAACATGACGCTCGGCGGGAGCCGCTCCGACGCGGTCCTCCGCTACATGGTCGACCTCGGGGTCGGCAGGCCGCGCATGACGGCGACGTCGCGCGGCGAGATGGACGCCGTCGGCAAGGACGAGGCGGGCTACGCCCAAGACCGCCGCGTGGACATCGAGCTCGCGCCCTGAACGAGCGGCTCCCGCGCAGCTTCTTCGCCCGCGACGCGAAGGTCGTCGCGCGCGCGCTCCTCGGGACCTTCGTGGTCGTCCACGGCGCGAGCGAGCGCGTCGGTCGGATCGTCGAGACCGAGGCCTACCGCGGCCCCACCGATCTCGCGTGTCACGCGCGCGTCGGGCTCACGAAGCGCACCCGGACCCTGTACGGCCCGCCGGGGCACGCGTACGTCTTCCTCATCTACGGGATGTACGACTGCTTCAACGTCGTCTGCTTCGGGGAGGGGAAGGGGCACGCCGTCCTCGTGCGCGCCGTCGAGCCCGTCTCGGGCGTTTCCGAGGGGGTCCGCGCCGACGGCCCCGGACGGCTGACGCGCGCGCTCGGGATCACGCGCGCGCACGACGGCGTCGATCTCGCGCGCGGCGACGCGATCGCGATCGCGCCGCGCGCGCCAGGTCGCCGCGTGC
>JALHPN010000258.1 GCA_022842465.1 Polyangiaceae bacterium | reverse complement strand
CCGGTCGCGGCGCCCGCGCTTCCGCCGCCCCCGCCGCCCGTCGCCGCCGCGCCGCCGCCGACGACGGGTACGATCCTCGTGAACCCCGACCTCCGCACGATCCTCGTCGACAACGCGCACAAGCGCGTCAGCGGCGGTCGCGTTCAGCTCCCGTGCGGGCAGCACCGCGTACGCGCGGGGCTCGACCCTCTGCGCTCGGTCGACGTCCCGTGCGGCGGGACCGTCTCTCTCCAGTGACCCGCCGAGGGCGCGTCACTTCCCGGCGCGGACGTTGACGACGGTGCCCATCGCCTTCGACGCCCCGTGCCAGTGCGGGGGGACGCGCGGCTCCGTCCAGTAGAAGAGCCTGCGCGCGTCCTCGGGCGCGAGGTTGATGCACCCGTGGCTCTTCGGCTGCCCGAAGACGTCGTGCCAGTAGGACGCATGGAGGGCGTACCCCTCCTTGAAGTACTGAACGTAGGGGACGTCGCGCAGCTCGAACTCTTCCCCGACGACGTCCGAGTCCATCGTCGCGGTGATGAACTTCGTGTTGATGCGGAAGGCGCCGAGCACGGTCGATCGGGTGGTCTTCGGATCGCCGAGGCCCGCCTCGCCCGTCGAGACCATCGTCGCGTAGACGGGGGTGAGGCCCTCGTAGGCGACGAGCACCTGCTGGAGGATGCTCACGTCGATCCACTTCTCACCCGCCGTGGACCCCGGCGGCATCTTCTTCACGATCTCGACGGGCGCGAGCGCGTCGAGGAGGATCCACCGATCGCCCTCCAGCTCCGCGAAGGTGCGGCCGTCGTGGACGCGCCGCTGCCCCGTGGGCTTCACGACGCTACGCCACGCGATCTCCTCCTGGGTGCGGACGAGTCGCTTCGGCCCTGACGCCTTGTGGACGTGGGCGGTGCGTCCCTTCACGAAGGCGAACGGCGGCTCCACGTCGGCGCCGATGCGCACGCCGTGGAACTCCGAGCCCTTGATCGGGCGGAATCGGTCGGCGGGCATCAGCCTGAGATCGACCGACACGTTGTAGCGGCGTCCGCTCCAGAGGAACGTGTCGACGAACGCGATCCCGTTGTGGCGCGAGAACTCGCCCGCACGCGCGTGACGGTTCGAGACCAGACCCGACAGGTTCGGGAGCCGCGCGCCGTCCTTCACGTACCAGGGGAGATCGGGGTCGGTGCGCCGCTCGGCCATCGCGAGCAGCGGCGGCGGGAGCGGCTCGCTCTTCCACTTCGCCCACAAGTCCTGGCCGTAGGAGGAGCCGTTCACCTTGTCGCGCGTCCACATGCGCAGGTGCTGCGGAAGGTGCGGCTCGAGCTGCTCGAGGTGCTCGGCGTTCGGGAGGTGGCCGTAGGCGGGCCCGCCCTTGACGGCCATCCCGTACATGTACGGGAGCTTCCCCGTGTGGTCGGGCCTTCGCGTCGACGCGCGGACGATCGGCGCCTCGAGGTCGAGCGTCGCCGAGCCGAGGCAGACGTAGCCGAGCGGCTTGATGCGCCGCATGCCGGCCGAGCATCCTCTGCCCGTCAGCGGACGCGGCTCGACCTCCACGAGCGCGCCGGTACGGAGCGTGCCGAGCCGCGCCGAGTAGACGTCGGGCTGGGAGAACACGGGCGTGTCGATCGCGAGCGCCGCGATCTTCGGCGCCGCGTCTGCGAGCGGCGCCGGCCACGATGCGTCGGAGGTGCCGTCGAGATCGACGGGCGGCTTTCCTTCCCAGGAGGGGAGGGTCGGGAGATCCTTCGGCGGAGCCGCGCCCTCGCCTCCGCGCGAGGGCGACCCGCTCGCGACCGGGTCGTCCCCTCCCGGCGAGCCGCCGTCGGCGGCCTCCGAGGGGGCGCTGGTCGTCGTGACGGACGCCGCGGGCGTGGTCTCACCGCACCCGACGGAGGCGAGCGCGCACGCCACGAGCACGAAGGCGGAGAACGAGACGACGTGCCTCACCGAGTGCGGTCGTAGTCGCGGCCCCGGGGCTGGGCCAAGTTCGCGTCGCGCCTCAGGCGACGGGCAACCCGAGCGCGTTCCAGCGGAGCATGCCGCCGGCCAGGTTCGCGCTGTCCTTCCGCCCGCTCTCGCGCAGGATGACGGTCGCCTGCGCCGATCGCCGCCCGCTCCGACAGACCGCGACCACGGGTCTCTCGGACGGGATCTCGGCGAGCCGCGCCCGCAGCTCTCCGAGAGGGACGTGCTGCGCTCCGGCGATCCTCTTGTCCGGGCCCGTGAGCTCGTCCTTCTCGCGCACGTCGAGCACCGTGACCGCGGAGGCGTGATCGTGCACCCAGTGAGCGTCGACCTCGGGGATCCCGGCGTACGTCGTGACGATCGGCGCCCACGTCGCCGTCTCGGGGACAGCGCCGCTCTCGGGCTTGCCGCAGCGCAGGTTCGCGGGCACCGCGACGTCAATCTTCTTGGGGTGCGGGAGCGCGAGGTTGTCCATGTACCCCGCGAAGTCGCGCTCGTTCGCGCCGCCGCCGATTCGCGGGTTCCAGGCGCGCTCCTCCGCCACCGTCGTGACGGTCCGGCCCGCGTAGTCGTGTCCTGGGTAGAGGAGGCACGTGTCGGGGAGCGCGAGGATCTTCTCCGTGATCGACTGGAAGAGCGTGCTCGCGCTCCCCTGCTGGAAGTCCGTCCGCCCCGCCCCTCGGATGAGGAGAGCGTCGCCGGTGAACGCGGTCTGGCGGTCGAGGGTCACGTACGTCAGGCAGCCGTCGGTGTGACCGGGCGTCGCGAGCACCGTCAGCCCTTCGCCCCCGAAGCGCACGACGTCGCCCTCCGACACGAGCCGGGTCGCGCCCTCCACGCCCGAGCGCGCGGACACGACGATGTCGCTCCCGAGGGCCTCTCGGAAGAGCCACGCCGCGGTCACGTGGTCGGCGTGGACGTGCGTCTCGAGCGTCGCGACGAGTCGGAGCCCGAGCTCCCGCACCAGCGCGGAGTCGCGCGCGAACTGCTCGAACACCGAGTCGAGGAGCACGGCCTCACGCGTCCGCTCGTCTGCGAGCAAGTACGTGTACGTCGACGATGCCGCGTCGTAGAGCTGCCGGAAGAACATGCCCGCGAGGCTACACCTCCCGCGCGGATCAGGGCCCGAGGAAGGAGGCGATGGCGTCGACGTGTGGGTCACGGACGTCGAGCGCCGCGAGCGTCTCCCTCAGGCGGAGCACGTACTCGACGTTCGGACCGGACGGACCGCTCCGAGGCCGCACCCAGGCTGCGATCTCGCGCTCCGGGAGCGGCCCCAGGAACCAGGGGTTGCCGACGTCCGCGACGTAGGCGAGGGCCTCCGCGAAGGACGCCTCGCCGTCAGGCTCGTGGCCGGCGAAGACCTCGAGCGAGCGCCGAACGAAGCCTGCCTTCTCCCGGTGGTCGAGGGCCGCGAGGATCGCGTCGCTCCCCGCGGGGTCGATCCGGTACGCGCATCCTCCGCAGATCCCCGCGCCGTCTTCCACGAGCGTGACGACGCGGCCGGGCGCCTCCGGCACCCCGCGATGATCCGGCGAGCCCTGCCAGAACCGGCGCGACCACCCGCGGACGAAGGCGCGCCGCCGCTCGACGAACGCGAAGGAGGGGCTCCATGTCAGTGACCCGTAGGCGAAGATCCACATCGAGAAGACCCGATCATAGCGGCGAAGTGCCAGACCTGGCGCTACCCGCCGAGTGGACGTCCGCCATCGCTCCGGAGTACGTTCGCTCGCGCCATGCGCGCCTTCGCGTCTCTTCTCGCCCTCGTCGCGGCTCTCTTCGCTCTCGGCGGCTGTGCGGCCGCCTTCCGATCGAGCAAGGCGCCGGTCCGGTTCGAGACCGATCCGGCCGGGGCCGAGGTCCGCGTGAACCGCGAGGCCGCCAGGGGCCCCACGCCGGTGGAGGCGGAGATCGCGCGGAGCGGGACGACCCAGATCGCGATCGTGAAGGCGGGCCACGAGGACCACCGCGGCATCGTGAAGAAGTCGCTGAACCCCGGCTGGCTCACGGTCGACATCATCACGTGCGTCTTCCCGGTCGCGCTCTGCATCCCGCTCCTCGTCGACGCGGTGACCGGGGCCTGGCATGATCTCCCCTCGGACTACAGCGCGAAGCTCGAGCCGGCTCGTGGCGTGCCGCCCGGCGCGGTCGCGTCGGGTTCGCCGACGGTCGCCTCGCCCAACCCCGGCCTCGGCACGTCGCCGGTCTCACAGGCGGGCAGCGTTGCCGGCGCGCCCGCGATCCCGATCACCAACCCGCCGCCCTCGATGAGCGAGTCGGAGCGGAAGTCGTCGGCGCGCGCCGCGTTCCAGGAGGGCGTCGCGCTCCTCGAGAAGAGCCCGCAGGAGGCGCTCGCGAAGTTCCAGACCGCGCAGAAGCTCTTCGACGCGCCGACGCACATCTTCCGCATCGGCCAGTGCCTCGCGCTCACCGGCAAGCTCGTCGAGGCGCAGGAGGTCTACGAGGTCCTCACGCGTCGAGACATCCCGGCGACGTCGCCCGACGCGTTCAAGGAAGCGCAGAGCGAGGGCAAGAAGGAGCTCGACAAGGTGAGAGCGCGCATCCCGACGCTTCGCGTGCAGGTCAGCCCTGCGCCGCCCGCCGTCCAGAACGTCGTCGTCCAGATGAACGGGGCGACGATGCCGAACGAGCTCCTCGGCATCGCGCGGCCCGTGAACCCGGGCGTCTACCGCATCACGGCGACGGCGAAGGACATGAAGACGCAGCCGGTCGACGTGAAGCTCGAAGAGTCGACGCAGAAGGACATCACGCTCAAGTTCTCGAAGTTCTGAGGGTCACGCGCGGAAGGTCTCGGGTGCGATCCCGAAGCGCTTCATCCAGCGGTGGATCTGCATGCGCGTCTTCCCCATCGTGCGCGAGATCTCGGAGACGTTCCCTCCCGTCCGCGTGAGGTGAGCGACGAGCTCGTCCTTCAGGCGTTGCTCGTCGTCGGTCAGCGGCCTCTCCGCGGTCCGGGGCTCCTCGGACGGCTTCGTCGCCCCGGGGGACGGCTTCGTCGTCGCCCAGGCCTTGCGGGAGTCCTTGGCGGCGCTTCCCGGGCCGGGAGCGTCGGGGGCGCGGAGACGGAGCGCCTCCCCCGTGTGCTCGAGACGGAGGAGATCGTCGGTCGACGTGACGGTCGCCACCGAGAGCGCGTGCTCGAGCTCTCGTACGTTGAGCGGCCATGGATGGGTGGCGACGGCGGTGACGAGGTCGGGCGCGAAGCGCAGGCGAGCCGCGCGATCGGGCGCGATCTTCGGGAGGAGATCCGCGACGACGAGGCCGAGGTCTCCCCGCCTCTCGCGGAGCGGCGCGATGCGATGGACGTAAGCGGCCACACGCGCGTAGAGGTCGGAGCGGAAGCCCGGAGATTGCTCGATCGGCCGCAGGGTCGCAGCGACGATCCGGAGGTCGACGGAGACGGGCTTCGTTCCTCCGACGGGGAGGACCTCGTGCTCCTGGAGCACGCGGAGGAGCGTCGCCTGGGCCGGGGCGGGAAGCTCGCCGATCTCGTCGAGGAAGAGCGTCCCTCCCGAGGCCGCACGCACGAGGCCGGGCTCGTCCTTCAGCGCGCCGGAGAACGCCCCGCGCATGTAGCCGAAGAGCTGGCTCTCCACGAGCGTCGGCGCGAGCGCGCCGCAGTTGATCGCCACGAACGGCCCCGCGCGTCCGGAGAGCTGGTGGACCGTGCGCGCGAGCACCTCCTTGCCTGCGCCGCTCTCGCCGAGCAGGAGGACGGGAAGCTTCGACATCGCGACGCGGACGAGCCGCGGCATGAGGGCCTCGACGGCGGGCGTCACCGTCGCCGTACCGCGCGGGCGCGTCTTCAGCGATGCCGCGTCGACGAGCGGGAGCGTGCCTGCCGGGGTCGGCTCCGCGGGCGCGACGAGGAACGCGGTCGCGCCCATCGTCACCACCGTGTCCTCGTCGATCGCGTCCGACGTGATGCGAGCTCCGGAGGACCACGTGCCGTTCGTAGAGCCCGCGTCTTCGAGGAGCCATCCGCCGTCCTCGCGTACGAGGCGCGCGTGCCGACCGGACATCCGCGGATCGGGGATGGTCAGCGTGGCGACGTCGCCCGACACGGTCCATGCGCGGTCGCTGCCCCGCCCGATCCGCACCTCGCGGATCTTCGTCAGCGACGCCCGCATCGCGCCGGAGAGCGGCCTCTCTCCTTCGAGGACGACGTAGAGCGCGGGCTCTCTCGGCCCTTCGCCCGAGAGCGGCGAAGGGTCCTCCTTGTGGGTGTTGGCGAGGGTGCGTTCTCCCATGGCGCGTCCGAGCGTTCGCTCGGGTCGCCAGCGTATCAGACGTCTGCGACGACGTCCGGGCGCGCGGCGACGAACTGGCGCGCGATGTCCCGGATCAGATGTGCGTCGAACGGCTTCGAGAGGACCATGTTCGGCACCACGCCGAAGAGGTCGCACGTCGCCTCCGACGCCGATCCGGTGACGAACACGACGCGGGCTGCGAGCGCAGGCGAGATCTGCTCGAGCGCCTCGTGGAAGCCGAGCCCGGTCATCGACGGCATCGTCACGTCGCAGAAGATGACGTCGAACTGCTCTCCACGCTCGAGCTGCCCGAGCGCTTCACGCGCCGACGTCCGGACGGTGACGTCGTACTCGCGGCCGAGCACCTTGCGGAGCGCGTGCCCCACGAGCGGCTCGTCGTCGACGACCAACACCCGGCCACGAACGGCACGGCTCCTCAGTGGGTCCATGTCCTCTCGGAACGGCAAGTTCGCGGATCGCTGGAGGACCGAACCGTACGTCCTACGGCCGCGCCTCAGCGCTCGTCGGAGGCCTCGGCCTCGAGCTCGGTCGCCGCGGCGCCCTCCACGGCGCGCCCGCTCGGGTCGAGGAGCAGGACGCCCGTCGCGAGGCCGACGACGGCGGCGAGCCCGGACGCCCCCAGCACCGCGACCTTGGCTTCGTCGAGCTGCGCCGCACCGGGGAAGGCGAGACCGGCGACGAAGAGCGCCATCGTGAAGCCGACGCCGGCGACGGTGCCGAGCACCACGAGCTCCTTCATGCGGATCCCGCGCGGGAGCAGCCCCAAGCCGAGCTTCACGGAGAGCAGCGACGCGAGGACGATCCCGATCGGCTTGCCGGCGACGAGCCCGAGGACGATGCCGACGGACACCCGGCTCGGGGAAAACGCTCCCGTGTCGACGTGGACTCCCGCGTTCGCGAGCGCGAAGAGCGGCATGATCCCGAAGGCGACCCAGGGGTGGAGCTGCACCTGGAGGCGCTCCGCCGGCGACATCGCCTCGCGCTGGGCGAGCTCGAGCCGGGTGGCCTCCTCCTGGAGATTTTCGCTCCCGATCTCGCCGGGGACGCCTTCGGCGAGACCGCGCTCGAGGCGCAGCGCGCTCTCCTTGGCGACGCCGACGAGCCCCTGCACGCCGAGCCACGTCCGGGCCGGCGTGAGGAGGCCGATGACGACCCCGGCGATCGTGGGGTGGACCCCCGACCGGAGGACGCCTGCCCAGACCACGAAACCCGGCGCGACGTAGGCGAGCGCGCGGCGCACCCCGAAGCGCTGCATGAGGAGGATGCCGGCGATCCCGGCGCTGGCGACGACGAAGCCGTCGGCGCGGATGCCGCCCGAGTAGAAGAGGGCGATGACGACGATGCTGCCGATGTCGTCGATGATCGCGAGCGCGAGCAAGAGCACACGCAGAGCCGGCGGGACGCGCTTGCCGAGCAGCGCGAGGACGCCGACGGCGAACGCGATGTCCGTCGCCATCGGCACGCCCCAGCCGCGGAGCGCCGGGCCTCCGCCGCGGTTCGCGAGCGCGTAGAGGAGGGCGGGCGCGACCATGCCGCCGAGGGCGGCCGCCGTCGGGAGCGCAGCCCGGCGCGGGTTCGAGAGCTCCCCCGCGTGCATCTCGCGACGGATCTCGAGCCCGACGACGAAGAAGAAGAGGGCCATGAGGCCCTCGTTGATCCAGAAGTGGAGCGAGTGCTCGACGACGAGCTCGCCGACGCGAACGCCGACAGGTGTCTCGAGGATGTGGTGATAGGTCGTCCGGAGGCCCGTGTTGGCGAGCGTGAGCGCCAGGGCGGTCGCGACGGCGAGGACGATCCCGCTCGCGGCCTGTACGTGGAGGAACGTCTGGATCGGGCTGAGGACCCGGAGCGCGATCGCTCGCGCGCGCGGGGAGGCCTCGGGCGGCGCTTCGAGCCGACGGGAGAGTCCGAGATCGCTCATCGCGGCCGCGATCCTAGGTCGGCTCCGGGCCTTCCGGGAGGGACATCGGCTCCCAGCGCGCCGGCTCTCCCTCCGCGGGGCGCCCCCGAAGGAGCTCGTGGGGGCGGAAGGCGCCCTTGTACGTGAGCGACGGGCAGCCCTCGACGCGATATCCGAGGTAGACGTGGTCTCTGCTCCGCGCGCGCGCGTCCTCGACGAGGGCGACGACGTTCGCGACACCGAGCGATGCCGGCGCGTGCTCCGGGTCCCAGAAGAAGTACACGGCGGACAGCGCCCGCGGGGTCTCGTCGCAGATTCCGACGCCGACGAGCCTGCCCGTCGCGGGGTCGCGGAACGTGATCTCGCGCACCGACGGATGGGGGAACGCGAAGTCGAACGCGTAGCGCTCCTCGTCGATGGTGCTCTCGTCCCACCCGCGGTCGAGCTCGCGGCGCGCGTGCCACCGGCGGTAGAGTGCGAGTCGCTCCTCGTCGACGACCGGGACGGAGGCGGTCCTCACGAGCCGCGCGGCGTTCTTCGCCGCGCGACGCTGGCTCTTGCTCGGACGAAACCTGGCCGTCGGGATTCGCAGCGTGTCGCACGCCACGCACGCGCGGCAGGCGGGCCGGAAGTACGCCGGCCCGAAGCGCCGCCAGCCTCGCTCGAGCATCGCCTCGAGCTCGTCGGGGGTGACGTCGATCATCACCCTCACCTCGAGCTGCGCGCTCTGCGCGGGCAGATAGGCGCAGGCGTGCGGCGGCTCGACGAGCTGCTGGAGGACCCGTGCCACGGGACCCTACCGCTCTACCGGAGCACGCTCGGTCGACATCGGCCCGAGCATACTCCGAACGGACGCCGCGTCGGTCAGCTCGCGCGCTTCTGCTCCGTGCTCGTGGCGGGCTCGGCGACGGTCATCGTCTCGCTCGCGCGCGCTCGTCCACGGGCGCGGTGGGGAGCCATCCCGCCCTTGCGACCGGCCTCGCGCGCCTGATCCTTCGAGAAGCGGTGGGCGGTGCCCTTCGCGTGGACGGCGACGCCACCCTTCTGCGCAATAGCCTTGACCTTCTCCGGGTCCATCGCAGCGAACCCCCGGCGAGCCTTCGGCTTCGCGGTCGAGACGGGTTCCTCGTTCGTGGTCGGCGTAGCGCCGTTCGTGCTGTCCATGGTGGCGTCTCCTCTCGACGAACCAGCCTTACAAGTCGCGTGCCGGGGCAGCGCTCCGCAGGGCTGGCCGGGGAAACGTCTGGCATCGGCCCGCGGCGTCACGAAAGCGGACCCGGAAACCCCGGATTTGCGCGGGTTCGAAGCGTCTGCGCAGGAGCGCAGGTTCTGCGGCCGCGCTTTTGTCCAGGACCGTCCAGAATCGGGAAAGGCCGCGCTGGATCCGACCTTTCGAGTCTGCTCGGCGACGTTGCGGGGTTGAAAGGCGGGCGGTACCTTCGGGGTGCGCCCGATGTACAAAGTGCTGTTCACGTCGGACTACGAGATCCACGGCAGCGGGATGGGCTCACCGCGCGAGCTCGTCGTCGAGCCGACGACGCGGATGCTCGACCAGTTCGATCGCTACGGCGCGAAGCTGACGATCATGGCCGACATCGGCGAGATCCTGCGCTTCAAGGAGTACGCGGAGCGGACGGGCGTCGACCGCTTCCACCACGGCGAGATCGCCGAGCAGCTCCGCCGCGCGGTGCGCACCGGTCACGACGTGCAGCTCCACGTGCACTCCTCCTACTTCAACGCGACGCTCGACGAGACGACCGGCACGTGGAAGCAGGACTGGGAGGAGTACGATCTCGCGAGCCTCTCCTACGATCGCCTCCGCGAGATCATCGCGCGCGGCAAGGCGTACCTCGAGGAGACGTGCAGGCCCGCGAGCCCGGGGTACCGTTGCTTCGCGTTTCGCGCGGCGAACTGGTCGATGCACCCGTCGCCGAACATCGTGCGCGCGCTCGCCGACGAGGGCTTCACGGTCGACACCAGCGTCTGGAAGTACGGGCGCTACGACGACCTCGTGAAGTTCGACTACACGACGGCCCACAGCGATCTGATCCCTTGGCCGATCGACGCGTCCGACGTCTGCCGTCGAGACCCCAGCGGGCGGCTCTTCGAGTTCCCGATCTACACCGAGCAGCAGCCGCTCTGGGTGTTCCTCACCGCGAACCGCGTCTATCGCGTCGTCGCCCAGCGGCTCAACCCGCTCCCGGCGCCTTCGGTCCCGGACCCGATGGCGGGGCGCGCCTCACCGACGGCGCCGTCGTCCTTCCGCGCGAAGATCGCGGGGAAGCTGGGGATGCTCCTCCGGAAGCACCCGTGGAAGATGGACTTCAACCAGTGCACCGGCAAGCAGCTCATCGACGGCCTCCTGCGTGTCGAAGCTCGCTATGGGCATCCCGAGGCGCCGCTGCCGTTCGTCCTCATCGGGCACTCGAAGACGTTCACGAAGCACAACGAGCGCATCCTCCGCCCGTTCCTCGAGTACGTCGCCGCGCACCCCGATCGGTACGGCTTCGGGACGTTCGCCGACTTCGATCCGGAGCGCTACCGCGACGGTCTCGCGAGCGCGCGAAAGCCCGCCGGTCGAAGCGCGCTCGCGCACGCGGCGGAGTGAGCCCTCGCTCCTCTGCGGCCTCCGTCTAGCGCGCGAGGTGTGCGCGCAGATGACGGCGCTCGGAGGCGACGCGGAGCTTGCGCAGGGCGTCGCGTTCGAGCTGGCGCGCCCGCTCGCGCGAGAGCGAGAGGCGCGCGCCGACCTCCTCGAGCGTCCGCTGACGGTGCCCGCCGAGGCCGAAGCGCATGCGGATCACCTCCGCTTCTCGCTCGGGCAGCTCCGCGAGGAGCGCCTGGGCGTCGCCCTCCAGCTCGCGCGCGGCGAGCTCTTCGTCTGCGGCGGGGCTCTTGCCGTCGGCCACGAGGTCGCCGAGCTCGGTGCCGTCACGGTCGGAGGAGGACACGGGCGCGTCGAGGCTCACCGGTTGAGCCACGACGTCGAGCGCGCGCTCCACCTGCTCGATCGGCAGGCCGGACTTCGCGGCGAGCTCGGCGTGCGTCGCCTGCCTACCGGTCTCGCGCAGCATCTTCTCTTGCATCCGGCGGAGCCGCTGGATCGCGCCGGCGAGGTGCACGGGATAGCGGATCATCTTCGACTGGTCCGCGAGGGCGCGGTTCAGCGAGTGGCGGATCCACCACGCTGCGTACGTGCTGAATCGCAGACCGCGCCGGTAGTCGTACTTGTCCACGGCGCGGAGGAGCCCGATGTTCCCCTCCTGGATCAAGTCCGCGAGCGGCAGCCCGCGGAAGCGACGCGCGAACGTGACGACGATGCGGAGGTTCGACTGGACGAACTCGGCGGTCACGCGGTCCGCGTCGCGCCGGGCGTCGCCGAGCGCGCGCAGGGTCTCGCGGAGTGACGTGTTGCGGGGCTCGTCCTCGGCGCGCAGGGCGAGCTTCGCCTCCATCGTTCGCACCGCGCGAGGGTGGAAGCGCACGAGCTCGCTGCCGGCGAGACGCGGCGCGGTCACCGCCCCACCGCGTGCGCGCGGGCGGGCGACGGCGCGGAC
>JALHPN010000257.1 GCA_022842465.1 Polyangiaceae bacterium | reverse complement strand
GGCCGGGCTGCGGCTTCGCTCGCCTGGGCGGCCTCGGCCCAGGTGGGGGAGGCGGGGGCAGGGGCGCGGGCAGGGGCAGGGGCAGGGGCAGGGGCAGGTGGGGTCAGGGCGGGGGACGAGGTGGCGGCGGCGGGGGTGAGGGTCGCGGTCGCGAGCAGGGTGAGGCCCGAAGGCGCGGCCGCGCGCGAGGCGCTGATCTGATCGAGCGCGGTCACGAGCACCTCGACGGCGACGACGCGCGCGTCGACGAGCTCGCCGGCGAAGGTCTCGACGCCGAGCGGCGTCTCGCGTGCGACGAGGACGCGCGCGCCGAACGTCGGGTCGTCGCCCTCGATGCCGATCGCCCCCTCGAGCGCGACGAGCTGGACGTGACCGTCGATGCGCCGGACGGGGCCGAGCGACCCGGACCGCGCGTCGACGACCCGGAGCTCGGCGTCGGCGACCGCGCCCGTCGCGCGGATCCATCCGGCGAGGACGATCTGGTCCTTGAGCACGGCGGACAGCGCTTCGGTGATCCGCCCTCCCTCCGGCAGTCGTACGAGGAGGTGACGGACTTCCTGGGTCGAGACGATCGAGGCGGACATCGGGCTCACGGGGTCGGGGGAGAGGGAGAGGAGCCGGGGTCGGCCTGCTCTTCGCGAGGGCAGCCAGGACGTTCGCCCCCGCGGACGCCCTTCTGATCGGGGCACATGTCGACGCGATCGGGCACGCCGTCGCCGTCCGTGTCGCGCATCGTCGGCGCATAGACGAGGCCGAGGAGGACACGGAAGCGCGGGGTCGTGATCGCCGAGTCGAAGCCCGGGATCGGCCCGCCGCCGCCGGCCATGAACGAGACGTCCCCGCCCGCGAACGGCGCCGAGCGTGCGCCGAGCGTCCACTCGGCGGGCGTGATGCGGTCGCCGCTCGGCCGGCTCGTCACCCCGAAGGCGGACTGCTGCGTCTCGAACTGCTCGGCGAACGTCCAGAAGGCGCGCCCTTCCAGGAAGATCGAGAGCTTCTCCTTCGCGAGGATGTCGTAGCCCGCCCCGAGGGCCGTCGTGAGCTGGGTGCCGACGCGCGCGCCCGCGAACTCGCCCACGGGCCGGAGCCGCGCCCCGACGTCGGCGCCGAGGAAGAGGCTGCCGAAGCGCACGTCCCCCGAGACGCTCGGGACGAAGACCGCGCTCCGCTCGCCCGCGAAGGCGTCGCGGTCGCCGATGGGCGCGGTGGTCGCGAAGCGTGCCACGATCGAGTAGGTCCCGCCGGCCCCGCCCTGCGCGACGGCCTTCTCCGGGTCGATCCGCAGGCGCGGGACGACGGCGTAGGCGAACCCGAAGCGGAGGTCGCGGACGGCCGTGCTGCGGAGCTCCGAGCCGCCGGAGAGCGAGCTCGTGCCGCTGCCGTTCTGCGAGAAGGTGATGGGCGCGCCCAGGTCGAGCTGGAGGCGGTCCGTCACGCCGTAGGCGAAGAGGAAGTTGCCCGTGAACTGGTCGTCGACGACGCGCTGCTCGGTGCCGCTGGGCCCGGGGGACGCGATGCGGAGGAGGACGGGGCGCGACTGGTAGCTCCCGACGAAGCCGAAGCCGGCCTGACCACGGCCGACGGTCTCGCCGCCGCCGATCCCGAAGAAGCGGGTCGGTCCGGCCTGAGGCCACAGCGTGTCGCTGTTGATGCACGCTCCGACGATCGGGTTCGTGCAGCGATCCGCGCGGGCCTCCGTCGTCACGGCGAAGACGAGGGCGACCGCTCCGAACGCAGCCAGGACGCGCATCACGGCGCGCACCATACCAGAGTTGACGCAGGGTCATCCTTGCGAAAAGAGAGGGGCATGATGCTGCCCTCTGCCCGGCCGATCCTCCTCGGGAGCGGATCGCCGCGACGCCGAGAGATCCTGGAGAACCTCGGCGTGTCCGTCGTCGTGCGGGCGACCTCCGCCGACGAGAGCACGCGGGCGGGGGAGCGCGCGGACGACTACCTCGTGCGCGTCGTCGAGGCGAAGCTCGAGGCCGCGCTCGCGGCGCGCTCGGCGGACGACGCGTGCGCGGCCGTGCTCGTCGCCGACACCTCGGTCATCCTCGACGGCGACGTGCTCGGCAAGCCCGACGACGATGCGCACGCGCGCGCGATGATCGCCTCCCTCGCCGGCAGGACGCACGAGGTCTGGACACGCTTCGCGATCGCGACGCTCGGCGGCGGAGCCTCGGAGACCGTCGCCGAGACCGTCCGCACGAAGGTCACCTTTCGCCCGCTCTCCTCGGCCAGGATCGCGGCCTACGTCGCGACGGGAGAGGGGAAGGACAAGGCGGGCGCGTACGCGGTGCAGGGCAAGGGCGCGGCGATCGTCTCGCGGATCGAGGGGTCGTACACGAACGTCGTCGGGCTCCCGGCCTGCGAGGTCGCGACGAGGCTCGAAGCGCTGGGGCTCGTGGCGTCGTGACGCGGGGCGCGCGCGCGGTCTTCGCCGCGGCGCTCGTCGCGAGGCTCGCCGTCGTCGCATGGGCGGCGGCCTTCCCCCCCACCGCGGACGGCGCCTACTACCACGTCCTCGCGCAAAGGCTCGCCGAGGGGCACGGCTACACGTGGCTCTGGCCCGACGGCGTCGTGACGCACGCGGCTCACTACCCGGTCGGCTACCCGGCGCTGATCGCGTTGCCGTACGCGCTCTTCGGCGCGCGGCCGGTCGTCGCGATGGTCGTCAACGCGCTCGTCGGCGCGGTCGGCGCGGCGGCGCTCCACGATGTGCTCGTCCGCTCGACGCGCCCGCGCCTCGCGCTCGCCGGGGGACTCGCCTACGCGCTCCACCCTGCGCTGGTCGCATACACGCCTGCGCTCATGACGGAGGGGGTGACGGCGTCGCTGCTCGCGGTCGCGCTCGCCGCGACGATGCGCGCGCGGGAGGCCGAGACGGGCCGGCGCACCTGGGGGTGGCTCCTCGTGACCGGCCTCGCGCTCGGCGTCGCGACGCTCGTGCGCCCGCCCTCGATCCTCTTCGCGCCGGCGTTCGGGGCGCTCGGTGCCGCGGGGATGCTCGGTTCGGCGCGCGTCGACGCGAGGCGCAGCGGAGCGGGCGCCGCGGGGGTGACGATCCTCGCGCTCTCGCTCTGCGCGCCCTGGACGCTCCGGAACTGCGCGCGAATGGACCGCTGCGCGCTCGTGAGCGTCAACGGAGGGTGGAACCTCCTCATCGGCGCCCAGACCGACACGGGCGCATGGCAGGAGCTGAAGGTGCCCGCGCCGTGCCGCGAGGTGTTCGCGGAGGCCGCGAAGGACGCGTGCTTCGAGCGTGAGGCGAAGCAGGTGATCCGCGCGCATCCCGTCGCGTGGCTCGCGCGCATCCCCTCGAAGCTCCACGCCACCTTCGACTACTTCGGCGCGGCGCCCTGGTACCTCCGCGAGTCCGACGGCGCGCGGTTCACGGACGCGGCGAAGACGGCGCTCGGGACGGTGGAGACGGGCGTCGTGCGGCTCCTGCTCCTCGCGGCGCTCGTCACGGCGGCGGCGCTCGAGGGTCCGCGCCGGACGCCCCGTCGCGTGCTCGCGGGGATGGGCGCCGTCGCGAGCCTCACGCTCCACGGCGCCTGGGGCTACGTCGCGCTCGCGCTCGCGCTGCTCCTCCTCGGACCTCGCGCGCTGGCGCGGGGGGCGGCCGTCGTGCCGGCGGCCGCGCTCGCGATCCTCGTCACGGCCGCGGTCCACGCGACGTTCTTCGGCGCCGGCCGGTACGGCCTCGTCGTGATCCCGTTCGTGACGGCGCTCGCGTTCGTGCGCGCTCGCGCGGCTTAGCGGCGGTCTCGCTGCACGAGCAACTCGACGTGGGGGAAGCCCGCGCGCGCCGCAGTGTCGACCACGCTCTTCACGAGGACCGCGGGGACGTCCTGGTCGACCGCGAGCGCGACCACGCCGGGGAAGGGGCGGCCGGCGTGGAGCTTCTTCCAGACCTCTCGCTTCGCCTTCAAGGAGCCGAAGAGGCCGTCCAGGCGCTGGACGCGGCCCGACGCCGCGACGTCGCGGGCCTCGTCCTCACCGAAGACGGGCACGCCGTCGACGTTCGCGCCGGTCGTCCAGACCTTCACGACCGACGCGTCGACGACGTCGGCGGCCGTCGTCGCGGAAGGCAGCTCTGGCCAGCGATCGAGGCAGCGACACTCGCTCGACGACTCGAACCGGACGAGGAGGAAGAGGAGGACCGCCACGAGCACGTCGAGGAGCGCGGTGATCGCGAGCTTCGGAGGCGATCTCGGCTTGCGGAGGATTGCGATCGTCCGGCGCGACCTCGTCCGCGTGAAGAGCCCCCGTCGCACGTGGACCCGGGGCGCGTGGATCGGCATCCTCCGTCGGACGCCGCGAGCCCTCGCCCCCTTGGGTCCGAAGCTCGGGTTGCCTCACCGGGGGCTCTCTGTCATGGTTCGCCTCGGTCGACGCCGCCCAGGTGGTCGCCGGTCGCGGGGGTCCTCGGAGCTCCGCGGCGGGAGGAAAGTCCGAGCTCCACAGAGCACGATGCCGGGTAACGCCCGGTCGCGGTGACGCGAAGGAAAGTGCAACAGAGAAGAGTCCACCCGCCCCGTCTCGGTCCTCACGGGCAGCGATGCGGCGGGCCAGGGTGAAACGGCGGGGTAAGAGCCCACCGCGCGTCCGGTGACGGAGGCGGCACGGCAGACCCCATCGGGAGCAAGGCCATGTAGGCGGGCGCAGGTGCATCGGCTCGCCGGTGCACCCGGAGGGTGACTCGCTCGAGCCCGCGGGTAGGCTGCTCGAGGCCATCGGTGACGGTGGCCCTAGAGGAATGATCACCGCCTCCGTCGCGGCGACGCGTCGGAGGAACAGAACTCGGCTTACGGACGACGACGACCCACGAGGCCCGCGAGCGATCGCGGGCCTCGGCGTTCCATGCGCCGAGGTCAGGGGCCGAGCTCGGCGCGGATCGCGGAGGCCGCCTTCCTTGTGCTAAGTCCACCCGCGATGTCCGAACGGCTGACCGAAGACCGTCTTCGCGCTCTCCTCGACGAGCGCATCCTCGTGCTCGACGGCGCGATGGGCACGATGATCCAGCGCCACAAGCTCGGGGAGTCGGACTTTCGAGGCGAGCGGTTCGCGGATCACCGGATCGACCTGAAGGGCAACAGCGATCTCCTCGTCCTCACGCGCCCCGACGTCATCGGCGCGATCCACGAGGAGTACTTCGAGGCCGGCGCCGACATCGTCGAGACGAACACGTTCACGGCGACCTCCATCGCGCAGGCCGACTACGAGCTCTCGTCGATCGCCTACGAGCTCAACGTCGCGGCGGCCAAGGTCGCGCGCGCGGCGGCCGACAAGTGGACGGAGAAGACGCCGAAGCGCCCGCGGTACGTGGCGGGGTCCATCGGCCCGCTCAACCGCTCGCTGTCGTTCTCGCCCAAGGTCGACGACGCGTCGTACCGCTCGGTCACCTTCGACGAGGTGAGGGTCGCCTACGCCGAGCAGATCCGCGGCCTCATCGACGGCGGCGTCGACATCCTCCTCCCCGAGACGACCTTCGACACCCTGAACCTCAAGGCGTGCGTCGTCGCGCTCGAGGAGGTCTTCGAGGAGAAGAAGGTGCGTCTCCCGGTCATGCTCAGCGTGACCATCATCGACAAGAGCGGCCGCACGATGTCGGGCCAGCTCGTCGACGCCTGGTACACGAGCATCAAGCACGCGAAGCCCGTCTCGGTCGGCGTGAACTGCTCGCTCGGCGCGCCCGAGATGCGCCCCTACGTCGCCGAGCTCGCGCGCATCGCGCCCGAGTACGTCACCTGCTACCCGAACGCGGGCCTCCCCAACGCGCTCGGCGACTTCGACGAGACGCCGGACGTCACCTCGCGGTACCTCAAGGACTTCGCCGAGGCGAACCTCGTCAACCTCGTCGGCGGCTGCTGCGGGACGACGCCGGACCACATCCGCGCGATCGTGCAGGCGATGGACGGAGTGCGGCCGCGGCGGCCCGCGCCGCCGGAGAGGCCCAAGCTCGCGCGCTACGCGGGGCTCGAGGTGCTCACCCTCCGCCCCGACTCGAACTTCCAGATGATCGGCGAGCGGACCAACGTCACGGGGAGCGCGAAGTTCGCGGACCTCGTGCGGCAGGGCGACTACCAGACGGGGTCGCAGATCGCCCTCGAGCAGGTGAAGAACGGCGCGAACATCGTCGACGTCAACATGGACGAGGGCATGCTCGACGGCGCTGCCGCGATGACGACGTTCCTGAACATCATCGCGACGGAGCCGGAGATCGCGCGCGTCCCCGTGATGATCGACTCCTCGAAGTGGGAGGTCCTGCTCGCTGGCCTGAAGTGCGTCCAGGGCAAGCCGATCGTCAACTCGATCAGCTTGAAGGAGGGGGAGGCAGATTTCCTCGCGAAGGCCGAGGTCGTCCGCCGCTTCGGCGCGGCGGTCATCGTCATGGCCTTCGACGAGAGGGGGCAGGCGGACGACACCCCACGGCGCCTCGAGATCTGCAAGCGCGCCTACGCGCTCCTCACCGAGAAGGCCGGCTTCGACCCGAGCGACATCATCTTCGATCCGAACGTCCTCGCGATCGCGACGGGCCTCGAGGAGCACGCCGAGTACGCCAAGAGCTTCATCGAGTCGGTGAAGCTCATCAAGGAGGCGTGCCCGGGCGTCCGCACGAGCGGCGGCATCTCGAACCTGTCCTTCAGCTTCCGCGGGAACAACGTCGTCCGTGAGGCGATGAACAGCGCCTTCCTCTACCACGCGATCAAGGCGGGCCTCGACATGGGCATCGTCAACGCGGGGCAGATCGTCGTCTACGAGGACATCGACAAGGAGCTCCTCGAGCGCGTCGAGGACGTGCTCTTCAACCGGCGCCCCGACGCGACGGAGCGGCTCGTCCAGCACGCGGACACGGTGAAGGGCTCCGGCAAGAAGAAGGTGGAGGACCTCGCCTGGCGCGAGAAGCCGGTCGGGGAGCGCATCGCCCACGCGCTCGTCCACGGCATCGTCGACTTCATCGAAGCCGACTGCGAGGAGTCCCGCACGGAGCTCGGCCGTCCGCTCCTCGTGATCGAGGGGCCGATGATGGACGGCATGCGCCACGTCGGCGACCTCTTCGGCGCAGGGAAGATGTTCCTCCCTCAGGTCGTGAAGAGCGCGCGCGTCATGAAGAAGGGGGTCGCGTACCTCGAGCCGTACATGGAGGCCGAGAAGCTCGCGACGGGCGCGTCCTCGCAGGGGACGGTGCTCCTCGCCACGGTGAAGGGCGACGTGCACGACATCGGCAAGAACATCGTGGGCGTCGTCCTCGGCTGCAACGGCTACCGGGTCGTCGACCTCGGCGTGATGGTGCCGGCCGACAGGATCCTCGACGCGGCGGTGAAGGAGGGCGCGATGGTCGTCGGGCTCTCCGGCCTCATCACGCCGTCGCTCGACGAGATGGTGACGGTCGCGCGCGAGATGAAGCGGCGAGGGATGTCCTTGCCGCTGCTCATCGGCGGCGCGACGACGAGCCGGCAGCACACGGCCGTGAAGATCGCCCCCGAGTACGACAAGGAGACGGTGCACGTGCTCGACGCGTCGCGCGCCGTGGGGACGGTGTCTTCGCTCGTCGACCCCACGCGACGCGCGGCCCTCGACGTGGAGAACCGCCAAGACCAGCAGCGCCTCCGGGACCTCCACGCCCAGAAGCGCGTCCGACCGGTGCTCCCGATCGGCGAGGCGCGCGCGAACCGGAGCAAGGTCTCGTTCGACGGGGCCACGGCGCCGAAGCCGCCGTTCCTCGGCGTGCAGTCGGTCGAAGCCGATCTCTCGGAGGTCGCCCGGTACCTCGACTGGACGTTCTTCTTCACGGCCTGGGAGCTCCGGGGGCGCTTCCCGGCCATCCTCGAGCACCCTTCGCAGGGGAAGGCGGCGCGCGACCTCTTCGACGCGGGCAAGAAGCTCCTCGAGGAGATCATCACGAAGAAGCACCTCACCGCGCGCGGGGTCTACGGCTTCTGGCCGGCCGAGGCGGACTCTGAGGACATCGTCCTCTTCACGGACGCGTCGCGGTCCACGGAGGCCGCGCGGTTCCCGATGTTGCGGCAGCAGCAGACGAAGGGCCCTGGCGCGGAGGCCGACGGCGACGCGAAGGTGCACGCCTCGCTCGCCGACTTCGTCGCCCCGCGCGGGTCGGGGGTCTTGGATCACGTCGGCGCCTTCGCCGTGACGGCGGGCCTCGGGCTCGAGCCCCTCGTCGCGCGCTTCCACGCCGACCACGACGACTACCACGCGATCATGGCCAAGGCGCTCGCGGACCGCCTCGCCGAGGCCTTCGCCGAGCTCCTCCACGCGCGCGTCCGCCGCGCGTGGTACGCGCCCGACGAGCAGCTCACGAGCGAGGAGCTCATCGCCGAGCGCTACCGCGGGATCCGACCTGCCTTCGGCTACCCGGCGAGCCCCGATCACGTCCAGAAGCGGCGCCTCTTCACCCTGCTCTCTGCGGAGAAGGCGGGCCTCGCCCTCACCGAGTCATGCGCGATGACGCCCGCCGCGAGCGTGAGCGGCATGTACCTCGCGCATCCCGACGCGCGCTACTTCAACATCGGCAAGGTGGGGAAAGATCAGGTCGAGGACTACGCCCGCCGCATGGGGCAGCCGCTCGCGGAGACCGAGCGCTGGCTCGGATCCAACCTCGGCTACGACCCCGCGTGAGCCGCGGAGGGGCCGCCGCGGGCCGCGAACGCGCCGACGCCGCGGAGGTGGACCTCCACGGCGTCACGACGGTGCTCGATCGCCTCGCCCGCACGGCGAGGCGCGCCCTCAGAACTTGACGCTCGAGCCGCAGCCGCAGCTGCCGGTCGTGTTGGGGTTGTTGAACTTGAAGCCGGAGCCGTGGACACCCTCGACGTAGTCGATCTCGGTGTTCTCGAGGTACTGGAAGCTGAGCGGGTCGACGAACAGCTTCACGCCGTTCGACTCGAACTGCTCGTCCATCTCCGTCATCTGATCCTCGAAGTAGAGGTCGTACGAGAACCCGGCGCACCCGCCGCCGACGACCCGCAGACGAAGACCCTGTCCGTGGAGCGCCTCGGCCTCGGCGATCTCCCTGACCTTCTCGGCGGCCTTGTCCGTGATGCTGATCATGCGGGCACTATAAGGCGGAATCCCCTTCGATGCCAGCCGTCAACCGGGCTCATCGGCCGGGCCGCGTGCCGCGATCGGCCTCCGAGCCCGCGACGAGGACCGCCGAGCCCGCTTCGCACGTCACGACGAACGCCGCCGGCCCCGTCGGCGTGAGACCCGCGACGCCCGCGCTCCGTCCCGACCGCGAGCAGATGAGCTCACCGATCGTGTCGGTCGACCCGTCCGGCGCGACGACCCCCACGTGGCCGTCGGGCGCGGCGAAGGCGACCGCGCCGCGCGCGTCGACGAGGACGCCGGTGTGCGGCGGGGCGACCAGCGGAGCGACCCCGCCGTCGGGGAGCGAGGTCGAGCTGGTCGCGGCGACGGAGGCCCGGAGCGTCTCTTGCCCCGCGCCGTCGAGCGCCACCACGAACGTCCGCGAAGGCGCGAGCGCGAGGAGCGTCACGCGGCCCGGTCGGACCGCCGGCGGGCCGAGGTAGAGCCCCGCCGGCGCGAGGGCACGGGTGGTCCGCGCCCCGCCGCGGGCGAGGTCGACGTCGACGATCTGCACGCCGTCGACCACCGCGACGAGCGCGCCCGTCTCGGTGAGGGCGGCCGCGCCGTCGAGCGTGCCCCCGAACGATCCGACCCGGACCGGCTCGCGACCTGGCACCCACGCGTGGATCGACCCCGTGGGCCCCACCGCGAGGATGCGGTCGCCGCTCGCGACGAGCGGCGCCGACGGCGCTTCGGCGAGCGTCACCCGCGTGCGCACGCCGCCTTCGCCGTCGAGCACGGCGAGGTCGGTCGACGTCGCCACGACGGCCCCGCCGTCGTCGAGCGCGAGGGGGGCTGCGCGGAGGTTGCGCTCACCGCCTATGCGCGTCGTGAAGCGCGGCCTCGCGCTCCCCCGTCGCACGCCCACCGCGTCGCCCGTGCTCGTCATGAACACGACCGTGCCGTCGGACGTGACGACGGCAGGTCCGACCGCGCCGGCTCCCACCGTCACCTGCCCGCGCTCCTCCCCGTCTTTGGGATCGAGGAACACGACGTCGCCGCGCGCCGTGACGAGCGCGATCGATCCGTCTGGCGTCACGAGCGCGGGCTGCTCGACCGCGAGCCCGAAGGTGCGCTTCCACGCGACGCGCAGGCGCCCGCTCGGGAGCGGGTCGCGCGTCGAGCCGGAGCGTCGCCCGTCCACGCGGGCCATGGGCGCGGCTCCCCGCGGCGCGCCGACGACGAGCACCGACGGTCGCCGCGGGTCGATCCGCTGCGCGTTCGCGTCCGGGACGAACGCCCAGGCGGCGAGCCCCGCGAGCGCGACGCCCCCGAGCGCGGCGAGGCTGGTCCTCGTCACCGTCGCGCCCCGCGCGGGACGACCAGCACGAGGGCGGCATCGAGCTCCGGTACCGTCTGGCCGCCCGCGCTGACGGTCCCGTTGACGCGGCCGAAGGCTCGCACCGTGTCCCCGGGCTGCACCTTGATCTCCTCGCCGTGGAGGATGCGCGCGAGGCAGGGGGCGCCGCTGCACGTCTTCTTGTCCTCGACGAGCAGGACGGCGTGACTCGGATCGGTCGACGCGCGCACCACCTCGCCCTCGACGAGGCCGTCCTTCCCGACGTTGGCGGCAGGATCCTTGGAGAAGACACCGAAGGGGACGGGGCCCTTCGCCTCGAGCTCCTTCGCCTGAGCCTCGAGGGACGCCACGCGGACGACGCGGAGCCGCGCAGTGCGCGGCGCGAGCGGGGGCGCGCTCGAGACCACGAGGAACGTCCGCTCGCCCGGGGCAGGGAGCTCCGCGCGGACGCCGAAGCGGCCCTGCGCGTCGACGGCGGCGGCGGAGCCCTCCACCATGACGGTCGCGCCCGGCTTCGTCTGCCCCGCGAACGGAGCGTTGCTCCGCTCGGTGTAGAGGAGGGGGCCGGGGGCATCGATGCGGAGCGGGACGACGACGACACGCGCGAGCAGCTCGCCGGTCTCCGCCTTGCCGTCCTTCGGGGTGATCGAGAACGGGATCTTCCGCTCGATCGTCTTCGACTCGTCGGAGGGCCCCGAGACCTCGGACGTGACGTCGATCGCGTAGGCCCCCTTGCCGTTCGCGTCGAGGGCGAGCGGCTTGCCCTCGACCTGGACCTGCGTGCCCGGGACGGCCTCCACGCGGACGGTGACGGACGGCGGCGTCCCGGAGAGGGTGCCGAGATCGGCGCGCACGCGGTACGCGACCGGCACGTGGATCTTCACCTCCTCGTCGCGCCCGCTTGCCGGTCGATCGATCGCGATGACGAGCGTGTTCTCGCCGATCGAGAGAGGGACGGGCAGGGGGAGCACCGTCTTCGTCCCGGTGAAGGTCGCCGTCGACACGCCGAGCTTCGCGATCGTGCCGTCGGGACACGTCGTGCACTCGAGGCGGAGCGACTCGCGCCCCGTGTCGTCGAGCTGCGGCTGCGCGGTGAGCGCCGGCGAGCCGCGCATCGTCAGCGCGATCACGATGGCGGCGACGGCGAGCAGGACCATCACGATCGCCACCACCGCGACGGCCGGCACGCCGCGCTTGGCGGGGAGCGCCGGCCCTGCCGGGAGCGGCTCGTCGTGGAGGGGCGGAGGCGGCGGGACGATCGGCGGGGCAGGGAGCGCGACCGGCGCGACGGCGCCCATCCCGTACGCGGTCGGCACGCCCGAGTGGACGTGGGGCGCGCC
>JALHPN010000256.1 GCA_022842465.1 Polyangiaceae bacterium | reverse complement strand
ACGTGATCCCCTCGCGGGCGAGCGCGCCGCACAGCGCGGCGGAGCGGCTCGCCGCGGCGTCGTCCACCGGGGCGCGCGTCACGAGCGCTACCGCGCAGGCGGCGCCGATCGCGAAAGGGACCGGGCGGAGCCAGAGCCTCATCGCTCCTCCAACGCTCCGCGCGCCGTTGTCTCGTCCGCCGCCGTCCACGCTGGGTGCCCTCGAGCGTATCGGGGCGGGTCTGCGAAGGAAAACTCCGTTCCGTCCTTCCTCGCGACCTCGGGCGCCGCCGGCGCTCCCGGCCGCCGCACGAGCTGCCAACCAAGTTGGCTATTTTCCAGGAATGACACGCGAAACACGGGTGGCGAGCCCCCGCGGCGGCATGCTACGAAGTTGCTCATGGGCTCGCGTCGGCTTCCTCGTCGTCTCGCCGTGCGGGCGATCGCGTGCCTCGGCCTCCTCGCGGCGTGCACGAGCCCGACGCTCCCGCTGCCGCCGCCCGCGGCGCCCAGCGTCACGGCCGGCGCGGAGCCGGACACGGTGCGTCTCGCGAGCACGCGCGGGGCGCTGCCGAACGCGCTCGTCCTCGTCTTGAACCAGGCCGAGGGCGTCCCGCGGGACCGGCGGGTCTTCGGCACCATCGCCGACGCCGAGGGCTCGTGGGAGCTCGAGGTCCACGCCAAGCCGGGCCACGTGCTCGACGTCTCGCAGGAGACCGGGTCCGTGCGGTCGCCGCCCGTCACCGTCGTCGTGAAGTGAGCGGCGCGCTCACGCGCTCGCGCCGACGACCTTCAGGCTGACCTTCTTCTTCTTGGGCTTCGCGGAGGGCCCGGCGAGCGGGCCGTCCTCCTCGCCGAGGACGTCCGCGACGAGGTCGTAGTCGCTCGCCTGCGTGACGCGCGCGCGCCACACCTGGCCCGCGTGCACCTCCCCGCCGCCGAGGTAGACCTGGCCGTCGATCTCGGGCGCCTGGCCTTGATGGCGGCCCGCCATCACGAGCTCGTGCTCCTCGCTCGGCCCCTCGACGAGCACCTCCACGTCCGTCCCGACGAGCGCCTTGTTCTTCCGCCGCGCGATCTTCCGCTGGAGCCCCATGAGCTTCCGCCAGCGGCTCGTGATCGTGACCGGCTTCACCTTCGCGTCCTGGGTCGCGCTCTGCGCGGTCTCCTCGTCGGAGTACTTGAACACGCCGACGCGGTCGAACTCGGCCCACTCCACGAACGCGCACAGCTCGTCGAAGTCGCGGTCGGTCTCGCCGGGGTGCCCGACGATGAACGCGGTGCGGAAGGTGAGGCCGGGGATGCTCTTCCGGAGGCGCTCCACGACGCGCTTCTGCCGATCGATCCCGTGTCCGCGCTTCATCCGCTTCAGCATCGCGTCGGAGGCGTGCTGGAGCGGCATGTCGACGTACCGCACGACGCGCGGGTGGTTCGCGACGACGTCGAGGAGCGCCTCGTCCATCGTCTCCGGGTAGAGGTAGAAGACGCGGACCCAGCGGAGCCCCTTCACGTCGGCGACGCGCCGCACGAGCTCGGCGAGCGACGCGCGGCCTTCCTTCGGGAGGTCGCGGCCGTAGGCGATCGTGTCCTGCGAGATGAGGTTCACCTCGAGGACGCCCTGCGCGGCGAGCTGTTCGGCCTCGCGGACGACGTCGTCGATCGGTCGCGAGCGCTGCTTGCCGCGGAACTGCGGGATCGTGCAGAAGGCGCACGTCCGGTTGCAGCCCTCGGCGATCTTCAGGTACGCGCTCGCCTTCGGTCCGGTGACGACGCGCGGATCGCTCGCGCGGATGACCCAGTCGGCGGGGTTGCCGACGAGCATCCGCTCCGCCTTGCCGTCGAGCACCTTCCCGAGGGCGAGCATGTCGCTCGTGCCGAGGAAGTGGTCGACCTCGGGCATCTGCGCGGAGAGCTCCGTCGGGTACCGCTGCGAGAGGCAGCCCGTGACGACGAGCTTCTTGCACGCGCCCTGCTTCTTCAGCTCCGAGAGCTCGAAGATCGTCTCGATCGACTCGCGCTTCGCCTCGCCGATGAAGCCGCACGTGTTGACGACGATGACCTCGGCGTCCTCCGCCTCGTCGGTGAGGGCGTAGCCCTGGAGGCCGGCGACGCCGACCATCACCTCCGTGTCGACGCGGTTCTTCGGGCAGCCGAGGCTTACGAAGTGGATCTTCTTGGGACGGCGGGGGCGGGGAGGGGACAAGACGCCGCGGACCTTACGCCATTTCCGCGATCCGGCAACCTCAGCTCATCGCCCGCTTGAACCGATCGAAGAGGTAGAGCGAGTCGTGCGGGCCGGCGGCCGCCTCGGGGTGGTACTGGACGCTGAACGCCCGCAGATCCGGCGCCGACAGCCCCTCGCTCGTCCCGTCGTTGAGGTGCACGTGGGTGCTCTCGCAGCGCGGCGGCAGGGTGGCGAGGTCGACGCAGAAGCCGTGGTTCTGGGTCGTGATCTCGATCCGCCCCGTGGCGAGGTCCTTCACGGGCTGGTTCGCCCCCCGGTGCCCGAACTTGAGCTTGTAGGTCTTCGCCCCGAGCGCGAGCGCGAGGAGCTGGTGGCCGAGGCAGATGCCGAAGACGGGCTTCTTGCCGAGGAGCCCCCGGATCGTCTCGACCGCGTATCCGACCGCGGCCGGGTCGCCGGGGCCGTTCGAGAGAAAGACGCCGTCCGGCTGGAGCGCGAGGATCTCCTCGGCGGTCGCGCTCGCGGGCACGACCGTCACGCGGTTCCCCGTGTCGACGAGGCAGCGGAGGATGTTCTTCTTCACGCCGTAATCGACGGCGACGACGTGGTGCTCGAGCTTCCCCGGCGCCGTGCCGATGCGCCAGTCGCCGCGGCCCTCCGCGAAGGCGTAGCTCTCCTTCGGCGTCACGCGCTTCACGAGGTCGAGGCCGGACATGTCCGGCGCCTCGCGCGCGCGGCGGAGCAGCGCCTCGACGGGCTCCGTCCCGATCGCGCCGTTCTGGGCGCCCTGGTCGCGCAGGTGGCGCGTGAGGCGGCGCGTGTCGACCCCGGCGATCGCGACGACGCCGTGCGCCTGGAGGTAGTCGTCGAGCGACTGCTCCGAGCGCCAGCTCGAGGCGACCGGGCTCGGATCGCGGAGGACGAAGCCGGCGACGTGGGGCTTGCCGTCGACCGACTCGGCGTCGAGCGCGTTCACGCCGACGTTGCCGATCTCCGGCGCCGTCATGACGACGAGCTGGCCCGTGTAGGACGGATCCGTGAGGACCTCCTGGTAGCCGGTCATGGTCGTCGTGAAGACGGCCTCGCCGGTCGTGCCCCCGCGCGCGCCGAAGGGGACTCCTTCGAACACGGTGCCGTCGGCGAGGACGAGGTGCGCGCGCTCCGACTTCGTCGAGTCCATCTCTTCAGGCTCCTCCCGCTGCGTGAACGTCGAGCTCGTAGACGACGCTCCCGGCGACCATCGTGAGGACGACCGCGCCCTCCACCGTGCGACCGAGGAAAGGTGTGTTCTTGCTCTTCGATCGCAAGACCGCGGGCGTGATCGTCCACGAACGCGCCGGGTCGACGAGGACGAGCGACGCCTCCGCGCCCTCCTTCAGCGTGGGCGCGGGCAGGCCGACGACGCGCGCGGCCGAGCGCGTGAGCGCGTCCACGAGGCGCGGTAGGGTCATGACGCCCTTCGCGACGAGCCCGAGCATGAGCGGGAGGCAGAGCTCGAGCCCGATCATCCCGGGCGAGGCCTCGTCGAGGACGCAGTCCTTCTCGAGAGGCGAGTGCGGCGCGTGATCGGTCGCGATGCAGTCGATCGTCCCGTCGGCGAGCGCCTCGCGGAGGGAGGCCACGTCCTCGTCCTCGCGGAGCGGCGGGCTCACCTTGCACGCCGTGTCGTAGCCGATGAGCGCGGCGTCCGTGAGGAGGAGGTGGTGCGGCGTCACCTCGGCCGTCACCTTGATCCCGCGGGACTTCGCCTCGCGGAGGATGCGCACGGCGCCGAGCGTGGAGACGTGCGCGACGTGGTAGCGGGCCCGCGTGTACTCGGCGAGGATCACGTCGCGCGCGACGATGACGTCCTCGGCGACCCGCGGCCAGCCGCGGAGCCCGAGCTTCGCGCTCACGGCGCCCTCGTGCATCTGGGCGCCCGCGGTGAGGGCGTGATCCTCGGCGTGCTGGATGAGCGGGAGGTCGAAGGTGCTCGCGTACTCGAGCGCGCGTCGCATGACGTCGCTCCGCGTGACGCAGTGGCCGTCGTCGGACACGGCCACGGCGCCGGCGTCCTTCAGATCCGCCATCTCGGTGAGCGCTTCGCCCTTCTGTCCGATCGTGATCGCGGCGATCGGGTGCAGGCGCGAGCCGCCGAGCGCGCGCGCCTTGTGGACGAGCATCTCCGTGATCGCGCGCGTGTCGTTCACGGGGCGCGTGTTCGGCATCGCGCAGACGTCCGTGAAGCCGCCGGCGGCGGCGGCGAGGAGGCCGCTCCGGAGGTCCTCCTTGTACTCCTGCCCCGGCTCGCGGAGGTGCGCGTGGATGTCCACGAGCCCCGGGAGGAGGAGGCCCCCGCGGACCTCGACGACGCGGACGCGCTCGCGCGTCGCGAGGTCCTTGCCCGCGTCGGGGCCGAGCCGCGTGATCGTCTTGCCCTCGACGACGACGTCGACCTCACGGTCGAGGTCACGCGACGGATCGACGGCACGGACGCGGCGGAAGACGACGGCCTCGGACATCGACGCGCCGAGTTAGCACGCGCGCCCGCGCTCGGAAAGGCGAGGACCTCAGAACGAGCCGGTCACGCCGCCGCCGCCGAGGCCGAGGTACGGCGTGATCGTCGGCGACGTCTTCACCGTCGCGTAGCGGCTCGGCCCCGCGGCGCCGGTCTGCTTCGGCGACGTGAGGAGGAGGACCGCGCCCGCGACGCCGCCCACGCCGGCGACGATGAAGCCGACGGTCGAGAGCGTGCCCATCGTGTTGTAGCTGTCGACGTCGCCCTGGGCGCTCGCCGGGCACGTGCCGCCCTGGCACACCTTCTCGAGATCGGAGTTCTTGCCGAGGGCGACGAAGCCGGTGATCGCGCCAAGGAGGAGGCCGGCGCCGCCGACGCCGAACGCCGCGATCGCGAGCGTCTTGTTCGAGCCGGTGGCGGGCTTCTCGGGCGGGGGGGCCTCGGTCCCCGGGGTGCCGGCGGCGGCGACGCCGGCGCCGCCGGTCACGGCCGCGCCCGCGACGGCCGCGTTCGGATCCTTCTCGAGGCGGAGCTTCGCCTCCGCGGAGCCGCCTTCCTTCACCTCGAAGCTCGTCTCCGCGGGCTTGTAGCCCTCGGCCGACGCCTTCACCTGGTGCGTGCCCGGATCGACGGGGCGGCGGAGGCCGAGCGCGGCGGTGTTGACCGGCTGGCCGTCGATCGTGACCTGCGCGTTCGGCGGCACCGTCCCGTCGAGCGAGATCGTGACGCTCGCGACGCGCGCCGACACGGCCTGGCCCTCGGTCTTCGCCGCCTCGAGCGCGTCCTTGAACGCGGGCTGCGGGTTCGGCTTGTCCGCCCACTCGCGGACGATCTTGTTGTACGACTCCTGCGCCGCGACGAGCTTGCCGAGCTTCGCCTGCGTGCGGGCGAGCCCGAGCGTCAACGTCGGCGCGAGCGGGTAGAGGCGGGTCGCCGCGTTCCAGAGCTTCTCGCTCTCGGCGTAGTTGCCGGCGTCGAACGCGGCGGAGGCCTGCTGCCCGAGCTGCCTCGCCTGCGCGACGTCCTGGGCGGCAGGCTCGTCGGCCCGCGCGACGGAGGGCGCGCCGAGCGTCGCCCCCAAGGCGATCACGGGCAGGAGGACGGCGAGCGAGCGGCGGACGGACGAGCGAGCCAGGGCGTGGCGCATCCACGAGTCATATCAGCTCGAGCACGTGATAGTTAAGAGGGTGCGACGCATGTCATCCGCCCCCCTTCGCCTTTCTCGCCCGCCGCGTCGCGCACGAGGTGCGCGCTTTCGCGCCGGCGCGTCCTTCCTCGCGGTCGCCGTCGGGCTCGCGACGGGATGTGCCGCCGTCCTCGGGCTCGACGAGACGACCCAGCGTGAGGGCGCCGAGGACGGGGGCGACGCGAGCGTCGCGGACGCGGCCGACGCCGGAGCGCCCGACGTCGCGATCACCGAGGACGCGGAGGCCGGCCTCGCGCCGATCGCGCTCGCGCCGACCTCGCTCCTCCTCCGCCAGAAGGAGACGGCGGTCTTCACCGTCACGCTCACGCGCACGCCGACGACGGCGGCCACGGTCCGCGTCACGCTCGCGGATCTGCCCACGGGCGTCACGGCGTCGACGGCGACGATCGGCCCGGGGCAGACGACCGCCACCATCACCGTGACCGCGGCGGCGGACGCCGCGCTCGGCCCGAAGACCGTCCGGGCGACGTCGCCCGACGCCCCGCCGTCCGACGGCGGGACGGCCACGCTCCTCGTCGCGGGGGAGGCCGGCACGCTGGACACCACCTTCGACGGCGACGGCCTCGCGGCGGACGCGACGAAGGGGCTCGCGAGCGCGTTCTATGCGCTCGCCATCCAGCCCGACGGGAAGATCGTCGTCGGCGGCATCGTCGGCGGACCGGGGCCCGTCGCGAGCGGAGGCTGGCTCCTCCGGCGCTTCGACGCCGACGGGAAGGTCGACACGGCGTTCTCGGCCGCGGCGTCGGCGCTCCCGGTCGACGGCGAGATCCGCGCGATCGCGCTCGACGCCCAGAACCGCATCGTGTGCGTCGGCACCTCGAACGCGGGCGCAGGTGGCCTGCCGCAGCTCACGGTCGTCCGGGTGACCGCGACCGGCGCGGTGGACACGACCTTCGCGGGCGGCGTGGCGCGCGTCGCGACGCTCGAGGCTCCGAGCGGCTCCGCGGGGCTCGCCGTCACGATCGACGCCCAGGGCGCGATCTACGCGGCCGGATCGCTCGTCGCCGACGGCGGCGAGAGCGGGATCGTCGCGCGCTTCGCGGCGGCGAACGGCGCGCGCGACGCCGCGTGGAACGGCGGCAAGCTGCGCGTCGTCGCGCAGAACCGCTTCGTCGGCGTCGCGAGCGAGGCGCCCGGCAGCGTCACCCTCGGCGGGACGGACACGTCGTCGGCCGTCTCGACGTACTACCTCGCGCGGCTCGGCGTGGACGGCGGCCTCGACGGGACGTTCGGGACGTTCGGCACCTCGACCTTCGCGGTCTCGTCCCGCGCGCTCGCCTTCACGCGCGTGGCGTCGGGCCCGCTCGTCCTCGTCGGCGGCGCGCAGGTGGGCGGCACCGACCGCTACACCGGCGGGCTCGCGACGCCGGGCGGAGCGTCGATCTTCGCGCGTGGCTTCGGCCAGGCCGCCGCCGCGGCCTTCTACGGCGTCGCCCCGGTGGGCAACGTGGGGTTCGTCGCCGCGGGACACGCCGCCGGTCCGAACGGCGAGGCGAGGGTCACGCGCGTCCTGCTCGACGGAGGGCTCGACCGGTCCTTCGCGGGCAACGGCACCGCCGTCCTCGATCCCGGGGGCGCAGCGAACGGCTTCGACCTCACGCTCTTCGCGGCGGGGGTCCAGCGTGACGGCCGCGTGCTCGTCGCCGGGAGCCGCACGGGCGCGGGCGCGATCGTGCATCGCCTCTGGCAGTGAGTCGGTCGCTCGGAGTCAGAGCGCGCCGCCGACGATGATCCCAGCGTGACCGGGCGCGACGCTCGGCGTGACCCGGATCGCGCTCGGCGGCCTCGCGCGGGGAGCGGTGAGGTAGAGGAGGACGCCCCCGAGCAGGAGCGCGCCGCCCGTCCCGGCGAGGATCGTCGCGGTCGTCGCGGTCGTGCGCGCGTCCTCGGTCGTCTTCTGGCCTTCGGCGTCGCACGCCAGCGTGGCGCGGTCACATCGGCCGGTGTCGAACGCGTCGTCGTACGACGACTTCGCGGAGAGGCCGACGAACCCGCCGGCGACGAGCGCGACGAGGCCGGCGCCGCCCATCACGAAGCCGACGGGCTTCTGCCAGGTCGACTCGCTCGTGCGGACGGCGTTCGCGTCGTAGTCGGCCGTCGCGGTGGTGCCAGCGCTCGTCGTCGGCGCGGCCTTCGCGGGCTGCGCGGCCTCGAGCGGAGGGAGGTCGACGTTCGACGTCTGCCCCGACGCGGCGAGGACCTGCGTCGTGAACGCCTTCCTGCCCGGCGCGCTCGCTTCGACGACGACGAGGCCCGCATCGACGGGCGCCGGCGCCCCGAGCCTCTCGATCGTGCGCCCGTTGCGCTTCACGACGAGCCCGGGGATCTCGACGGAGGGGGCGACGACGGTGAGATAGGCGAGCTTCGGCTCGATCGCCGTCGCGCGGTCCGAGGCGACCTTCTCGCGCGTCGCATCCCCCGACGCCGCGGCGAGGCGCGCGACGTCCTTGTACGTGACCCATGCGCTCGCGAGGCGCCCGGCCTTCTCGTAACACTCGGCGAGCTTGCCGCGCGTGCCGATGCCGGGGAACTTGTCGAGGCTGGCCTCGAGCTTGGGGCACGCTTCGGGGAAGCGGTTCGCGTTCATGAGCGCGACCCCTTCGTCGAAGAGGGCGCGACCGGCGGCCTCCGCCTTCGCGTCGTCCGCGCGGGCGGGCTCGGCGACGGTGAAGCAAGCGCACGCGAGGAGGACGAAGAGAGCGGTCCGCACGACGTTTCCGTTGTATCACGGGCCCGCGCGCCCCGGGTGGCATGTGGCGTGCAACCCTGCGAACCGTGCTCTCTCCCCGCGTCCCCTCTCGCCGTACGGCAGGACCGCTCCTCGCGGCCCTCGTCGTCGGTTGCCTGCCCCTCGCGAGCGTCGCGGCCTGCGCGGGTGACGGCGCCTCTCCTCCGGCCGAGGCCCGCGACGTCGGGCCCTCCGAGCCGCCTCGTCCCGACGGCCCGGGGGTCGGCCCCGTCACGGACGCGGCGACGAGCACGCCGGACGGGGGACCGTCGGACGCGCGGGCCGACGTCGTCGAGGCGGGGCCGAAGCCGCCGTTCGCCTGTCAGGCGGACCCGAATTTCCCGTCCGTCCTCGCCGTGCCCGAAGCGTCGGGCGCGGCGGAGGTCGAGCTGACGCCCGGCGTCCGAGAGCTCCTCGTCGTGAGCGACTCGGGTCGCGGCGGCGTCGGCATCTTGATCGCGCTCGGCGCCGGCGGCGGCACGCGCGCGATCACGCTGCCTCTGGACCAGCCCGCGATCGACGACAACGAGGGCATCGCCTGGCGCGGCGGCGCCCTCTACGCGCTCACCTCGTCCGGCGCCGTGCGGCGCTTCGTACCCGACGGGCAGGGCGGCCTCGCGCGGGATCAAGACGTCTACCGCCTCGGCGCGGCGCCCGCTTCGTGCGCGGATCTCGCCGCCGTGAACTGCGGGCGGAACTACGAAGGCCTGTGCCTCCGCAGTGCGCCGAGCGCGAGCCCGTGCGCCGGGTACGCGGCGAGCAAGGCCGAGGGGAAGCTCTACTGCGTCGGGATCGACGCCGCCGAGAGGCTCTTCGCGCGCACGGACGTCCCGCCGATCTCGCTCTCGTTCCCGGCCGATCAGCTGAGCGACTGCGCGTTCGGGGCCGCCGGCGGACCCGCCGCCGACGTCCTCGTCGTGACGACGAACGTGTTCGGCCTCTCCCGGAGCTACCGCGTCGACGAGGCGACGGGCGCGACGACGCGGCTGCCCTCGTCTTCGCTCCTCAACGTCGAGGCGGCGGCGATCGACAAGGACGGCGCGCTCTACGTGTTCGACGACAACTCGTCGTCGCAGAGCACCGCCTCGAAGACGAGCTGCGTCGGCTGGTGATGCGCCGTTCGTGATCGCGGAAGCCTGGCGGGATCTCACTTCGCGCAGCGGTCGGTGCGCAACGGAGGCGCCTCCGCGCTTGCTCGGCTGACGTCAGGGTCGCTCGAGCTCGCAGACCGAAGCTCCACGGACGAGGACTTCGCCATCCGACGTGACGAGGGGAACGCCTTCCCGCCCGGCGAGCCAGACGTAAGCGGCATCCGCCGCACGCAACTTGGTAAACATCGCCACGCGTTGAATGCGCTTCGCTCGGACGGGCCCGAGGACGACGACGGTGGCCGAGCCGAGAAGGTGCTCGACGTGCGCGCGCACCCGCGTCGGATCGAAGCCGGTGCGCGACAGCGTGGAGGCGACCTCGATTCGGAAGAGCGCAGGTACGACGATCTCGTCGAGACCGGCAAGGACCCGGGTCACACGCGCGCAAGCGGCCGCGTAGCTTGGCTCTCGTGGGCGCGCGGCCGCAACCGCGACCGACGCATCGAGGACGTACCTCAACGCCGGCCTTGGATCAGGTCTTCGACGGGGGACAGGCTCGGATCGCCCTGCTCGCCCAACTCACGAAGGAACGCTCGTGCCTCCTCGAGACTCATCCGCGGCACGGACCTCGGTGGGTCGGCCACCTGCACCGGACGATCGCGGCCGCCGGCTTGCCGTGGCGCAGAATCATGATGCGCTTGCCGCGATGCTCCGCCTCGTCGACGAGCTCCGACAGGTGAGCTTTCGCGTGGGCGAGCGACGTTCGTTTCACCGTGACCATCATGACCACAACATGGGTTGTGTCGCGAGGCATCACGCCGAGCTCGTCCAGCGAGGAGGAGCCCGACGAGCGCGCTCGGGAGGGAGCTCGCCGTCGTCCTCGAGGATCGACGCGTCGGCGAGTCGGGGGCGTCGCCGGTCCGGGGCCCCTCCCCCTGATCTGAGACGCGGACGATCCGCGCCGAGGCCCCAGGCCTGCGCGATCCGCGCGGGCGTTCGGTCGCGCGAGCGCGGACCGGACCGCCCGTGTGGCCGCCCATGCTGGAAGAAACCGTCCCTGGTGCGCCTCCGAGGCCGGATCGCGGGCGCTCCGGCAGAGGCTCGCGCCTGGATCACGCCTTGCTCTCGTATTCAGTATGCCTACCTCCACCTTCCTCCGCGTGCTCGTCGTCGCCGCGCCGATCGCGATCGCCTTCGCGACGGGCTGCTCGGCGGCTCCCGTGGACGACGAGGGCATCGACGTGAGCGAGTCGGAGCTCGCGACGAACGAAGTGTGCTCCGACGGCACGAAGCTCCGCGTCACGGCGAGCCGACTGAACCTCCGCGAAGCCCCCGACCAGAGCGCGCGGATTGTGAACGTGCTCCCGCAGGGGACCGACGTCACGTGCGTCGGGACGACCGGTGAGGAGGGTTGGGTGAAGGTCGCCGCCGGCTCGGAGCGCGGCTGGGTCTTCGGCAAGTACGTCGTGCGCGGCGCGGGCGGCGCGGTAGACGGGCCCGCCGCGGATACGGTCGCCGCCGGGGGGACGTGCTCTCCGTCGCGCGCGAGCGGCGCGGTCGGACGCTTCCAGAAGGCCCTCCACGACGTCCTCGCGTACGCGGAGGGGACGCGGGGCCGCTCGAAGGACGGCTACGACGTGATGTTCAGCTACAAGATCGCCTCGTCCTGCGCGCGGCACCCGAACCAGTGCCAGAAGTTCGGGAGCTCCTGCTCGACGGCCGCCGGGCGCTACCAGTTCCTCACGGCGACGTGGAACGGCGCAGCGCGCGCGCGTGGTCTCTCGAGCTTCGAGCCCGACGATCAGGAGCGCGCCGCCGCGTACCTCGTCTCGAACGTGCGTCGCACGACCGTCCCCCAGCAGCGGGCGATGACCGCGGCCGAGTTCTCGAACGCGATGAGCAAGCTCTCGTACGAGTGGGCTTCGCTCCCGCCGGGTCGCTACGGCCAGCCGAGCAAGTCGGCGTCGGACATGCGGCGGACGTACTGCTCGATCGCGGGATGCTGATGCGGAGGTGGCTCGTCGCGGGCGGCGCGGTCCTGGTCGCGGGAGCGATCGCGTCGGCGTTCGCCGTTCGCGAGCCCGCGCGGGCGCCCTCGCGCGCGTCGGAAGCTCGGACGGAGG
>JALHPN010000255.1 GCA_022842465.1 Polyangiaceae bacterium | reverse complement strand
CCCGCGCCGCCGCCCGCCGCCGCGCCGGCGCCGAAGCCGGGCGCCGCGACGCCCCCGCCGGCGACGGAGAGCAAGGGAGCCGCGAAGTGAGCGCGCGGCTCGCCGTCTACGCCGGCAGCTTCGATCCCGCCACCCTCGGCCACCTGGACATCATCGAGCGCGCGGCGGCGCTCTTCGAGAACGTCGTCGTCGCGATCGGCGTCCACCCGACGAAGCACGCGCTCTTCTCGCCCGTCGAGCGCAAGCACCTCATCGAGGAGATCTCGAAGCACCTGCCCAACGTGCGGGTCGATCACTTCGACGGCCTCCTCATCCAGTACTGCCAGAGCCTCGGCGCGAGCGTGATCGTCCGTGGTCTCCGCATCACGACCGACTTCGAGTACGAGCTCCAGATCGCGCACGCGAACGCCGACCTCTGCCCCGAGGTCGATACGATCTTCCTTCCGACGCGCACGAAGCACGGCTTCGTGAGCGCCTCGCTCGTCCGCGAGATCGCGAGCCACGGCGGGGACGTGAGCCGCTACGCGCCGAAGGTCGTGTGCGACGCGCTCGCGACCAAGTTCAAGCGCGGCTGAGCCCCGGGCTCACTCCGCTTCCCAGTCCTCGGGGGCGACGCCGTAGTCACGCGCGGCCCGCGCCTTCGCCTCGTCGAGGGACGGATGCCACGTGTGGCTCAGGCTCACGCCCGACGCGTCGAGCCGGAGGAGCGTGAACCCCGCCCCGTCGGCGACGACACGGAGGGCCACCGGATCAGGCAGGTCGGCGAGGCCCCCGCGACCGACCATGACGCTCCTGTGTCGCGCCGCGCCGACGACGTCCCGGAGAGCCACGCGGAGCATCGCGCGAAGCATGGCACGGCGCGCGCGGTCACGGTAACGTGCCCTTCCCCACCATGAGCTCGTCCGACATCGCCGTGTCGCAGCGCCTCGCCGAGACCATCTCGGCCGTCCGCGCGAGGGTCGCCGTCACGCCGAAGATCGGCCTCGTCCTCGGCTCCGGCCTCGGCGCGTTCGCCGACTCGCTCTCCGACCTCGTGAAGGTCCCGTACGCGGAGCTGCCGCACCTCCCCGCGTCGAAGGTCGTGGGCCACGCGGGCAACCTCTGCTTCGGGCGCGTGGAGGACGTCCCCGTCATCGCGATGCAGGGGCGCGTGCACCTCTACGAAGGGCATCCGATCTGGCAGGTCGTGCACGGCGTACGCGTGATGGCGAAGCTCGGGGTCTCGGCCGTGCTCGTCACCAACGCGGCCGGTGGCCTCGAGGCGGACTGGGCTCCGGGCGACCTCATGGTCGTCACCGATCACTTGAACCTGATGGGCCAACACCCGCTCGCGGGCCCGAACGAGGACGAGCTCGGCACGCGCTTCCCGGACATGACGAGCGCGTACGATCCCGAGCTCCGCGCCATGGTCGAGGGGGTGGCGCGCGAGGAGAAGATCGCGCTCCGGCACGGCGTCTACGCCGGCCTCATGGGCCCGTCGTACGAGACCCCCGCCGAGATCCGAATGTTCAAGGTGCTCGGCGCGCAGGCGGTCGGGATGAGCACCGTCCCCGAGGTCATCGCGCTCCGGCACATGCGCACGCGCGTGGCCGCGCTCTCCTGCATCACGAACCTCGCGGCGGGGATCTCGAAGACCCCGCTCGATCACAAGGAGGTCGAGGAGACCGCGCGCGCACGTCGCGCCGATCTCGAGCGCCTCCTCCGCGGCTGGATCACGAAGGCAGGGCGAGCATGAGCGCGAAGAAGAGGCCGGCGACCAAGGCGAAGAAGGCGGCCGGCGTCGTCCAGGCGAAGCCCGCGAAGGCGAAGAAGAAGGGCCGCGCGGTCCCCGCCGCCGTCCTCGACCAGCTCGTCGCCCGCGCGACCGAGGCACGCGAGCGAGCCTACGCGCCCTACTCGAAGTACCACGTGGGCGCCGCCCTCGCGACGAAGGACGGGCGCGTCTACGCGGGCTGCAACGTCGAGAACTCCTCGTTCGGCGCGTCGATCTGCGCGGAGCGGAACGCCGTCGTCCAGATGATCGCGGGCGGCGACCGGCAGATCGAGGCCGTGGCCGTCGTCACGGGCGACGAGGGCGCCTCCCCGTGCGGGATCTGCCGGCAGGTGCTCGCCGAGTTCGCGGACGACGACGTCCCCGTCGTGATGGTGGGCCTCGGCGCCGAGGGCGGGGAGGCCGGCCGCGTCGTGCGGCTCGGAGACCTCCTCCCGCTCGCCTTCCGGCTCGCCACCGACGGGCTCTGACCGAGGCGCCGCCCCTCCCGATCGGCCGGGGTTTCCGGGCCGATGCGAAGGACTGTTTCCCGGAAGGCAACACTCCGTTCCGTGGCTGCAACTGGCGCGGTGCAGCAAGGCATGCCAGATGGGCTGTCCCACATGGTCTCCCGTCGCCTTCTCCGGTCCCTCGCCCCCGCCGCCGCCACGCTGCTCGTCGCGGTCGTCGCCCACGCCAAGCTCGCCCGGACGGGTGACGCGCAGGTCTCGTTCCACGCGACGGGTCCTGCCGGTCTCTCGATCGTCGGGACGACCAACGAGCTCGCCGTTGCCGAGACGGACACGGACGTGGTCGTCACGGTCCCGCTCTCGAAGCTCGACACGAAGATCGATCTCCGGAACCGCCACATGCGGGAGAAGTACCTCGAGGTCGCCAAGTACCCGAACGCCGAGCTGCACGTCGCGAAGTCCGCCGTCCAGGCGCCGTCCGGCAAGGCGACCGGGTCGCTCACCCTCCACGGCCAGACGAAGCCCGTCACGTTCGCGTACACGACGAAGCCCGAGGGCAGCGCGACGGCCGTGACGAGCAGCTTCCGGGTCGTCATGTCGGACTTCGGCATCGAGAAGCCCGGGTACGCCGGCGTCTCGGTGAAGCCCGAGGTCGACGTCGACGTCGCGTTCCGCGTGACGAAGGACTGAGGCCGCCATGCTCCCCCAGCGCTCTCTCTTCGTCCTCCTGCTCGGTCTCGGCAGCGCCGCGGCCGCGGCCTGTTACGTCGGCCCGCTCGAGAAGGACGCGAGCCCCACGACCGAGGCCTCCCCGACCGACGCGGAGAACCGCGACGCCGACGGTGACGGTATCCCCGACAGCGACGGCGTGGGCTCGGGCGGCGGCGCGTCGCCCACCGATCCGGCCGCCGGGAACGCCTCCGGCCTCCCGTGCGACGTCGACGCCGTGCTCGCGCAGAAGTGCCGGTCGTGTCACGGCGCGAAGCTGAAGTCCCCGATGGCGCTCCTCACGTACGAGGACCTCGTCGCGCCGTCGAAGTCCGACCCGTCGACGAGCGTCGCGGCGCTTTCGCTCGCGCGGATGAAGGACCTCGAGAAGCCGATGCCGCCGAGCAAGGCGTCCGCGGCGACGGCGAGCGAGCTCGCCGCGTTCGATCGTTGGCTCGCGGCCGGTCTCCCTGCCGGCACCTGCGCGAAGGCCGACGCGGGCGCCAGCGCCTCGTCCGGCGGCACCACCTCCGGCGGCACCACCTCCGGCGGCACCACCTCGTCGGGCGGCGCCCCCGTCGACGCGGGCACGGACGCCGGCGGCGGAGGCACGTGCTCGACGGGCCTCATGTGGACGTCGCGCGATCCCGGCTCGCGGATGAACCCTGGCCGCGCCTGCCTCGGCTGCCACACGAGCTTCGCGGGCCGCCCGATCCTCCAGATCGCCGGCACGGTCTACGAGACGCTGCACGAGGTCGACAAGTGCTACGGCACCCAGGTCCCGGCCTACGTCGTCGTCAAGGACGCGACGGGGCGGAGCGTCACGCTCACGACCGGCGCGACCGGCAACTTCACGCTCAGCACGAACGTGGCGCCGCTCGTCTACCCGATCTCCGTGAAGGTCGTCCGGAACGGCAAGGAGAACCCGATGCTCGGGAGCCCGCCGCACGGCGACTGCAACGCGTGTCACACCGAGAGCGGCAAGAACGGCGCGCCCGGTCGTATCGTCCTGCCGTGACGTCGCGTGATCGAGTAGAACAGCGCCCGCGATGAACCGCCGATCACTCGGGCCCCTGCTCCTCGGGGTCGTTCTCGTCTTCCTCTCCCTCGCGTCCTCCCGGCGTGCCGATGCGTACGCGTGGATGATCCGCCACGACTACCAGTCGTGCACGACGTGCCACGCGGATCCGTCCGGCGCAGGCATCCTCACGCTCTACGGGCGCGCGCAGAGCGAGGTCCTCCTCCGCACGCGATGGGGCAAGGTCGCCGAGGACGAGGATCCCGCCAAGCTGGGCGGCTTCATGTTCGGCCTCGTGCCGCTCCCCGAGCAGCTCAACCTCCAGGCCGACGTCCGCACCCTCCTCCTCCACGTGAGGCCGCCGAGCCCCGCGCCTTCGCAGACGCGGTACATCATCATGCAGGCCGACGCGGCGGCCGCCGTGGCGTCCGGCCCGATCCGCGCCGCCGCGACGCTCGGCTACGTGCACGAAGGGGCGCTCGCCGCGTCGCTCACGCGAGGCGCAGAAGACCGGCTCATCTCGCGCCAGCACTGGGCAGGCTTCGTCTTCGGCAAGGACGACCAGTTCATGATCCGAGCGGGGCGCATGAACCTACCCTTCGGGATCCGCATGATCGAGCACACGCTCTTCACGCGCGTCGCGACCCGCTCGGACATCAACGCGGCTCAGCAGCACGGCCTCGCCTTCTCCTGGAACCAGGACAAGTGGCGCGCCGAGGCGATGGGCATCCTCGGGAACTTCCAGGTCAGGCCGGACGATCTCCGTGAGCGAGGCGCGGCCGGCTACATCGAGTACGGCCTGACGCCGACGCTCGCCGCCGGTGTCTCGAGCCGGATCACGCACGCGAACTACGATCTCGACACGCAGCGCGCGACGTTCCGCCAGGCGCACGGCGTCTTCGGCCGCTACGCCGTCGCGAAGCCGGTCGTCGTCCTCGCGGAGCTGGATCTCCTCGCGCGCTCGCCGAAGCGGCGCGAGCTCGACCTCGGCGCCACGGGCTTCGTCCAGGTCGACATCGAGCCGACCCAGGGCCTGCACCTCGCGCCGACGCTCGAGGTGCTGACGAACAAGCTCGGCGACGAGGGCGCCGCGCTCGGCGGCTGGCTCTCCGCCTGGTGGTTCTTCCTCCCGCACCTCGACGTGCGCGGCGACGTCATCGTGCAGAGCCTGCCCGCCGGGACGGATCGCGCTACGGTCACGTCTTTCCTCGCGCAGTTCCACGGGTGGCTCTGATGCTCCGCCGTTCTCCTCTCTCCCTCGGGCTCGGGCTCTGTGTCGTCCTCGTCGCGCCGGCCGCGCGCGCGACGGAGAACTTCCCCGGCGTCATCGCGACGAAGCTCGGCGTGAGCGCGCCGGCCTGCACGATCTGTCACACGAGCAACGCCGGCGGCAGGGGCACGGTCACGACGCCGTTCGGTGTGTCGCTGCGCTCCCGGGGCGCGGTCGCCTACGACGAGGCCGCGCTCGCGACGGCGCTCGACGCGCTCGCCGGCGAGAACAAGGACAGCGACGGCGACGGCACGGGCGACATCGCCGAGCTCAGGGCCGGCGGCGATCCGAACGTCGGCGCGGGCGGAGGGGACACGATCGTGCCGGAGTACGGCTGCAGCGCGAGCCCATCTCGCGCGGCGGACCCCTTCGCCTTCGTCGCCGCGGCGGCGGTCGCTTCGGTCCTGCTCGGCCGGCGCCGACGTCGCGGCTGAGTCGCCTCGCTCAGTTGCACCGGCGCTGCTGCCGGTAGTCCTGGTGCGTGTAGTAGCACTCGTTGTCGTCGTTGTACTGGACCCACTTCTCGCAGCTGTACGCCGCCTGGTCCCCGCGCTGCTGCATCTGACGGCAGCAGCCCGCGAGCTCCGAGCACGCGCCGCCGCCGGTGCCGTCGAAATAGCCGCCGATGCCGACGCCGCCGCCCTGGCAGACGACGAGGGCGGGCTGGCAGACGGACGGATCGTCGGCGAGGGCGACGCCGATGCACGCGAGCCGATCGAGGTAATCGGTCAAGCGGCCACAGCAGACGCTGAGCTGCGGACAGGACTGCGCGTTCGCGGGGACCGCGGCGTCGGGCGTGGCGGGCACGCCGGCGTCGGCGACGGGAGGCGGAGGCGGAGGCGCCGCGTCGGCGACCGGCTTCGACGTGCTCAGGTCGTCGTCGCGCCGCGAATCGCGGTCGTCGTCGTTGTCGTCGATCGAGCTCCCCTTCGGCAGCGGAGGCGCGGACGTGCACGCGAAGACGAACGCGGCGAGCGCGGGGGCGGCGGCGAGATGCACGTAGCGGAGGGAGCGCATGATGACGGCTCTCGCTGCGCGCGGCGTGCCACCGGGCGAACTTGCGATCTTCCCGCGGGATCGCGGGCCTCGCGAGCCCGATGTTGCATGGAGCCCGCGGGGGCGCGGATCCACGAACGCCGGTGGTCCTTCAGGCCCCCCGGAGGACGAGCAGTCGCGGCTCCGTCATGTCGAGCATCGCCCAGCGAACGCCCTCGCGGCCGACGCCGGAGCCCTTCACGCCGCCGTACGGCATGTTGTCGACGCGAAAGCTCGGGACGTCCCCGACCACGACGCCGCCCACCTCCAGGTCGTCCCAGGCGCGCATCGCGCGTCCGAGATCCGAGGTGAAGAGACCGGCCTGCAGCCCGTAGTCCCCTTCGTTCGCGATGCGGAGCGCGTCGCCGAAGTCCTCGAAGCGCTCGAGGGTCACGACCGGACCGAAGGCCTCCTCGCGGGCGAGCGTCGCGTCGCGGGGAACGCCCTCCACGACCGTGGCCTCCAGCATCGAGCCGTTGCGGCCGCCGCCGACGAGCACCCGCGCGCCGCGCTCCTTCGCCTCCGCGATCCACCCCTCGAGCCGCTGCGCGGCCGGCTCGTCGATCATCGGACCGAGGAACGTGGACTCCTCTTTCGGATCGCCGGCGACGAGCCCGCGGACCTTCGCGACGAGCCTCTCGCGGAACGCCTCGTACAGCTTCGTGTGGACGAGCACGCGCTGGACGGAGATGCAGCTCTGCCCCGACTGGTAGAACGCGCCGAAGACGATGCGATCGACGACGTGGTCGAGACGCTCCTCCTGGTCCGCATCGACGATGCACGCGGCGTTGCCCCCGAGCTCGAGCACGACGCGCTTCCGACCGGCGCGGGCGCGGAGCTCCCAGCCCACCTTCGACGAGCCCGTGAACGACAGGAGGGCGATGCGCGGGTCCTCGATGAAGGGCCCGACGTTCGCGAGGGTCGACGGGAGCACGGAGAACGCGCCTTCGGGGAGGCTCGTCTCGGCGAGCACCTCCCCCAGGACGAGCGCCGACAGCGGCGTGCGATCCGACGGCTTCAAGACGAACGGACAGCCGGCGGCGATCGCCGGCGCGACCTTGTGCGCGACGAGGTTCAGCGGGAAGTTGAACGGCGTCACGAACGAGCAGACGCCGACGGGGACCCGCTTCGTCATCCCGCGCGTGCCCTTGGCGCGCTCGGAGATCTCGAGCTCGAGGACCTCCCCGGTCGGTCGCGTCACCTCGTCCGAGGCGGCCTCGAACGTGTCGACGAGACGCGTGACCTCGCCACGGGCGTCCTTCACGGGCTTGCCGGCCTCGACGGCGAGGACCGTCGCGAGCTCCTCGGCGCGCTCGCGGAAGCGCCGCGCGACGTGCCGGAGGATGTCGCGGCGCTCGTAGGCGGGCAGCGTTCGCATCGCGTCGCGCGCCGCGAACGCGGCGGCGATGGCCGCCTCGATCTCGGCGGGGCCTGCGAGCGCCACCTCGGCGACGACGGCGCCGGAGTACTTGTCCGTGACGGGAAGGTACGCCGCGGACGCGGGGCTGACGGGTCGGTTGGCGAGCCAGAAGGGGTGACGCGTCGTCATGGTCGTCCTCCAGGGAGTCGGCGGAGAGCGTTCCCGAGCGCACGGAGCTCCTCGCCGAGGATGCGATGGTTCGCTTCATAGTCGATCGGCACGTCCACGAGGTGGACGCCGCGCGCCGCGATCGCCTGCGCCAGGAGGGGGCCGAGATCGCTCGCCCGGTCGGGCCTGTGACCGTGGGCTCCGAACGCTGCGGCGAGCGCGACGAAGTCGGGGTTCTCGAAGGTCATCCCGTGGTCCGGGAGCTCCATCTCGGCCTGCTTCCAGCGGATCATTCCGTAGGCGTCGTCGCGGACGACGAGCACGACGAGGTCGACCCCGAGGCGTACGGCGGTCTCGAGCTCCTGGAGGCTCATCATGAGGCCGCCGTCGCCGACGACGGCGAGCACCTTCTTCGACGGGTCGACGAGCTTCGCCGCGATGGCGGACGGGAGCCCGGCGCCCATCGTCGCGAGCGCATTGTCGAGGAGGAGGGTGCGGGGGAGGCGCGCCCGGTACGAGCGCGCGAACCAGAGCTTGTACATGCCGTTGTCGAGGCAGACGACGCCGTCGTCCGGCATCGCGCGGCGCACCTCGGCGACCAGCCGCGGCGGGTGGACCGGGAGACGCTCGTCCGACGCCTCGGCGTCGAGGTGCTCGCGAAGGGCGTCGCGGAGGGGGTCGAAGGTGCGGTCGATCGCCCGCGGAGCGAGCGCCTCCGCGAGGCGACGGAGCGCGTCCGCGATGCCCCCGACGACCTCGAGATCCGGCCCGTAGACCGCGTCACCGCCCGCCGGGCTCGCGGCGATGTGGAGGACGCGCGGCCCTCCCTCCTCGACGACGAACGGAGGCTTCTCGTTCGTGTCGTGCCCGACGACGACGATCAGATCCGCGAGCGCCAGCGCGGCGTGGACGGCGTCCCCCCGCGAGAGGGCGGTGGTGCCGAGCCAGCGCGGGCTCGACTCGTCGACGACGCCCTTGCCCATCTGCGTCGTCGCGAACGGCATCCCCGTGCGAGCGAGGAACGCTTCGAGCGCTCGGGTCGTGTCGCCGCCTCGGCTCGCGCCTTCGGCGACGAGGAGGACCGGTCGCGACGACGACGCGATCAGCCGGCGTGCGCGCTCGAGGTCCTCTGCCGACACCAGCGGTGGGGCGCCGCTCTCACGCGCCTTCGGCGAGACGTACGACGTCGCGCGCTCGCGGGCGACGTCGTCGGGGAGCTCGAGGAGGACGGCGCCAGGGCGCTCCTCCTCCGCCGAGCGGAACGCGGCCCTCACGCGCGCGGGCACCTCGTCGGGGGAGACGAGCGTGCGCGCGAGCTTCGTCACCGGACGGAACACGGCAGGGACGTCGACGGTCTGGAAGCGTCCTTGGCCCACGCCCCGGAGCGGCTTCTGACCGGTGAGGAGCACGAGCGGGAAGCCGCCGAGCGACGCGTAGGCCGCGGCGGTGACGAGGTTCGTCGCGCCCGGGCCGAGCGTGGCGAGCGCGACGCCGGCGCGACCGGTGAGCCGCCCCACCGTCGCGGCCATGAAGCCCGCCGCCTGCTCGCTCCGCGTGACCACGAGCTCGATCCGCCTCCGGCGGAGCGCGTCGACGAGGTCGAGCGTCTCCTCGCCGGGGACGCCGAAGACGCGCGTGACCCCCTCCGTCGCGAGCGCGTCGACCGCGAGCTCCGCGGCGGTGCTCGTCCTCGATCCGATCGTGCCGTCCATGGCGAGGAAGATGGTGACGGCGGCCGCGCCCGCCCAGACGTTTGTTCCGATGCATCCGATAAGCGGCGCTTATCAGACGTCGTGCCGGTGGACGCATGGACCAACGACGGGCGATCTGGATCCCGAGTCCCCCAGGTACACGGCGAATTCCTCGCGAAAGTCGCGGGTGCGGACTTCGGCACACATTGTGTTCTTCCGACGGGGATGCGCCGCTCTCCTCCCTGGCCCCTCCTCCTCGTGACGACGCTGGTCGGCGCGATCCTCCCGGCCTGCGCGGACACCGACGACGTCGCCTCCTCGGAAGAGGACGTCGCGAGCAGCGTGCGCCTCGAGCCGATCGCCTCGTCCGTCGAGCTCACCCGCGCGGCCGAAGGCGCGGCGGCGGCCTCCGGTCTCGTCGTCGAGGCGGCGACGTTCCGCTACGACGCTGCGCGGACGAGAGATCCCAAGCGTGTGATCGCCGCGGTGCGCTCCCGGCTCGCCCATCCTCGGCTCCGCCAGGACGAAGGCGCGATCGACGACGCCGTCCTCCGCGCGACGCTCGACGAGTACGGCGTCACCGAGAACGAGGACAAGGACGCGCTCGCGTCCGCGCTGGCGGCCGCCGCGGGCGACGACGCGATCACGCGCAAGCTCTGGCTCCGTTCGGACGACGTGGCGAACGCCGAGAGCGAGTGGGCCGAGATCGTCCTCGTCTACGTCGCGCCCTCACGCGGGCAGGTCATCCGCCTCACCCTCCGGTACGACGCGTGAGGCTCGTCATGGCTCGCGGCCTCTTCGCGGCCATCGCGATCGCCGTCTACGGCTGCGCTGCGCCCGTCGACGAAGACCCGGCGGAAGGCGCCGCCGCCCAGTCGCGCAGCCCCCGCGCGACGATGGACGCGGAGCTCCCCGTCCTCGTCGTGACCGTCGACGACGCCACGAAGAGCTGGATCGCGGGCGAGGTCTCGCGGGTCGACGGCGCCGTGGTCGGCGCCTCGACGCCCCGCTCGCGCGAGCTCTATTTTCGCCTCCAGACCGCGGTGAACGCAAAGACGATCGCCCCGGCCGCCGTCCACTACGGGCTCGTCTTCTCGCAGCAGGCCGAAGGCCGGGCGATCACCGACGCGTTCTCGAAGGCGGTCGACGCGTCCGCCGTCCCCGTCCTCCTCGAGAGCGGGAGCGGCAGCCTCGACGGCACGCTCTACCACCTCACGGCGCTCTCCGATCCGCCCAACATGCTCGTCGGCGAGCAGATCCGCCTGAAGTGCGTCGACGACGCCTGCAGCGCGATCGACGTGCCGACGAAGGCCGAGAACCCGCTCGGCTGGACGCTCCCCCATGCGTTCCGCGCAGCCGCCACGATGGCCTCGTCGCGCGCCCCGGTCGCGCGCAAGAAGGCGCTCGACCTCGCGGACGCCGCCCTCGACGGCGCCCTCCTCCGCGTCGACGTGAAGCGCCTCGACGGCGCGCGGAAGATCTCGTTGAAGGACCTCCTCACCGACCCCGCCCGCGCCGCCGACGCGCAGGGGGCCGTCCTCGTCGTCGCCCCCCCTGCCGCCGTGCCGGGCTCGAGAGGCAAGCCTCTCCCCATCCCCCTCGACGAGCTGAAGGCGAACGTCCTCCGCGCGGCGATGAGGAAGGGCGCGGGCAGCTAGGGATCCCTTATCGTCCCCTTCATGGAGCTCCGTCACCTCCGGACCTTCCTCACGATCGCGGAGACGGAGCACGTGGGACGCGCGGCGCGGAGGCTCCACGTCTCGCAGCCGGCCGTCTCGCAGCAGCTGCGGGAGCTCGAGGACGAGCTCGGGCAGCCGCTCTTCGAGCGCCACCCGCGGGGGATGCGCCTCACGCCAGCGGGCGTCACGTTCCGGGCGTATGCGTCGCGCGCGGCGGAGGAAGCGCGGGCAGGCGCGCGGGCGCTCGAGGCGCTCGCGCGGAAGGACGCCGGCGAGCTGCGCGTCGCCTACCTTCCGAGCACGACCGCCGAGCTCGTGATCCCTGCGCTCGCGGCGGTGATGAAGGCACACCCCTCCGTGCGCGTCGTCGCGCACGAGGGCACGAGCCAGCGCGTCGAGCGCCTCGTCGCCGAGGGAAAGGCCGACGTGGGGCTCGGGCTCCTCCCCGTCCGGCGCACCGACCTCGTGACGGAGCCGCTCGAGGAGGGGCGCCTCGCGCTCGTCCTTCCCACGCGGCACCCGCTCGCGCGCGAGCGGAGCGAGCCCCTCTCGCTCCGTGAGGTCGCCGGCGAGCCCTTCGCGCTCCTCTCTCGCGCGCTCCGCGCCCGCGCCTTCGCCGACGCCGCGCTCGCACGCGCGGCGATCGAGCCGCGGGTCGTCC
>JALHPN010000254.1 GCA_022842465.1 Polyangiaceae bacterium | reverse complement strand
GCCCCTGCCCCTGCCCCTGCCCCTGCCCCTGCCCCTGCCCCCCCCGCACCGATCGCGCCCGCGGCACCCGCACCCGCACCCGTCGCCCCCGTCGCCCCCGCACCCGCCGCGCCGGTGCGCACGTACGGCCGCATCGTCGTCATCGCCAAGAGCGGCGCGGACGGCCCGACCTACCCCCTCACCGACCTCCTCGACGTCGGCCGGCTCGAGGGCCACATCGTCGTCCCGGACGACGCCTACCTCTCTCCCCGTCACGTCCGCCTCGCCTTCGAGGATCAGCGCCTCGTCCTCCGCGACCTCGCGAGCACGAACGGCGTCTACTTGAAGCTCTCCTCCGCCCGCGACGCCGGCAAGGCCGCGCGCCTCCCGGCCCGCTGGACCGATCACCTCGACAAGCTCGGGGCGCGTCGCGACAGCCCCGACGGCGAGGTCTGGGTCCCGCTCGAGGAAGGGGACCATGTCCTGGTCGGGCAGCAGGTCCTCCGGTTCGAGATCGTCCGCGAGGGGGAGGCCGGCCTCGGCCCCGCGACCGAGCACGGCACACTCTTGTTTGGCTCCCCGGCTGCGCCAAGGTACGCTCGCCTTCATCAGCGGACGGTCGAGGGCATCACGCGCGACGTCTACTACCTACGGAAAATGGAGACCGTCCTCGGGCGTGAGTCGGGAGATGTGGTGTTCACGGAGGATCCGTTCCTCTCGCGGCGCCACGCTGCGATCCGCGTCCTGCAGAAGGACGGGGCGCCGTACGCGGCTGGCGATCGGCCGGCCGTGACGGAGGCCCTCCGCTTCGCGCTCGTGGACCTCGGATCGTCGAACGGCACGTTCCTTCGCGTGCGCGAGCCGGTCGAGCTCCTCTCGGGTGACCAGTTCCGGATCGGCCAGCAGCTCTTCCGCGTCGACCTCGAGGAGCGCCGGTGACGCAGCCCGACACGCCTGCCCCGCCCGTGGGCTCGTCGAACGAGAGCGCCTCCGCGCCGGCCGCGGAGGTCCGCGTGAAGCTCTTCGCGCGGACCGACGTAGGTCAGGTGCGCGAGCACAACGAAGACAACTTCCTCGTCGCCGATCTCACGCGCCGCTCGCGAGGCCTGCTCGAGGCGAATCGCGCGACGACGATCGGCGCGCAGGGAGCCGTCTTCGCGGTCTGCGACGGGATGGGCGGCGCGGCGGCGGGCGAGATCGCGAGCCAGCTCGCGGTCGACATCCTCTACGAGCGCCTCGTCGACGACATCGGCGAGCGCGCCGTCCAGCGCGACGAGCTCGCGCGCCGTCTCGTCACCGCGATCGAGGCCGCCGGCCAGCGCATCTTCCACGAAGCGAAGAACGACCGCTCGCGACGCGGCATGGGGACGACGGTGACGGCCGCCGCGCTCGTCGACGACGTTCTCTTCTTCGCGCAGGTCGGCGACTCGCGCGGGTATGTCCTCCGCGGCGACCAGCTCGTCCAGCTCACGCGCGACCAGTCGCTCGTGAACCAGCTCATCGAGGCTGGCCAGCTCACGGAGGAGGAGGCCGAGACCTTCGAGCACAACAACATCATCCTGCAGGCGCTCGGCACGTCGGACACCGTCCAGGTGGACCTCACGTTCTGCGAGCTCCGGCGCGGAGACATCCTGCTCCTCTGCTCCGACGGCCTCTCCGGGATGCTCCGCTTCGAGGAGATCCGCGAGATTCTCCGCGCCTCTCGCGAGCCGCTCGAGATCTGCAAGGCGCTCACCGAGCGCGCGAACCAGGCGGGCGGTCACGACAACATCACGGTCGTCATCGTCGAGTTCGACGGGACGGCGTTGAAGCCCCTCGCGTCCGAGGAGGAGCCGCTCAAGTACCGCAAGTACGTCCTCTCGGACTCGAGCATGACCGACACGGTTCCGCTCGGGACGGCCGTGCCAGCCGGCATCGGGGTCCGTCAGGACGAGATCACGCTCGACGGGCCCCGGCCGCCGAGCGCGCGGCCTCCCGCCGGCTGGAACGGCAACGCGCCGGCGGCCTCTCCGTACGACACGGACGAGAGCATCAACATCCCCGGTACGCACGTCCCGGTGTGGATGGTCGTCGGCATCGTCGTCGGCGTGGTCGTGCTCCTCGCCGGCACGGCCTGGCTGCTACTCCGGTAGGGCGCACCTCGGTGCCTACCGCGCGCGCTTCATGACGTCGGCGGCGACGGCGTCGCCCGTGTCGATCCGCATCGCCTCCCGAGCGGCCTCCTTCGCGCCTCGCCCGTCGCCGCGCGCGAGGCGGGCCACGCCGATCCACGCCCATGCGGCCCCTGCCCTCGCGCGATCCGGATCGGCCGTCACAGGGGCGAGGACGTCCTCGGCCTCGCTCCACGCGTCGCGATGGAGGAGCTGGCGAGCCACGAGCAGGCGGAGCTCGGGGCCGTCACCGAAGCGGGCGCGTGCCCTCGCGATGACGACGTCGGCCTCCGCGTCGCGCTCGAGACGGAAGAGGCACTCGGCGAAGCCGAGGTGACCCTCGAGCACGTCGGGCTGCACCTGCGTGAGCTTCAGGAACTGATCGCGCGCGTCCTCGAACGCGCCGCGCGCGAAGAGGCGTCGCGCGAGGTTCGCGCGCGACGGAGCGAAGCCAGGATCGACCGCGAGGGCCGCCTTGTAGTGCCCCTCGGCCTCCTTGCCGAGATCACGCTGGTCGGCGAGCAAGGCGAGGGCATGATGCGGCGCCGGCAAGTCCGCGTTCAGGGACCGCGCCTTCACGAAGTGCTTACGTGCGCGGTCGAGGTGGCCGCGCCGGAGCTCCACGTAGCCGAGATCGACCCACGCCTCCGTGAAGCGAGGGCTGTACTCGAGCGCGACCGCGAGCCGGGCCTCCGCCGTCGCGAGGTCTCCGAGCGCGAGGGCAGCCGCGCCCTCCTGCTGGAGCGCGATCGCCTTGGGCGGCAGCGGCGGCACCGACGCGCAGCCTCCGAGGCCAGGGGGGACGAGGGTGAGGAGGGTCCCCAGGACGATGGCGAGGCGCGAGAGGCCGGGCTGCGGGGCGGTCGGCATGGTGGACCTCCTTCGGACCGCTGCCCCTCGCGGTTGCGCCCTTTCGTGCGCGGGCGAAGGCTCCTGGATCGTGGTGCGATGCAACGCTCGGTGCGCTATGCTGGAGAGGCCTTTACATGAGCGACCTTCCGAAGGGGTTCGTCACGGCCGGTCATGCGGCCTTGTTCCAAGAGATCTCGCAGACTTCCTGCGATGTCTGCGCGGCGCCCATGCCCGGGAGCGCGCACGACGAGGACGAGGGCCAGGCCGTCAGCGGTCGGGGCCTGCTCGTCTGGGCGCGCGGCGAGGAGCGCCGTTACCAGGAGCCGCCGCTCTGCCCGTCCTGCGCGTCGGCCATCGGCGTCAGCGCGTTGCAGCGCTGGGAGATCGAAGAAGAAGAGGGCTGAGCCTCACTGGAGGATCTCGTCCGCGTCGGGGTCCCCCTCCCCGCGCCCAGGTGGCCGTCGCTCGAGGTGCTCGAAGCAGAGCGCCCGCACCGGCGCGGCGACCGTCGTGGACGTGACCACGAGCCGCAGCTCGTGCCGGAGCAAGAGACCCGTGAGCGGTGACGCGACCTCGAGCGGCGTGTCCGGGTTGAGGACGAGCGCGACGCGGATGCGGGGTCGGCTCGCCCACCGCACCGAGCGCGCGATCTCGGTGAGCACGTCCGGCCGGCAGGGGCGCCGCGCGGCGATCGAGAGCACGTCGTCCTCCGTGACGCGCGGGTTGGCGAGGAGCTGACGGATGACGTCCGGGTGCGGATCGCGGAGGAGGCGCTCGAGGGCGTCGCGCTGGGGCCGACGGGCCAGCGCCTTGCGCTCGCCGAGCGTCAATGGTCGGCCGCGACCGTAGTCGGGGACGCGATCCTCGTCCGGGACCGGGACGTCACGCTGGGGCAGCGTCGAGACCGGGAGACGGACGAGGCGCTCGAGCGCGAGCAGCGCCCCCTCCGCCGCCTCCGCGCGGAGCCTCACCACGACCTCCGCGCACGCGGCATCCTGCAGTGCGAAGGAGATCGAGAGCAGCGCCTCGCGCGCCGGCAGATCGGCTTGCTCGGCCCGCGCGCAGACGCCGTCGAGCGCCGACGCGAGCGCGGTGAGGTCTTCCCCCTCCGCGTCCAGCGCGTCGAGGAAGAGGCTACGTGTGTACGCGACGCGCAACGCCGCCTCGGGAAGCCCGCACAGCGTACGCACGAGCGCCTCCACGGGGTTCACCGCGCGACGCTCGTACGGTCCTCCCGCCACCGCCGTCCTCGCGGACGTCAGAAGCCGAGGTTCACGGGCTTCGGCCCCGTCTTCGCGCTCGGGGTCGGCGTCGCGGTCGGCGCCTTCGCCGCCGTCGCCGACGGCTTCGGGGTCGCGACCGCGGGGGGACGAGCGACCGCCGCCCCCGCCCCGGTCTTCGCCGTGGCCGCCGCAACCGGAGTCGCAGTGGGAGCCGGGTCGACGGCGGCCGCGGCCGTCGCGGTCGGCGTGGGCTCGGTCGTCGGCGCCGCGGTCGGGGCCGACGCGGCCTTCGCCGGATCCTTCTCGGGCAGCGGCTCGGCCGAGGGGGCGGCCGTCGCGCTCGCCTCCGTACCCGCCTGCGCGGGCTTCGGACGCGTCATCGCATAGCCGCCGAGGCCGAGGCCGATCGCCGCGAGCGCGCCGACGAGGCCGAAGAGGAGCAGCGGCGGCGACTTCTTCGGCAGCTCCACGGGCGGCTCGACGCCACCGAACGTGCTCGGGACACCGAGGCCCGAGTGACTCGGCGAGCTCGTCGCGTTCGGCCCCGAGGGGTGCGGGAAAGGCGTCTGGCCGAAGCCCGGCGGGGGCGTCCCGCCTCCGAGACGCGGGTCGGACGGGCTCATCGCAGCCGTCTGGGCCGCGTTGCCCGCCGGCGAGGCCGAGCCCATGCCGCCCGGCATGATCGCCGTCGAGCTGCCGATGACGGGCCGCCGGTCGGTGATCTCGGTGATCGACGACTGACCGAGCGCGAGCTGCAGCGCGTCGTTGAACTCCTTCGCGGTCTGGAAGCGCTGCTCGGGGTTGCGATCCGCGGCGCGCGCCCACCAGCGGTCGAAGCCCGAAGGAAGCCCCTGGGCGATCTGCGAGGGGACCGGGATCGGGGACACGATGATCTTCACGAGGAGATCGCCGAGCGCCTCGCTCTCGAACGGGAGGCGCCCGGTGAGGCACTGGTAGACGATGACGGCGAGCGACCAGAGATCGCTCCGCGCATCGACGCTCTTGATGCCCTGCGCCTGCTCCGGGCTCATGTAATAGGGCGTTCCGAGCATTGCGCCCGTCTTCGTGTTGCTCCCGTCGATGCCGGCCACGGTCTGCTTGGCGACGCCGAAGTCGAGGATCTTGACGATCTCCTGCTCGTCGTCGCGGACGAGGAAGATGTTGTCCGGCTTGAGGTCGCGATGCACGACGCCGGCCTGGTGCGCCTTCGACAGCGCGCGAGAGACCTGCTGGATGACGCGCGAGACGTTCGAGGGCTCGAGCTTCCCGCCCTTCGCCTGGAGGCGCTTGCCGAGGTCCTCGCCGACGAGGAGCTCCATCGCGATGTACGGGGTGCCCTGCCAGACGCCGTGATCGAAGATCTGGACGATGTGCGGGCTGTTCAGGTGAGCCGCGGCCTTCGCCTCGCGCTCGAAGCGCGCGTGCGCCTCCGAGAGCTTGGCCATCTCGCCCTCGATGAACTTGAGCGCGCACGGTCGCTCGAGGCCGATCTGCGTCGCCTCCCAGACCGAACCCATGCCGCCCTGTCCGATCATCCGGTGCAGCCGGAAACGATCTGCGACGACGGTGTTCTCACTCAGCTGCATCGCGCTCTCCCTCCCCATCGTCCCTCCGTGGAGCGGCGCGGAGAGCCGCGCCCACGAGACGCAAGGGGACTCTCCGACGCTATCAGCGGCCCCACGTCCGGGAAAGAAGCGCGAACGGGTGACACGCCGGAGCTTGTAGTGTCATCCCATACACCGATGCCCCTCCCGACGCCCCTACCATGACGCCGCGCGCCGACGCACAATGGGGGCCTACCATGGAGACGTACGACCCCGAAGAGCTCGTCGTCCCTCGTGCTGCGGGCGGCGGGCCCGGCGAGCCGAAGGATCCGTCCTTCGAGGGGGACGAGGGCGAGGACGTCGACCTCGAGGACCAGCCGGTCACCGCCACCCCGCGGCGGTACAAGGTCATCTTCCACAACGACGACTACACGACGATGGAGTTCGTCATCGACGTGCTGAAGCGTTTCTTCCACAAGACAGACACGGAAGCCGTGCACATCATGCTCACCGTGCACAAGACGGGCGCAGCGGTGGCCGGGGTCTACTCTCGCGACGTGGCGGAGACGAAGGCGGCCGAGGTCATGGACTACGCGCGGGACGAGGGCATGCCGCTCCTGATCACGACCGAGCCCGAGTAACCGCGGACGGTCCCGTCACCAAGAAGCTCATCCGAGGCTCAGAGGCTCATCCGATGCGAATCAGTCCCGAGGTCGAGATCGCGCTCTCGCTCGCCGCGAACGAAGCGGCACGGCGGCGGCACGAGTACATCACGCTCGAGCACCTGCTCTACGCGTTGCTCTTCGACGACGCCACGGCGCAGGTCGTGCGGCACGCCGGCGGCGATCCGGCCGCGATCAAGAAGGAGCTCGAGCAGTTCCTCTCGGACCAGCTCGACAGCGTGCCGGAGGACACCTACCAGACGCCCACCGCGTCGCTCGGGGTCCAGCGGGCCATCCGTCGCGCGATGGGACACGTCCAGCAGAGCGGCAAGGATCAGGTGACGGGCGCGAACGTGCTCGTCGCCGTCTTCGCCGAGCGGGACTCCCCCGCCGTGAGCATCCTCGAGAAGGGCGGCGTGACGCGCCTCGACGTCGTCGCGTACATCTCGCACGGGGTCTCGAAGCTCGACGACGCGGGCGACGAGCGCGAGAAGGAGCCCGCGTCCATCGAGCCGTCCGAGGGGGGTGATGGGCCACGCGGGAAGCGCGACCCCTTGAAGGCCTACACCGTGAACCTCAACGAGGAGGCCCAGGCGAAGCGCATCGACCCGCTGGTCGGCCGCTCGAACGAGGTCTCGCGCATGATCCAGATCCTCGCGCGACGGAAGAAGAACAACCCCCTGCTCGTCGGGGATTCGGGCGTGGGCAAGACGGCGATCGTGGAGGGCCTCGCGCTCAAGATCGTCCAGGGGGAGGTCCCCGAGGCTCTCCGGAAGGCGATCGTCTACTCGCTCGACATGGGCGCGCTCATCGCCGGCACGCGCTACCGCGGCGAGTTCGAGGAGCGGCTGAAGGGGGTCGTGAAGGCGCTCCAGAAGCAGGACAACGCGGTCCTCTTCATCGACGAGATCCACACGATCGTCGGCGCCGGCGCGACGAGCGGCGGCAGCATGGACGCGTCGAACCTCCTGAAGCCGGCGCTCGCGTCCGGGCGCATGCGCTGCATCGGGTCGACGACGTTCGAGGAGTTCCGCCAGCACTTCGACAAGGACCGAGCGCTCTCGCGGCGCTTCCAGCGTGTCGAGGTGAACGAGCCGTCGATCGAAGACACGAAGAAGATCCTCCTCGGCCTCCGCGGACAGTACGAGTCGTTCCACGGCGTGAAGTACACCGACGAGGCGCTCGACGCCGCCGCCACCCTCTCGGCTCGGTACCTCCACGATCGGAAGCTGCCGGACAAGGCCATCGACCTCCTCGACGAGGCCGGCGCCGCCGCGAAGCTGAAGCTCTACGAGGGCGAGAAGCCGCCGAACCTCCTCCGCGACGAGGCCGAGGCCAGCGAGGCGGCGAAGAAGGCCGCCGCCAAGGTCGACGCGGCGAAGCCCGTCGGGGCGAACGGCGCGCCCCCGGCCCCGGTGTCCTCCAGCACGCTCGTGAAGGTGGAGAAGGAGAAGACGCCGCCCCTCGTCATCGTCGGCGTCGCGGAGGTCGAGACGGTGCTCGCGCGGATGGCGCAGATCCCCCCGCGCGAGGTCAGCTCGAACGACAAGCAGAAGCTGAAGAGCCTCGAGATCGATCTCAAGAAGGTCGTCTTCGGACAGGAGCGCGCCGTCGAGCAGCTCACGGCCGCGATCAAGCTCGCGCGCGCGGGGCTCCGCGCACCGGAGAAGCCGATCGGCAATTTCCTCCTGACGGGGCCCACGGGCGTCGGCAAGACCGAGGTCGCGAAGCAGCTCGCGAAGATCATGGGCATCTCGTTCATCCGCTTCGACATGAGCGAGTACATGGAGCGCCACACGGTATCGCGGCTCATCGGCGCGCCGCCGGGCTACGTCGGCTTCGACCAGGGCGGCCTCCTCACCGACGCGATCGCCAAGACGCCGCACTCGGTGCTCCTCCTCGACGAGATCGAGAAGGCTCACCCGGACGTCTTCAACGTGCTCCTCCAGATCATGGACCACGGCAAGCTGACCGACAACAACGGGAAATCGACCGATTTCCGGCACGTCATCCTGCTCATGACGAGCAACGTCGGGGCGCGGGATCTCGGGCGGCGCGCGGTCGGCTTCGGCGACAAGCGGGCGACCGGGGACGCGGAGCGCGAGTACAAGCTCCTCTTCAGCCCCGAGTTCCGGAACCGCCTCGATGCCCGGATCGCCTTCGACGCGCTGTCGCCGAACACGATGGCGAGCATCGTCGACAAGTTCCTCCTCGAGCTGAGCGGCCAGCTCGCGGAGCGGAAGGTCACGATCGAGGTGACGGCGCCCGCGCGCGAGTACCTCGGCGAGAAGGGCTACGACCCGGACTTCGGCGCGCGGCCCCTCGCGCGCGTCATCCAGGACGAGGTGAAGCAGCCGCTCGGCGAGGAGCTGCTCTTCGGGAAGCTCGAGAAGGGCGGGAGCGTCGTCGTCGGCGTGGAGGACACGGCGATCGAGGACGAGCGGACCGGCGAGAAGGTGCCGGGGAAGAAGCTCACCTTCGCCTGCACGTCCGCCCCCGAGCCGACCGCCGACGAGACGAAGCCCGCGCCGGTGTGAACGGCAGGCTCTGGCCGTGACGCCCGCGTGCGCTCGAAGTGCACGCGGCGGCGCTCCGAGCGCGGACTCCGCTCGGCCCTCGCGGGCGCATCGCTCGATCGCGCGGGAAAGCGAGGGTCGGACGCCTGGCACATGCCCTGCTTGACGTCTCCCACGCACGCCGGGGAGACGGCGCGCGGAGGAGGACGCCTGACCATGATGAAGAAGCTCGCGCTCGGTGTGGTGCTCGCGATGACGGTCGTCGGCTGCAAGGCGCAGGTCCGTGTCCAGGCGAGCACGAAGCCCGCACCGGAGCCCGAGAAGGTCGCGGAGCCCGCGCCCCTCCCGGTCGACGAGCCGAAGGCAGGCGAGCAGATCGTGCTCCCCGAGCAGATCGAGTTCGAGGTCGACGAGGCGCGCATCAAGCAGACGCCGAAGACCCTCGAGACGCTCCAGAAGCTCGCCGAGATCATGAAGGCGAATCCGAACGTCACCAAGCTCCGGATCGAGGGTCACACCGACAACACCGGGTCGGCTCGTCACAACGAGAAGCTCTCTCGCGCTCGCGCCGACGCCGTCGCGAAGTGGCTCGTGCAGCACGACGTGGCCGAGGGACGTCTCCTGACCGCGGGCTTCGGCGCGAAGCGACCGATCGTCCCGAACGACACGCAGGATCACCGCGCGACGAACCGCCGCACCGAGTACTACGTCGAGGAGCTCGACGGGAAGAAGGTGGACGCGGGCGCGGTTGCCACCGCGAAGCCCGGCACGTCGTCGGGCGGCCGCACCGCGAACTGAACGACGAGAGGCAAAGAAGAGAGGAGAGGAACGACGCGAGGTCCGGCCTTCCGGCCTCGAGCTCTCGGGGGGACGCGAAGCGAGCGTCCCGTCGCGCGCCGTGAGAGTTGCCGTGCCACGAGAGGTGGCCGGCCGCGCGCGCCAGAGCTCGAGACCCGAAGGCCGGACCTCGCGGCGTTCCATCCGCGATGGGTTTCCGCTTACGCTCACGCGCCATGGACCCCTGGGCACCGATCCACGGCATCACCCTCGAACGCTACGCCGAGCTCTCCGCGGAGGTCTCTGCGACGCAGGACCCGGAGCAGCAGGCCGAGATCGTCCATGGTCTCGGCGTGGCGAGGCCCGACTGGGAGGCCGCCAAGGCGGGCTGGACGGCGCGCATGCAGGACATGTCCCTCATGGGTCAGGTCGCGACGCGCTTCATGCCGCTCTACCAGGCGGCGCTCGCGAAGAAGAGCCCCGCCCCGCAGGTGTCCTTCGAGGACTACGTCGCGATGAGCGGCGCCGCGGCGGCGATCGGGTACGAGCCGATGCTCACGCATTACCGCGTGACGGCCGCAGAGTGGACGCAGATCGGCGGCCGATGGAACGCGCAGATCCCCACGAACCCGCGCTTCGCGCAGTACGGGCTCCTCGTCGAGCAGGAGGCCGCGCGCATTCGTGCCGGCGGGCCGCCTCGCCCGGTGACGCTCGGCGCTCCGCAGGTCCATGCGCAGCCGCATCCGGCGCAGCCTCACGCTCACGCGCCGCAGCCCTACGTCGCGGCGAATCCCTTCGGGCCGCCGCACCAGCAGGCGGCGTTCGACCAGCAGGCGAACCAGCTCGGCAACGACATCGGGAACGCGTTCGCGAGCTTCGGGAGCGCCGTCGAGTCGCTCTGGACGAGCGCCGCGATGACGGTCGGGTCACGGGTGCGGGTCCAGTGGTCCGACGGGCAGCGCTATCCCGGCACCGTCACGATGCTCGGAAACGGTCAGGTCCAGGTCGCCTTCCCGAATGGCCAGCAGATCTGGGTCGCGCAACAGTTCGTCACGCTCACCTGATCCGCCGGCCACGCGGTCATTTGTTCTTCGTGTAGACGACGACGGCGACCCGGCCTGCGCCCTTGGACGCGATCGCGTCGATCTTGTACGGGAGCGGCACGAGGCTCACGGGGCAGAGCGCCTCCTTGCCCTTGCCGATGATCGACTCGTTCTTCGGGCTCGCAGCGCGGTTCGTCGCGAAGTTGAAGAGCGGCGGCGCGAGCAGCTGCATGTCGAGCTGCGTGACCCCCCCTTCCTTCGGGGAGTAGCCGATGATCGTGTAGCAGCGGTTCGGCTGCAGGGTGATGATCGCGTTGAGGTGCCCGTTCGTCGCGAGGGTGTCGCGAAAGGCCTGTCCCTCGGGCGACATCCCCGGCGCGACCTTCGCGGCGAGCTTGGCGATCTCGGCGTCGATCAGGGAGTCCGTGGCGGCCGCGAGGGTGGCGGGGAAGCTCACGCCCGCGTCGCCCCCGGCGTCGCCGCCGGCGGCGATCACGCCGCCGTCACCCCACCCGGGCGCGCCGCCTTCGTCGCTCGCGTCCGCTGCCCCGGCGTCCCCGAGCGACGTCTGGGGCGTCATCGGCGGGTTCGGCTTCTTCGACGAGCACGCGACCGGAAGGAGGGCGGCCGAGGCGAGGATCACGAGAGCGAGTGCGCGACGCATGCGCACGTGGTTACAGCACGACGGGCGCGGGGACAACCGCTCTCACGTCACGTCGACCTGGAGCGTCGCGCCGCCGTCCGCCTTCGGGAGGATGCGCGCCGAGAGCTTGCGCCAGATTCCGTTGCCCTCGCGGCGGTCGGCATCCGTCATCTCCGCCGCGGCCTCGACGAGCTCTCGCGGCGGATCCAGCGCGCGGAGCACCCCGCTCGGATCGATCGCGACGAGCTGCACGACGACCCGCCGGGGCTGATCCGGACGCGGCGACGCGGACACGGTCACGACGAACAGCCCCTGCGTGTACCCGGGGCACTCCTTCACAAGCGCTCGGGTCGCCGCGTTCGCGACGGGGACGAAGAGCGCGCGCGACGGCTCCCGCACGACGCCGCGCTCCGCGCCTCGCGCAGGCTTTGGCGTCTCGGCCGGAGGCGAGCTCGGCGACGGCGTCGCCGGTCGGCCGGA
>JALHPN010000253.1 GCA_022842465.1 Polyangiaceae bacterium | reverse complement strand
GAGCCGGCGCAGACGCCGCCCGCGCGGCCGGTCGGCGCGATCGTCTCCGTCGCCTCGGCGCCGTCCGGTGCGCTCGGCGCCTCGGCGCGCGCAGACGCCAAGGCGCCGCTCCTGCTCGGGATCTCGCCGCTGATGCTCGTGCTCGGGATCGCGCTCGTCGCCCTGCTCTCGTCGGCGTTCACGCTGCTCGTCCGCTGACGAGCGTCGCGTCAGAGGTCGTGCTTGCGAATCAGCCGGTAAACGTACGTCCGATCGACCTCCGCCTCTTTCGCGGCGGCCGCGACGTTGCGCTGGTGGCGCACGAGGAGGCGCCGAAGATACTCGCGCTCGCCCTCGTCGATCCACGCTTCGCGGAAGTCCTTGAAGCTCTGCAAGAAGAGCCCCGGCTTCTCGTGGGCCGGCGGGGGGGGCAGGGCGGCCGGCGCGGCGGCGATCATGCGCGCGCTCGATCGGTCGCCGGCGGGAGAGGAGCCGGTCGGGGCGTCGCTCCCGCGCTCCGTCGGACTCGTCGGCGTGAGCGCGAGCGCCTCCGCGGCGCCGAGAGCGCGCGCGCGCTCGACGAAGTTTCGGAGCTCGCGGACGTTGCCCCGCCACGTACGCGAGGAGAGCTCGCGCATCATGTCCGGGCTGACGCGACCGCTGCCGCCTCCCTCTGCCCAGAACTCATGGACGAGCGCCTCGATGTCTTCGCGTCGATTCCGCAGCGGGGGAACCGTCACCGGAAGGACCGCCAGACGGAAGTAGAGGTCCTCGCGGAACTCGCCGGCGTTCACCATCGTGAGGAGATCGCGGTGCGTCGCGGAGACGAAGCGCACGTCGACGGGACGATGAATCGCCTCGCCTACCCGACGAACCGTTCGAGACTCGAGGACGCGAAGGAGCTTCGGCTGCATCGCGAGCGGCAGGTCACCGATCTCGTCGAGGAACACCGTTCCGCCGTCCGCGACCTCGACGGCACCAGCGCGCGAGCCGATCGCGCCGGTGAAGGCGCCCTTCGTGTGGCCGAAGAGCTCGGCATCCAGCAGATTCTCCGGCAGCGCCGCGCAGTCGACGACGACGAACGGCTTCGCTGCGCGCGCCGACGCGTCGTGGATCGCGCGCGCGATCAGCTCCTTGCCGGTGCCGGTCTCGCCGTGGATGAGAACCGCGGCGTCCATCGGCGCGACGCGCGAGAGCGTCGCGAAGAGCTCTCGCATCGGCGCGCTGCCGCCGATGAGACGACCGAACCGGCTCTCGGGCCACATCTCGACCGGCCGGCGCTCCTCCCGATAGACGATGGTGATGTCGGTGCCGCCGATTCGTAGGCGGCCGCCCTGCGGGACCTTCGCGCCGGCGATCTGGATGCCCTCGAGGAACGTGCCGTTCCGACTCCCCAGGTCGCGCGCCCAGAGACCATCGCCCCGGAGCTCGACCTCGACATGGAGGCGTGACACGGCCGGATCGTTGATGACGATCCCGACACCGGGCGCAGATCCGATGAGCGTTCGTGCGTCGACGACGACAGAGTGGAATCCATCTCGGTCGGTCCACTCCAGCCACGCGCCGCTGCGAAACACGGGTTCGAACGCGTATTTCTGGAGCACCGTCTCTTCGACGGGAGGGTCGGAGTCGGACATCGGGTCGCGGAGTATACACGCGGGCGCGCGAACTTCGGTGCGGCGGCGCGTGCTTCGCAGCCCGCGCGGAGAGCGCTCCATGTGGACGCGGAGTCTCTCGGTGTGGACCAGCAGACATCCGGCGTGGACGGCCTGTCCACGCCCTGGATCGACGATGACCCGTAGCGCAGAACGCGCTTGGCGTGGCGCGTAGGATGCATACCCTGGGACTTGTGCCGGAGTACGTGGTCCCGTTGACGTGCACGACGGTCGTGCTCGTCGTCATTGCGCTCGCCTTCCTGTCCGGTCGTCGTCAGAAGGCGGCTCCGGAAGCCCATACGGAGGGCAGCGACCTGGAGCTTGCGCCCGAGCCCGTGGAGGCGCACGAGGGCGTCGCGCTCGCCTCCGGCATCGTGCCCAAAGGCGATCTCCCGCGGATCGCGTACGACGAGGACGCCGACATCGAGGCCACCCGCCTGGGCGACCACCGCACGTTCGGGCCCGCCGTCCTCCCCGTCCTCTACGACGACGACGCGCAGGTCGACGAGCCGACTGCAAAGGATGTGCTCATCCTCACGTCGGCCTACGCCCAGACGGACCGAGGCAAGCGCCGAAAGGAGAACGAGGACAGCCTCCTCGTCTCCGAGAAGCACTCCCTCTACATCGTGGCCGACGGCATGGGCGGCCACCGCGGCGGCGACGTCGCGAGCCGGCTCGCCATCGACTCGATCGCCAAGGCGTTCGACGAGAACGAGTTCACCGTAGGGGCTCCCGCCGTCGCGCTGCCGCGCCGCGGGTCCGAGCTCGCCGGGGCCATCCAGTTCGCGAACCGACGCGTCCTCGAGCGCTCCAAGAGCGAGAAGCAGTTCGAGGGCATGGGCACGACCGTCTCGGCGGCTCGCTTCTCCCCTCACAAGCAGCGGCTCTACATCGGTCACGTCGGCGACAGCCGGGTCTATCGGCTGCGCGACGGGAAGCTCGAGCAGTTGACGACCGACCACACCATGCAGAGCCTCGGCATCGGGGGGACCCAGGCGGCCTTCCTGAGCCGAGCCGTCGGGGTCGGGTCGACCGTCTCGGTCGACCTCGTCATCGCGAAGCCGCTGCCGGGTGACGTCTATCTCCTCTGCTCGGATGGCCTGACCAAGATGGTCTCCCACGACGCCATCGCCGCGACGCTCCGCGATCGGACCGAGCCGAACGACGCCGTGAAGGATCTCGTGAACGCGGCGAACGAGAGCGGCGGCGAGGACAACGTGACGGTCATCGTCGTCCGGGTGTCCGCCCCGCGGACGACGAAGCGCGTCGCCTGAACGCCGCGCGGCTCAGCGTCCCGAGCCCAGCCGGCGGCGTCGGCGCTGCGCGAGCGCGGCGCCGAGGACGACCACGCCGAGCGGGAGCGGGAGCGAGGTGGTCGCGGTCCCGCCGACGGCACAACCCGAGGACGCGACCGGGCCGCTCGCTTCCTCGTCTTCCGGCAGCGTGAGGCTCGGCCGCCGCTTCCCGCTCGGCGTCGGCGGCGGGCCGAACTCGCTCGGCGTGCTGTGATTCTCGGAGGCGATCTGCTCGTCCTCCTTTGCGCGCTCGGCGGGAGTCGTGGGGGCAGGGGAAGCCCCTGCGTTCGCGCCCGAGTCTGCGCCGCTCGCGGGGTCGAGGCCCCCGTCGTACGTCACCTGCCAGTCCCCGAAGTCCCCGAAGTCGGGCCACGCGAAGCCGCCGCCCTGGTTGCCGTCCGCGCCGCTCGAGCCCTGCGAGCCCGAAGAGCCCTCCGGAGGGGGAGTGGCGGGCTGGTCGGCACCGCTCGAGCCCTGGCTGCCGGGCTCGACTGGCTCCGGCGGCATCGCCGGCTCGTCCGCCGGAGGCGCGGCCGGCATGTCCGCACCGCTCGAGCCCTGGCTCGCGGGCGGCGCGGCGGGCTGGTCCGCTCCGCTCGTGCCGTAGCCGACCTCGTCCGCGAAGCGCCCCCATACTTGCCAGTGAAGGCTCGCGCCGCCGACGCCCGCCTTGCCGCCGCCGGCCTGGCCGACCCAGGGCGTATAGGTGTAGAGTGCAGCCGTTCCCGGGTTCGCAGGTGTGACGGTGATCCCGTCCGACGTGCGCTTCGGGCGATCGACCATCCAGCCGCTCGCCGTACCAGGGGGCGTCTTCGCGCGGTCCACGGAGCGGCGGATCGTGCCTGCGGCGCAGTCGGCCTGGTTCGCGAAGCCGCGGTAGCGGTCGGAGCAGATCGGGCTGTGGGGACATCCGCAGCCGAACGCCTCGCGGAGCGTGGCCGTCGGCGCCGTCTCCTTGCGGATGAGGCTGTGCTCCATCTGGAGACGTACGAGGAGCACGAGCGGGTTCACGCCGTTCTGCGCCGCCGCCCGGTGGAGGATCTGCGCGGCGGACTTGCCGTTCTCGGAGTACGTCGCGAGGACGGAGCGCGTGCCCCACGGGGTCTTGTCGAGGAAGCCCTGGACCTCTTCGGCGGTCATCGCGTTCACGTCGAGGAGCTCGCGGTCCTCGATGACCTTGTTCTTGTCGAACGCGCCGCGCGACGAGATCTCCGAAGCCTGTCCGCCTGCGTCGTCGTCCTTCTGCGCGGCACACGCCGCGAGCGCGCCGAGGATGACGAGACCGAGCGCCCGAGTCCGACCGTTCCGAAGCATGGTCGACGCGGTAGTGCTACATGTGTGCCATTCTGATCCCGCTGGATTTCCCTGCCCAGGCGGGACGCGCACACCACGATGGACCTGGCCGCAGGAGCCGCGGGGATCCACCCCGCGGATCCGGGCCAGCGCCCCGTCAGCCGCCGCCGCAGAGGAACGCGAGGCTGAAGGAGCTCCCCGCGGACGAGTCGCAGGTGCCGTTCAGGCAGCGTCGCGAGACGCACTGCTCGTTCTTCGCGCAGGCGGCGCCGATCGGGGTCGTCGCGAGGCACTTCTTCTCGGTCGTGTCGCAGTAGGCCTCGGCGACGCACGCGGAGCTCGAGACGCCGTTCGCCCCGCAGGGCGAGCCGACGGTGACGCGCGGCGCACACGTCTGCGTGCCGTCGCAGTACGCCGTCTTCACGCACGCGTTGCTCGAGCCGTCGCATGGGCCGCCGACGTCCGAGATGCGGACGCACTTCTTCTCCTTGCTCTCGCAGCGGAGCCCGTCGGCGACGTTGCAGAGGAAGCCGCGGCTCGGCGTCACCGGCGTGCCGCCCGTGCCCGACGAGGTGAAGGTGAACGACGTGCTGCTCCCGTCCTTCGTCCCGACGCAGGGCGTGTCGCCCTCCTTGCCGGTCACCTGGATCTGACAGATGCGCGTCTCGGTCCCGCTCGAGGGCGTCGACACGCATTCGGCCTTGCCGTCTGCCGCCGGAGCGCAGTCCGTGTCCTCCTTGCAGGGAGAGCCGGGCTGCACCGTGCCGCCGGTCGCGGCGTAGACCTCGGAGCACGCGGGCGCCTCGATGTCGAGCGTCTGGCAGAAGTCGGGCTTCGCGCTGCCGACCTTCACCTGGTCGAGGCACGTCGACCCCTTCGCCGCGTCGTACGTCTTGCCGCTCGCGGCGGCGGAGACGAAGGCCTTGCACGTGGCGCCGTCCGTCGGCCGATTCTGCTGCGCGCAGCAGGGAGAGAACACGGCGCAGTACTGATCGGCGAACGAGTCGGACGTCGCCGCTCCCGAGTCGCTCCCGCCGCACGCGAACGAGACGAACAGCGGACCCAGCACGGCCACCACCAACGCTCTCGAGCCCATCGAGCACCTCCCCCCTCGACGATACCTCAGCCGCGGGGGCGGTGACGCGAGAGCCCGCGCCTACACGTCAGGCCGGGGGGGCGGCCGCGTCGTAGATCTCTCGCACATCGAGCGAGGCCCCGAGGGCGTCGAGTCGCGTGACGTCCCGGTCGCGGGCGACGACGGACGACCAGGTGCCGGCTTCGTCTCTCGACCACACCTCGAGCCGTCGCTCGGCCTGGGAGACCAAGACGTAGTGACGGAGCGACGGGAGCTGCTTGTAGGCTTCGAACTTGGCGCCCCGATCGTAGTCCTCGGTGGCAGGGGAGAGCACCTCGAAGAGCGCGGTCGCGTCGATGACGGCGTTGCGGTCCTTCGGGTCGATCGCGCGCGGACCGCAGACGACCGTCACGTCCGGGTACGTCGCGACGTCCGCCGCGACGATGTGGACACGAAGCTCGGAGGTGAACACACGGCATGGAGTCGCGCGTAGCTGACCTCCGAGCGCGATGATCAGCTGCGCCTGAAGCGCAGCGTGCGTCGGAGTGCCCCCGGCCATGGCGTAGATCTGGCCCACGAACCACTCGAGCTTCACGTTGCTCTCGTCCGCGAGCCGCACGTACTCCTCGTAGGTGTAGTGGACCGAGTGCGCGACCATGCGTGAAGACTAGCAGCGAGGGCGGGCCTCGGCTCAGAAGCTGCCGCGCACGCCGACGCCGTACGCAGGCTCCGGGCCGGTCGGCGTCGCCGAGGACCCGACGACACCGCCGTACGGCGTCATGCGAAGATCGGTGCGGGGCTTCTGCGGAACGGGCGCGCGGTCGCGCGTGAGCCACCACGCGATGCCGCCCCCGGCGAGCGCACCTGCGAACGTCGCCGCCACGAAGCCACGCGCCTTCTCCTCCGTGACGTCCTCGAAGACGAGCGCGCTGCCCGCGGCGGCTCCCGTCGCCGCGCCGAGCCCGACGCCGAGGTCGACGAGCAGGACGCGCGACGGCGACACCTGCACGAACGTGGCGAGCGTGCCCGCCGACACGAGGCCGATCGCGCTGCCGAAGCCCGCCCCCGTGTACGGAGTCTTCTCCAGCTCGCCGCGGTAGAAGAGGTCGGAGAGCGCGCCGAGGGAGAGACCGAGGGCGGCCCCCGAGTGGACGAGGACCGCGTCACCTTCGTCGGCGCGGCTCCGCGCGAGCGCTACGGTCGCGAGCCCGAGCCCGACGAGGCCGCCGCCGATGCCATATGCGTAGCGGTCGCTCAGCGGCTGCACCTTCTGCCCGTTCGCGATGAGGATGCCGGCGCCGGCGCCCCACCACGCGCCGCCGGCGATCGTCCACGCGTCGCCCGTGCTCACGTCCCACTCCGCGGCGACGAGCAGCGCGGCGCCGAGGCCGACGCCGGTCCCGACGGTGAGGAGCGGGTAGAGCAGCCGAGGATCGTCCGACCCGCTCGCGCGCTGCACGCTGTAGGCCGCGTACGCGCCGAAGAGGGCCGCGTTGACGGCGAGCACGGCTCGGCCAGGAGATCGGAGCTCGCTCATGATCCCGGTGGACGCAGACTCCTGCGGGCGTGCCTCTGCGGGCGACGGCTCGCTCCCGCCCGATCCCGAGAGGAGATCACGGAGGAGCACGAGGCCGCGCACCGAGACGTCCGCGCCCGAGACGCGCTCCACACGGACGCGGAGCTGCTTGCTCCGCGGCGCCACGGCGATGATCCGGAGGAGGAACGACCCCTCGCCGAGCGGTTCGATCCGTGCGCTCACGACCCACGTTCCGCGCGGAGGCGCTCCCTCCCTCGCCGGCGTACGGGAGGCGCGCTCGAGGAGATCGAGATCGCGCGCGTGCCCCATCGTCGGACCCTGATCTCCGACGTCGAGCGAGTAGCCGAGGTCCTGGACCGCGTCGCGGAGGGTGACGTCGAGCTCCTGCGCGCGGGCGTAGACGGCGCCCTCGCCGGCCGCCGGCTTGTGGAGCGCGACGGCCGAGGCGTCGTCCCCCGCCGGCGTGAGCGTCGGCCACACGACGATCGGCTTCTCGTCGCGCTCCTCGGCGGCGGGAGACGCCGTGACGGGCGGGGGGCTGGGACCGGCCAGAGGCCCCTCGCCGCCCCATGCCGTCCCGGGCGCGAGCGCCGCCAGCGCGCCCCAGGAGAGCGACGAGAGCCAGACGGCGCACGCGAGGCGGCGCACGGCGCTCCCCTCAGAACATCACGACGCCGTTCAACCAGAGATCGACGAGCGTGGTGTCGTCGACGGTGAAACGTCGCCCCGGCAGATCGATGACCTGTCGGTGGTTCGGGTTGGGGATCCCGGTGGTGCTGCCGCCGAACGCGTTCGGCGCGCCGGTTCGGCACGGTCCGGCGGCGCCGATGTCGCCGGACTTGAAGTCGGGATTGCACGCGTCCGCGGCGGTGATGACGTGGCTCTGCACGTACGTGAGCCCGAGCCCGGCGTTGACCTTCACGAGCTCCGAGATCTGGAAGGTCACCGCGCCGGAGAGCCCGAAGGAGCCGTGCGCCTGCTGATCGGTGATGCCGGTGAAGAACACGCGGCTCGACGCCGGGTCCGCGATGCTCGAGACGCCGTCCGGGCCCGTGCGGTACGCGGCGGGGTTGGCGCTCCGCAGCGATCGCGCCTGCGACGACCCGAGCGCGTCGAAGAGCTCGGAGTACTCACGCCCCGGCGAGTGGTAGGTGCCGCGGACCTTGAAATCGAGGCTGAGGCGCTGGAAGGCCTCGCGGTCCTCCCAGGGGAAGACCTCCATGCCCATCGTGAACGTGCCGAGGAGCGGCGGCCGGTTCAGGAGCGAGCCGCCGAGGTCGCTCGTCCTTCCGAAGTCGCTGTTCGACTGCGGGAGATCGACCAAGATCCGGAAGCCGGTGTACGGCTCGACGTAGCCGAAGCGGCGCGAGAAGGTCGTGTGCGCGATGATCGTGTTCATCCCGCGCGAGATGCCGGGATCGCGACCCTGGGTCGCGTTCGCGGGATCGGGGCACTTCACCCCCGCGCCGTCGTTGCATGCGTGGAGGCGCGGGCCGATCGCGAAGCGTGTCTCGGCGCCGATCACCCAGGTGGGGACCGACGCGTCCCGCTGCTGGTTCATGATCGCGTAGTTCAGCGCGACGGAGAACCAGTCGACGCCGCTGCGCGTCGGGCTCTTGAAGGGGACCGAGAAGAGCTGGTCGCCCTGCGGATCCTGGAGGCGCTGCGGGTTCCGCGACGAGCCGTCCTTGTCCGAGAGCTCGCGGCTGTCGGCGAGGATGACCGGCATCCGGAGCGAGAGCGCGAGGTCCCGGTAGATTCCGATGTCGCCGCCGAGATCGAGCGTCGTCGTCGACTGCGAGTACTTCGCGACGTTCTCCGTCGCGGCGAGGAAGTTTCCGCTCGAGAGCCCCGGCTGCGAGAGGCTCGTCTCCCGGCGGATCGTCGCGGACTTCCACTGCTGGCGAATCCCGAGCACGAGGTTCGCGTCGAACGGGTCGTCCTTGTCGAACGCATCGATGACGATCGTGTTCTCGCCCGTCTCGCGGAAGATGCGCGTCGGCTTCGCGGCGGCCGGCTCTTCGGCTCGCGCGGTGATGGGCGAAGCGAGGCCCCAAAGCCCCGCGAGCACCCCGAGAACGTGCCTCGCTGACACGCGCATTTCCCGAGCGACGCTACCACCCTTCTTGGCCGGGCGTCACCTTCCGCGCGCGCGGGCCGCGGCGCAGGCAGCGCGCGCTCGGCGGCGGACCTCGACGTGCTCGGCGGTGAGCTCGCCGACGGCGGAGAGCGAGCCCCCGTCGAGGCCACGGATGCGGATCGCGAGCGCGCGCTCGTTCGCGGTGGCGACGTCGCACGCCTTGCTCGCGTCCGCGAGGGAGGTCGCGGAGACGAGGGCCTTGCGGGTCGTCCGCGCGCGGACTTCGGTGCGTCCGTCGAGCCGCCACCAGGGGCTCTCGGCGGTGGCGGGAAGAGCGCGCCCTCGCGGGGCGCCGGCGTCGGCGGCCATCTCGAGCTCCCTCACGGTGACGTCGGCCGCGGGCGCGAAGAAGAGCGTGCCCGAGCTCGTCGTGATCACGCACTCGGTGCTGGACACGGCGACCTTGTGGCTGCTTGCGGCAGCGCGGATCGCGCCGCACGGGGTCGCGAGCCAGGCCTCGTGACCGGGAGACTCGCCCGCGCCCGGCGTCACGATCATCGTCCCGCTCGCCAGCACCGCCACGTCGCCGACGTCGATCTCCGTCCGCGGCGCGCACGGGACGACGCGGCCGGGACCCACGAAGCGGACCTCGCGGCCGCTCTCCGTCGCGCGCACCACGAACGACGTCTTCTCGCCCAGAGCCAACCACGTCGTCGGGTCCGAGCGCGGGGTGACGTCGCCCTCGCCCGTCACCACCCGGCACGGGGGGAGGGGACCGGCGTCGAGCGGCTGCACGAGCCGCGGAGGAGAGGCCGGGGTCGGAGCCGACGAAGGGCCCGGCGGCCCCGCGTCGGACGACGTCCGCGGGCCGCCTCTGCACGCAGCGATCGTGACCGCCGCGACGAGCGCGCTAGCTTCGGCTGCGGAACGAGCCCGACGCACGATCCCCCTCGATGCCGGGGAAGATCTCGATCGTCACGTCGTCCGTGATGTCGTCCGCGTGGAGCTCCTGCTTCGCGTGACGGAGCTCGCTCGACGTCGCATCGAGACGGTCGGCGAGGACGCCGAGGAACTGCCAGAGCATCTTCACCGCGATCTCGTGCTCGGTCCGGAGGAGCTCGAAGAAGTCCTGCCGCCGGATGACGATGAGCTCCGCAGGCCCGTCCGCCGAGACGGACGCCGAGCGGGGCACGGCGCGGATGAGCGCCATCTCGCCGACGTGCTCGCCCGCGCCGAGCCGGGTGAGCGTCTCGCCCCCGCGATGCACGTTGACCTTGCCCGAGAGGACGATGAAGAGCTCGTCGCCTCGGTCTCCCTCGCGCATCACGATCTGCCCGTCCTCGTAGACGCGCGCTTCGACCGACTGCATCACACGGAGCAGCTCGCGATCGTTCAGCCGCGCGAAGAGCGGCATGCGGGCGAGGACCTCGCGCTTCTGACCGAGCCGGCGGGCGCGCTCGTCGTCCTGGCCGTCGCCGCCGAGTCGCACGAGGACGAGCGTGATGTTGTCCTTGCCCCCCCGCTCCTTCGCGAGCTGGACGAGGTTCTTCGACGCGCTGTCGCCGTCCTGCGCGAGGAAGGAGGCGAGCTCCTCGGGCTGCTCCAGGTAGCCGGTGAGGCCGTCGCTCGCGAGGAGGAACTGGTCACCGGGAAGCACCTCGAGCATCAGCGTGTCGACGTCGACGCGCTCGTACACGCCGACGGCGCGCGTGATCGCGTTCTTGTGCGCGACCTTCTCGATCTGCTCCCGGGTGAGCTTCCCGCGCTTCACGAGCTCGTTGAAGACCGTGTGGTCCTCCGTCACCTGCTGCACCACGCCCTGCCTCTGCAAGTAGATGCGGCTGTCGCCGACGTGGGCGATGAACGCGCGCGTGCCGAGGATGATGAGCGTCGACAGGGTGGTGCCCATGCCGCGCTTGGCTGCGTCGGCCTGCGCCTCCTCGTGGATGCGGGAGCACGCGCGCTGGACGGCGTGCTCCATCAAGGCGAGGACGTCCTTGTTCGTCACGCGCGCCGCGCCGCGCGCGCCGGAGACGAAGTCCGTGAGCAGCTCGCGCTCTCGCTTGATCTCCTCGTGGAAGGTGCGCACGGCGATCGCGCTCGCGACCTCGCCGGCCGCGTGGCCGCCCATCCCGTCGGCGACCATGAAGAGGGAGAGCTTCTTGTCGACGAGGAAGTTGTCCTCGTTGTGCTCCCGGACGTTGCCGACGTCGGTCGCGGCGAAGAAGCGGATGGCGTCCGTCGACATCTGCGGACGATGATAGACCCACGGACGCGGAGCCGTCGACCCTCACCCGAACGCGCGGCCAGGGTAGCCCGGCCTTGGCGGCGCCGGCCGTACGCACCTCCTCTCCGAAGGAATGGACACGGGTTCCTCGCGTGCCCGTGGTCGACTCCCGTACCCTGGACGCGGAGGTCCCGCCGTGTCGCTGCTCGCCCCGCTGTTCTCGAAGCTGAAGGAGCTCAACGCCGATCGCCTGGTGGTCGACCCGGGCGAGCCGGTCGTCGCCGAGACCGGGGACGAGCGCCGCCCCCTCGGGAAGACCGCCGTCCAGGCCGGAACCATCGCGGAGGCGATCGCCGACTTCGTCTCGCAGGACGAGCTCGCGGACCTCCCCTCGAACCGCCCTCGCATCGTCCGGGCGGAGCACGACGGCGACACGTTCGTGCTCGAGATCATCCGCAAGGGTAGCGGGATCGCGCTCGTCATCCGGCCGTCGGGCAAGCCGGCCGCGAAGGCCGCGCCCGAGGGCAAGCCGAAGAAGAGCGGCCGTCCGCCGAGGTCGTCGCGTGCAGGGATGGCCGCGGTCGGCCTCGTCCCGCCGCCCGCCCCCGTCATCCACGTGCCTCCGAGCGTCGCGGGCCAGCCGCAAGCCCCCGCCACGACCGTCCGCGTGAACTCGCGCGAGCTCGCGGCGCTCGATCTGGACGCTCCCCTCGAGCTCGACCCTGCGCCGGCGCGTCGCGCCCCGG
>JALHPN010000252.1 GCA_022842465.1 Polyangiaceae bacterium | reverse complement strand
TCGCGCTGGCGCTGGCAGCGGCCGCCGCCTCGCCCGGCGCGCTCGGTCCGACCCGGACGCCGACGAGGCGCGGCCAGGCGACGCCGATGACGAAGCCGACGGCGGCGATCGCGCCGACCTTCACCCAAGCGGGCTTGTCGCGCTCGGGGCTGGGAATCTCGACGGCGAGCGAACGACCGTTCCGCATGATGCAGATCGGGTTCTAGCAAACCCCCGCCTCGCAGGGAAAATACCCGGCGGACCGCCTACCCGGTCAGGGGCTCACGCGAATCGCGAGCACCAGGACACCGCCGCCGTGCGCGAAGCCGCCCACGTGGAACTGCTTGTTGGGCTCCGCCGTGATGTTCGCGAGCGTCATGAAGCCCTTGTTGTCGGGCTGGCTGATCGCCGCCGACACCTTGAAGCGTTTGTCCGCCGTCGTGTCCGTCAGCGTCAGCTGGAACGTGCGGCCGTTCGGGAGCGGCGTCGCGCTCGCCTGCCCCTTGGTCAAGGCGAGCTGCTTCTTCTCGACGAGCCGATAGCACTTGTACTTGAGGGGCGGCGCCTCGCCGATGGCCGGGTCGACCGACGGCTTGTCGCAGTCCGTCGCATGGATGACGAGGACATCGGCCTTGGCGCCTGCGCCCTGGGCCTCGGCGGGAGCCGACGAGAGGAGCGCGCCCGCGAAGGCGACGGCGGCCAGCGCCCCACGTTGAACGACGAGCTTCATGGCTTCTTGTCCTCCTCGACCCACACCACGACGCTGGTCGAGAGCTCGCTCGCGCCGGGAAGATGAAACACACTGACGGAGCTGCCGGGCGACTCGAGCGCCTCGACCTCCACGCCCGGACCCGTGCTCTGCCCCGAGGTGCTCCCCCCGCCCTGCGGCGCCGCTGGAGCAGCGACCGGCGCCTTGGCCACCGGCGTCTCGGCGGGGCTGCGGGTGAAGACGGCGATGGCGGCCGCCGCAGCGAAGACGGCGACGACGAACCCGCCCGTCCGCAGGCGCCCGGCGCGACGCGCGCGTTCGGCGTCGAGCGAGCGAACCGGAGCGGGCGCAGCGACCTCTCTCTTCGGCTCTTCCGCGGCGATCGCCTTCATGACGTCGCCGGCGATGTCGAACGACGCGACGGCCTTGGCCTCTGCCGTCTCCTGCCACCCCTCGCGGACGAGACCGCCGAGGTGACCGAGCTCACGGAGGAATTGCCGCGCGTCCTCGTTCTCCGAGAGGAGCGCTTCGACCTCGAGGCGCTCGTAGGACGCGAGCTCGCCGTCCGCGTACGCCATCAGCTGTTCGAGCCGACCCTGACTGAGCCTCATGGCTTGTCTCCGGCAGATCCGAGCCCGGAGTTCGGGACCGGGCCGATTTGTTCGACGTAGACGGCCGCCAGCGCCTTCTGGAGCTTCTGACGGGCGTGGAAGAGGCGGCTCATGATCGTCCCTTTGGAGACGGCCATGGCCTGAGCCATCTCTTCGTAACTGAGTCCTTCGATCTCTCGCATGAGGATGACATCGCGGTGGTAGGGGGGCAGAGCTTCGAGGGCCGCCTGCAGGCGAGAAGCGATCTCTCGGCGACGCACGACGTCGGCCGGATCGGCCCCGTCCACGCGGCTGAGGAAAGGAAAGTCGGCTTCCTGCGCCTCGTCGGTCTCGAAGCGGGACTCGTCGATGTCGGCGAGCTGCCTCCCGGGTTTCCGGATGAGATCGATGCTGAGGTTCGTGATGATGCGGTAGAGCCAGGTGAAGAAGCTCGAGCCACCCTGGAACGAAGCGAGGCTCTTGTAGACTCGAAGAAAGGCGTCCTGGACGAGCTCTCGAGCGTCGTTCTCGTCGCGGACGAGCTGGAGGGCGATCGAGAAGGCTCGCCGCTGGTGGCGCTCCACGAGCGAGCGGAAAGCCGCTGAATCGCCCTGTTGCGCCCGTGCGATGAGTCCACGATCTTCCTCTGCCTCTCGGATGCGTGCTTGCTTCTGGTTTGACGCGTCCGAAGTGTGGAGATTCACGCTCGGTGGCGGAGGAGGCTTCGACGTGATCGTCGACGTGGTCGTCGACGGGGTACGAGGTGTACGCCGGCCGTGCTCGCGATCCTCCTCCTCCTCGCTCGAAGGAGGCGGAACCGAGTCGGGAGACGCCGTCATTCCAGCGGTTTCCGCGTCGGCGGACGCCGCGCCTTCGGGGGCCGGGGGCTGACGGGGTACCGCAGGCATGAACCCATCCAGGGTAGTACAGCCGCGCGGCCTGTGGCTACAGGCCGGCGTCTCCTCCCTGGTGTGACGTTCGTCCGGCGATTCCGTTCAGGGCTCGTCGTCGAACCCGAGCTTCGGCCGGGCCGGCCTCTTCTGGGGCTCCTTGAGCTCCGCGAGCGTGACCTGCATCTCGAAGGGCTGCGACAGCCCGTTGACGGGCCGGACCACGCGGACGGTGACCGTCCGCCCCACCCCGGCCGTGCTTGCGAGCCACTGGAGGTGCGTCCCGCGCTCGATGGGTTGTCCCTCGAAACCGACGACGACGTCCCCGACCTTGAGCCCTGCCTTCCCGGCCGGGCTCGACGCCTCGACGTACTCGATGACCGCGCCGCGCTCGACCTTGATCCCGAGCTGGGCCTTGTCGTCGGGCGTCAGCTCCCGGATGTCGCGGATGCGCACCCCGAGCGCGCTCCGCGTGAAGTGCCCTTTCTCGAGCAGGGTCGGGAGGAGCTGCTTCACCATGTTGATCGGGATGGCGAAGCCGATCCCCTGGGCGCCCCCGCCTCGGATCGCCGTGTTCATCCCGACGACCTCGCCCTTCAGGTTGAGGAGGGGACCGCCGGAGTTGCCGGGGTTGATGGAGGCGTCCGTCTGGAGGAAATTGTAATACCCGCTGGGATCGAGGGGCACGTCCTCCCGGCCGCGGCCCTTCGCGCTCACGATGCCGGCGCTGACGGTGTGCGAGAGCCCGAACGGGTTGCCGATCGCGACGACCCAGTCGCCGACCTCCAGGCCGTCCGAGTCCCCGAGGGGGATGGCCACGAGATCCTTGGCGCCGTCGACCTTCACGACCGCGATGTCCGTCCGCGGGTCACGCCCCGCGACCCGCGCCGGAAGCCGCCGTTCGTCGGAGAGCTGCACGAGGATCTCGTCGGCGCCCTCGATGACGTGGTTGTTCGTGATGATCACGCCGTCGGACTGGACGATGAACCCGCTCCCGAGCCCCTTGGCGCTGCGGCCCGTCGCCCTTCGTCCGAAGAGGCCGCCACGGGTCTCCTCCTCCCCGGCGGTGTAGATGGTGACGACGCTCGGATCGGCCTTCTTTGCGACCGGCGAAAACCCGAGCGGCCCCATCTTCACGTCGGGCGAGCCCTTCGCGGGCGGCGACTCGGGCGCCCCCGAGAACACGGTCGCGCTCGCCGCGGGAAGGGGCTGCGCGCCCGGCGGGAGGCCGTCGCTCCGCGTGTCCTTCTGCCCCTTGCAGCCCGACGAGAGGAGCGGAAGGACCACGGCGACCGCGAGGACGACTCGACGGCGACTCGACCCAGACGACATCAGGTTTTCTCCGCAGGGTTCTGCGGCGCTACTTCGCGGCCGCCTTCGAACGCTCGACGAAGCGCATCCTAAGGTCGAAGAGGACCTGCGCAAGCAGGCGCTCCTCGGCCCCGGTGAGGTTGCCCTTCGTCTTCTCGTCGAGCAAACCGAGGATGTCGATGTTTTGTTTCGCGAGCGCGAGGTTCGCCTCGACCGCGTTCGTGTCCGGGTGCGGCTCGTCCCCCAGGTGCACCAGCGCCGAGTGACTCAGCGACATCACGAACGTCGCGAAGTCGATCTGCGGGAGCGCGTCGCTCTCGTTGCCCTCGCTCATGGGCGGCTCAGACCGCGGCGTCGGCGGCAGCCTCGTCCTCGCCGTCCGCGACGTCGTCGTCTTCGTCGTCGACGTCGTCGACGACCTCGACGGCGTCGAGCGCCGGCTGGCCCACCCCGAAGGACGCGGTGTCGGCCTCGAGATCCGGGAGCGCCGCCAGGTACTTGTCGACGTCTTTCTCCGTGAGCGCGCCCGACTTCAGGTTGCGCTCGCGAACGCGAACATCCATCAACCAGGGATTCTGCGGGGCTTTCTGGGTCATGAGGGACGTATGCCTACCCTCGGACGCCCTCTGCCGCAAGCCCAGGTGTCGCGCTACCCTCGAGGGCATGGCCGACGTCCTGCTCCGCCCGACCCCCGAAGGCTACGACGTGACGCTCGGACAGGCGCGCGGGCTCGGTGGCTACCGGGAGGCGGGCGCGCCAGAGCGCGACCTTTCCATCACATTTCGGAGCGGGAGCGTCGCGGCGGGGGTGGCCCTCCTCGTCTTCTCGGTCGCCTGGTGGTCGTTCCTCGTCTTCTGGTACTCGTCCGCGGCAGCCACGAACGCCCCGTGGATCTTCTTCGTATTCCCCGTCCTCCACGTCGCGGCAGGGCTGGCCCTGTTCCACCAGGCGCTCGTCGCGCTCTTCAACCGGACGCGGATCACGCTCTCGAACGGCGTGCTCGCCGTCCGTCACGGCCCCGTCCCGGCGAGCGGCAACAAGCGGCTCCCGGCGCGCTCGGTCGTCCAGCTCTTCGTGAGGCGCGTCGAGAAGCGCGGAAAGAACGGGGCGCCGACGGTGACCTACGCCGTCGATGCGGTGACGGACGGGAACCGGTCGGTGCCCCTCCTCGTGGGCGTCGACGACCTCGCCGCCGCGCGCTTCCTGGAGCTCACGATCGAGGAGGCTCTCGGCCTCCCCGACACGGGCGTCCTCGGCGAGGTGCCGAAGTCGACCCTCTCGGCGTGAGACCGCCCCGCGCTAGTTGAGCGCGGGCTTCGTCTTGAGCTGGACGATCTCGGCCCGCGCGGCGGCCGCCGCGGCCTCGGCCTCGTCGCCGTAGCCGGCCTCTTCGAACGCGGTCGCCGCGTCCTGGATCTCGTCGGGCGTCGCCTGGCGCACCTCGCGCACGACGACGTCGTACGTCACCGCCATGCCGGCGAGCGGGTGATTGCCGTCGACGACCACGGCGTCGTCCCGCACCTCGACGACGCGGAGGAACTCCTCCTCGCCCTCCTCGCTCTCTGCCACGAACTCGTCGCCGACCGCGACCTCCGGCGGAAAGTCTCCCCGATCGACCTCGAGCAACAGCTCGTCGTCGTGCTCGCCGAACGCCTCTTCCGGGGCCAAAGGTACCCTCTTCGCTTCGCCGGCGCGGAGCCCGTCGAGCGCGGCCTCGAGACCCGGGACGAGCATGCCGTAGCCGTGCACGTACACGATCGGCTCGCCTTCCTCCCCTTCACTCGCGTCGATGACTTCGCCGCCTTCGGCGAGGCGGAGCGTGTACTCGAGCACGACGTACGCGTTGGGTCCGATGGCGTCCATCGGCCCACCGTAGCTCAGGCGGCCATCGTGCGCGACGTCGCGATCGACTCCTCGTCCTCGGTCGAGCCGACCTCGTGGTGACGGTGGCAGAGGCCGCGACGGGCCGCGAGCTCGTCGAACGCGATGTGATCGCAGACGCCGCAGACGCCCAGCCCGGTCTCGTAGTCGGTCGGGCGGCACAGGTAGTCCGCCGCGAAGAGGGAGAGCACGCGATCGGCGAGGCGGCGGGCGGTGGTCGTCGCGACCCACCCGGTCGCGCCGTTCGTGTCCTGGCAGGCGACGACGAAGCCGGCGGCGAGCATCGCGAACACGGTTCGGGCCGCGTGCTCCGGATCCGCGAGGCGCTCGAGCGCATCGAGGACCTCGGCCCGAGCGCAGGCGAGGAGGCGGTCGATCTCCACGGTCTCGATCTCGCGGAGCGCGGGCGGCGCCTGCTCCGGGCGCGCGCTCACACGGTGCGCAGCCTGCGAGTACGGCCCCAGGAGCCACATCGCCAGCTCGGCCTTGCCCCAGTACGCCGACTCGTTGACGAAGACGAGCGCGGCCTCGCGCGCGGCGTCCGCGGCGTGGTGCATGCCGCTCTCGCGCGGGAGGGCGAACACGGTGTCGACGTGCGAGGGGTGCGCGAGGTCCGTGGTCTTCATGGATGGACCCTTTTGCAGCCGACATGCCACGGCCGTCGCGGCGGAATCTTCAGGGTTTTCAGGCCGACCGTCACGAGTCTGCCGCGCCGCTCGGTCCCGTACCCGGCAGCTCGTCACGGGCGTGGCGCCCGAGGCGGCCGGCGACGTCACGCGCCCGACGGTCCCTCGGAGCGAACGGTCGACGGGTGACGCCGAGCGGTCAGGCAAAGGGCACCGGGCCTCCGTAGGAACGAGAGGAGGTCGTCCACACCATGAATGAACACGAGCCCCTTCACCCGTACCGCGCGGCGCCGCGGGTCGCGCCCTACCGTCGTCCCTTCTCCTGGCCGGCGGCCGCGTCGTTCGCCTGGGTCCTGCTCGGGAGCGCGACGATGATGCTCGTCGCCAACGCCGACCCGTTCCCAGGCCGGAGGCAGGTCTTCTTCGGCGTCGCCGCGATCATGTCGCTCGGCGTCGCCGCAGCGCTCGCCATCCTGTTCCGCCACCAGCGTGACCCGGTCGAGGTCCGCCCGGACGGGCTCTTCCTCGCTGTCCTCGCGCTCCCGATCGGCGGCGTCCTCGCGTGGTTCGGGGCGGCGATCGTGCACACGGCCGCGTACGTGCCGTCGTACATGGGCCGGCGGCACAGGAAGGGCAGCCGCCTCTACGTCGCGGACGAGGCCGCAGGGAGCGCGTGGATCCGTGGACGAGCCACGCTCGACGTTCCGGACGCGGAGCGGAGCGCTCTCGGCGCCGAGTGGCGCGACAACGCGCGGAAGGAGCACGCGTCGGTGGCCGCCTTCTCCCAGCTCGCGCTCGATCTCATGGCAGTAGGGGCGCCGCCGGAGCTCGTCGCCGCCGCCCACCGCGACGCGCTCGACGAGGTCCGTCATGCCACGGCTTGCTTCGCGCTCGCGCACGCCATCGACGGGCGCGACGCTTCGCCCGCTCCCTTCCCCCACGCGCGAACGCAGCGCAGGCTCCACACGTTCTCGCGCCGCCTCGCGCTGACGCAGATCGCGGTCGACGCGCTCGTCGACGGCGTCCTCAACGAAGGGATCGCGGCTCGTCTCCTCGCGAAGCTCGGGTCACGCTGCGCGCTGCCCGAGATGCGCGCCGCGCTCGGCGAGATGGCGGCCGACGAGTCGCGGCACGCGTCGCACAGCTGGGACGTCGTCGCGTGGTGTGTCGCCGAGGGCGGCGCGTTCGTCGCGTCGGCGCTGCGCGGCGCGGTGCGCGGCATGCCGGAGGGCGTGTGCTCCTCCCTCCCGGAGCGCGCACGTGAGGGGGCGTGGGAGGCGTGGGGCGTGCAAGGAGCGGCGATGGAAGCGGAGGCGTACGCGAAGACGCGCGCGCAGGCCGCGCAGAAGCTCACGCTCCTCGTCGACGGTCAGGCGCGGCGACGCCGCAGCGACGAGAAGGCGAGCACGACGATCGCGAGCAGCGGCACGAGCGCGAACCAGGCGAGCACGGTGTAGCGCGCGAAGGCGCGGCGCTCGCGAGCCTGGTGGCGGGCGACGAGCGCCGCGACGCGGTCGACGCAGACCGTCGGCCTCGCCTCGCGGTCGGGACCGCAGGCGACCTCGGCGTCCGTCTTCACGTCCCACCCGACCCAACCGCTCTCGAAGAAGGACGTGAGCTCCGCGCGGGCGACGCGCTCGTTCGTCGTCGGCTTCAGGGTCTCGACCGCGAGCGCCGCGCGCGAAGGGTCGTGGGTCCGCCGTCCGTGTACACCCGCGACACCGAAGGTGATCGCCACGACGGCGAGAGGAATGAAGGCTTGTCGCGCGGCGGACACCGCGCGTCAGATCTGCTCGGGCGACGCGATCTTCCCCGCGATCGCGCTGGCTGCGACGACGAGCGGGCTCGCGAGATAGACCTTCCCGGGCCCGCTGCGGCCGGGGAAGTTCCGGTTGATCGCGCTCACGGTCACCTGCCCCGGCTGATCGCTCACGCCCGGGCCCGCCTTGATGCATGCGCCACACGACGGGTCGACGAGCTCGGCGCCCGCCTTCGCGAAGACGTCGAGGTAGCCCTTCTGCTCGGCGTAGCGACGGATGTCCTGCGAGCCGAACTGGATGTAGAGGTGGACGCCGGGGGCCACGCGCTTGCCCTTCTTCACCGCGTCGGCGAGGACGGACGCGTACATGTCCATGTCCGTCTTCTTGCCGCCGGTGCAGGACCCGCCGTACGCGATGTCGATCGCGACGTCGGACGTGCCGCCCGCCTGCTCGAGCGAGCGGAGCGGGACCCCGTTCCGCGGATCGCCCGGCGTGGCCACCATCGGCTCGACCGCCGCAAGGTCGATCTCGAACGTGGCGAGATACGTCGCGCCGGGGTCCGCGCGCACGATGGTCTTCCGCACCTCGGCGGCGTCGAGGCCGCGCTGCTTCACGAGGTAGTCGACGACGACCTCGTCGGCCTCGATGATCCCGGTGAAGCCTCCTGCTTCGACGGCCATGTTCGTGAGGGTCGCGCGCTCGTCGAGCGGCATGCGGTGGACGGCTTCGCCGCCGAACTCGAGGACCTTGCCGATCCCCTCGCTCCCCTTGAAGAAGGGCTGCGAGAGGATGTGGAGCATGACGTCCTTCGCGCAGACGCCCGAGCGCATCGCGCCTCGGAGATCGAAGCGCACCGTCTCGGGGACGGTGACGCGGACGTCCTTCGTGTACCAGGCGTTCGCCATGTCGGTCGAGCCGACGCCGAACGCGAAGCAGCCGAGCGCGCCGGCCATGCACGTGTGCGAGTCCGTCCCGCAGACGAGCTGGCCCGGGAGCGCAATCTCCTCGATGACCTTGTTGTGGCAGATGGCCTCCGACCCGACGAGCTTCCCGTCCCGGTGGACCTCGCCGTAGAGCTTCACGCCCTGTCGCTTCGTGAAGTCCTCCTGGACCGTGGCGAGCTTCTCGGCCTGCTCCTTCAGCCCCATGTCGCGGTGCGCCTTCGGCATCACGAGGTCGAGGAACGTGAGGTGATCGCGGAAGGCCCAGACGCTCTCGGGCTCGGTGACCGTGGCGTCCTTGCCCATCTCGGCGACGAAGAGCGACTCCGCCATCGGCGTAACGTACTCGTGGCTGAAGCGGACGTCGGTGCGCGCGAAGAACGCGTCTCCCGGCTTCACGGCAGGGACGCCGACCGTGCCGCTCTTCGCGTCCGTGATGACGTGCGCGGCGAGGATCTTCTCGCAGAGCGTCATCGGCCGCGGGGCCGTCGTGATCGCGGGCGGCGTCGTCTCGCCGGCGAGCCGCGCGCGGTTGTAGGCGAAGAGGCCGCCGTGCTCGACGATGGAGGCGCTGATGGGATCGAGGCCGCGCGTGAACTCCTCCATCGGGATCGCCTCGCCGCGCTGGATGCGCTCGAGCAGCCCGAAATCCGTCGACGTCAGGAGGCCGATGTTCTGAGCGTTCTGCTTGTAGATCTTCTCGATGCTCTTCGCGATGACGAGCTGCACGCCGGACTTGAGCTCGCTGTACGGCGCCGTCTCGCGGCTCGAGCCGCACCCCTTCGAGAGGCCGCTCACGATGACGCCGAAGCCGCCGCCCCTGATCGCGTCCCGCGCGACCTTGCCGCCGCGGAGGCCGACCAGGCAGTAACGCGCGAGCGTCTCGTCGTAGTAGTAGCAGACCCAGCCCGGCGTCAGCTCGTCGGTCGAGATGTTCGACACGAGCGGCTGCGAGGGATCCCACGCGAGGTCTGTGCCCTCGAGCTGCGAGGCGAGGAGCGTCTCGTCCTCGGTCACGTAGAGGATGCGGCCCTTGATCTGGACGGTGCGTGCGGGGGCGGCCATGCCCCGGTGCTTAGCACGACCGCCCGAGGGCGATCAGTTGCAGACGAAGTCGGACTCGGGGTCCGGCGTCTTGTAGTCCGTGTGCGCCGAGTTGCAGCTGAACTCGTTGCCGTCGGCGACCACCGAGCGGCACTGGCGGACGGAGCCGGTGTAGCCCGCCCTGTCGAGCTGCTGGCAGCAGCTCTCGAGCGCCTGGCACATCGGGCCGAGCTGCTTGCCGGAGTCGGCCGCGCCGGCGTCCGCGGGCGTCGTCGGCAGGGGCTGGGTGTCGTCCGTCGCCTGCGTCGGGTTCGCCTCGCCGCTCGGGCCCGAGCCGCGCCGCGGCGAGTTGCCCTCGTCCTTGTTCTCGCAGTCGTCGCCCGTGGCGCTCTCCTTGTCGCACTCGACCACGAGCGTCTTCGGGGCGTACGGCGCGGCGCACGCGATCGCGTAGACGGAGCCGACGAGACAAGCAGCGGTGACGAGTCCTGCGCGGAAGGCGTTCATGATGGTCGGGGTAGAGCACGTGGGATGCCAACCCACATGTTGCCTGACGTGCACCACCTGTCGCGGACTTGCGCCGGACCGCGGGGCGCGCGGCCGGCGCGGGATCACGGACTGCGATCCCAAGCGGGGGCGGCCCCGGGGAACGGATTGGCGTCCGCGGCGCCATGGGCTACTGGGGTGCCGCGATGCGGATCGCCGTGATTTCGACGAGCTACCCGGACCGGGAGGGCGATCCGTCGGGTCACTTCGTCCAGACGGAGGTCCACGAGCTCGAGCGGGCCGGCCATCACGTGGTCGTCCTGAGGCCCATCCCGGGGGGCGCCTTCGGATGGCCGGGGGTCGCGGCCCGGGTCCGGGAGAAACCATGGCGGGCCCTCGAGGCCGCAGCGTGGGTGGCTCGCGCGACCAGGGATCTCCGGCGAGCCAACCCCGATCGCGTGATCGCCCACTGGGCCGTCCCGAGCGGTCTGCCCGTCGCCATCGGCGCGATGGCGCTGCTCCCCCGCGGCACGCGGCCGGACCTCGAGCTCGTGTCCCACGGCGCCGACGTACGTCTGCTCCGCGCGCTGCCGCCGCGCGTGCGTGAGCTGCTCGTCGCCGAGCTCGTCGCACACGCGTCGCGCTGGCGCTTCGTCTCGGCCGCGCTCGTCGACGACCTCGCAGCGCGGCTCCCCGAGGCGCTCGCGGACGAGCTCCGTCAGAAGATGATCGTCGAGCCCAGCCCCCTCGGGCCGGTCGAGGACGTCCGCTCGGAAGCGCGCTCGAGGCGCGAGCGTCTCGGCGGACGACGCCTCTATGTCTGCGCGGGGCGGCTCGTCCCGAGCAAGCGCGTCGACAAGGTCATCGACTACGTCGCGAGCGCGCGAGGCCACGACGCGGGCGACGATCCGGTCCTCGTCGTCCTCGGCGACGGCCCGGAGAAGTCGCGGCTCGAGGAGCTCGCGCATCGCTGGCACATGGACGTGCGCTTCCTCGGGACGATGCCGCGGAGCGAGACGCTCGCGTGGATCGGCGCCGCGGACGAGGTCGTCCACGCCTCGCGTGCGGAGGGGCTCTCGACCGTCGTGCGCGAGGCCGAGCACCTCGGCGTCCCCGTCACGTTCCTCACTTGAGGGTCGCGCGTGCGCCGCGCGCGCGGAGCAGCTTCACGACGCCGTCGTGTCCGGCGAGCTCGGCGGCTTCGCGCGGGGTCATGCCGTCGACCTCGTCGTCGACGCGCGCGCCCTTCGCGACGAGCATCGTCACGAGCCGTTCGCTCCCCTGCTGCGCGGCGGCGAAGAGCGGCGTCCGCCCCTCGAGTCCCTTCACGTTCGGCGACGCTCCGCGATCGAGGAGGACGCGCACGATCTCGATCGCGGCATCGCTCTCCCCCGAGGCCGCCGTCACCGCCGTGACGAGCGCGGGATTCGACGAGCCGCCGATGCGCCCCGTCGGAGCGGAGGCATCGAGGAGGGCCCGGACGACGGAGGGATCACCGTCCACGATCGCGCGCTCGAGCGGGGTCGTCGTGCCCTTGTCGAGGGACGCCCAGCTCACGCCCTTCGCGGCGAGCTTCTTCACCGCGGCCGCGTCGCCCGCCTCCGTCGCGGCGGAGACGGCCGCGAGCGTCGCATCGTGCGCGAGTCTGCCCCCGAGGAGGACCTCGAGGAGCGGCGCGCGCTGCGGCTCGGCCCCTCTCACGACCGCGGCGAGGACCCCACCCGACACCTTCGCGCCGCGCGCGACGAGGAGGGCGACGAGATCCTGCGCGCGCGGCTTCTCGACGGACGGTCCCTCGGGAACGGCGTGGAGCGCCTCGGTCGAGAGGACCGACAGGGCCGACTCTCCGTGCGCGTCCTCGGCGTCGAGCGGAGCGCGGGCAGCGGCGAGCGCTTCGAGGACGGCGCGCCGCTTCGCGCCCGTCGCGCTCCGTACGGCCGTGACGAGGAGCGGCTCGGCCTCCGGCGCGGCCTTCGTCGAGGCGCCCTTCGCGAGCGCTCTCCGTACCGCGTTCGGCGCGAGATCGGAAGAGCA